>JBBQGP010000115.1:0-17225 GCA_038323095.1 Chloroflexia bacterium | reverse complement strand
ATTGCTCGTTTCGTCAATTTGTATATAAACGACGAAGATGTACGCTTTCTGCAAGGGCTAAACACCCCCGTCAAAGAATCTGATACAGTAGTTATCCTGCCCGCAATGAGTGGCGGGGAAATAAAGTAACAAGTATCAAGTCTCAAGTATCAAGTATCAAGTATCAAATTAGTTGAAGTCAATGCTAGGAGGGACTACCCTTCTCAATTTTACCCAAATCATTTGTTACTTGATACTTGTTACTTAGTTTGAGGGGGTTTGACATGATTTGCATAGCAGCGACGTATGTGGTGAAGGCGGGAAACGAAGAAAAAGTAATTGAGCTGGTGCGAAAAATGGTCGAGCATACCCGGCAAGAACCGGGTAATTTGATGTATATGGCCCATCGTTCGATTAGCGAGCCGCGCCGGATTTTTCTGTACGAACAATACGCTGACCAGACGGCGGTAGACGCGCACCGGGCTGCGCCTTATTTTCAAGAACTGGTTTTAAACAGCATTGCGCCTTTGCTGGAAAGCCGCGTACCTGAAATTTACGAGCCGCTTTAATAAAAAAAGAAGTAGCTAAAGAGCTTTACTTGCAACAAATAAATAAGCATTTAGAATTAAAAAAAAGAATTTTTATGAAGTATCACAGTATATTAGAAACGATTGGGAATACGCCACTGGTAGAAATTTCGGAACTTAGCCCGAAGCCGGACACAGTCCGAATTTTTGCCAAAGTGGAAGGGGTAAATCCTTCAGGCAGTGTCAAAGACCGCATAGCCCTCTATATGATAAACGAAGCCGAACGCAAGGGACAACTAAGGCCGGGTTCAGGTCAGCACATTCTTGAACCAAGTAGCGGCAATACTGGCATTGCCCTGGCGATGATTGGGCGGCTCAAAAACTACAAAGTAACAATTGTAATGCCAGATAGCTTTACAATAGAGCGGCGGCAATTGCTGGAAGCTTACGGCGCAGAAGTAATTTTGAGCGATGGCAGCAAGGGCAGCAACGGTTCGGTAGAATTGGCCTTGCAAATCGCCGAACAGCACCCCAACCAATATTTTATGCCTTTTCAATACGCTAATTCTGCCAACCCGCAAGCCCATTACGAAACTACCGGGCCGGAAATCTGGCGAGATTTGCCTGATACTACGCATTTCGTGGCTGGATTAGGGACGGGTGGCACGCTGATGGGCGTGAGCCGCTACCTGAAAGAGCAAAACCAGAGCATCAAAATTGTGGCGGTTGAGCCGATGATGGGCGAAGTAGTGCAGGGGCTACGCAATCTTGAAGGCGGCTATGTCCCGCCAATAATTGATTTGAAACGGCTTGACCGCAAACTGGTAGTTACCAACGCTCAATCAGTGCGGGCGCAACAGTTGCTTTTGGCGAAAACTGGTTTGTTTGCGGGAGTCTCCTGTGGGGCGGCGATTCACGGTGCGCTCAAAATTGCCAATGAAATCGAGCAGGGCAATATTGTGGTGCTATTGGCCGAAGGTGGCTGGAAATATTTGAGCGCGGGTCTGTTCAATCGCCCGGTGGAGGATTTGGAAGACGATATGGAACAAAAGTTGTGGTGGTAAATGGCTGAAGAATTGATTATCCCTGCCGCGATTTTGGAAGAAATGCTGAAACATTTGCGCTCGGTCTACCCCGAAGAAGGTTGCGGCTTGCTGGGCGGTCAGGACGGGCAAATCCTAAAGCATTACCCGACAACTAACGTTGAACCGGAAAACAAGCAAATCCGCTATTTAATTGAACCCCGCGAACAATTGGCCGCCGAAGAAGAATTGGACGAGCAGGGACTGGAATTGGTGGCAATTTACCACAGCCACCCCAAAACTCAAGCCCGCCCTTCCCCTACCGACGTTCGCACCGCTTACTACCCTGATGCTTTTTATGTGCTAGTTTCGCTGGCCGATTTCGATAGCCCAATCGTTCGAGCTTACAAAATCGTCAAGCCTGACCCCTGGGGCGAAACGGGCGAAATCATCGAAAAAGAACTCGTGATAGTTTAGACCCCAAACGTACAAACAAGCAAGCCAAGAACTAAAGTTTTAGAGGCGGACGGGGCGGGCCACCACTGCCGGGATTAGTAGCTGTAGGGGTTGCGGGTGGGTAGAAAGGGATAATCGTTCCTCCGGGCCAGCGTACCGTAAGCTCCTGGCTTGCCATCGGCATAAAACCATTCCCAGCTCATCGTTCCTTCGGGAGTGAGCCGGATATTGGCCGAACCGTTGTCGGTGCAACCTGCGCCCGGTTCGTTATGTTCCAGTTTTTCCTTGAGAACGTACTTTCCCTTTTGAGTATCAGTCATCCGCAAACTAAAACTGCATTTCTGGGTCGGGTAATCCATCGCGCCCACAATACCATCGAATTTCAAGTCGGTTAGAACCATAATAATCGGGAAAGAACCGACACTGGGCTGGACCACCACACCCTGCCACGTCCCGCTATAGGAAGCCGCCGTAAACGGGGTGGGCGAGGGAGCAAGGGTGGGCGACGGAACTGCCGTCGCGGTAGGCAGAGGGGCAGGGGTAGCTTCATTGCCACAAGCCGCCAGCAAAACTGCCAGGTTCAGGAGAAGAGCCAGAGTTACTATCAGCTTATACTTAGCTTGCATAATCTTTTTCTCCTGACATAAAAACTTTTAACTACTCAAAGTGTAGGAGAGATTGCCCTTCCCGACCTTACGGGTCTGGGTAAAATTGGGATTGGAAATCCCTCCTACAAATGACCAAAACTATCAGAAATAACAGGTTTAAAGCTGTCGGGCGCGTTGAATACCGATACCAACCGTACCCGGCCCGGTGTGAGTACCGACGACCGGCCCAATATCCGAAATGTACATATCCTTGAGCGGAAAGACCGGGGCAAGGATTTGGGCTAATTCGGTGGCGGCATCCTGGTCGGCGGCGTGCATAATCGCTAATCTTTCGACCTTGACTTCTTTCTTGACCAATTCGGCCAGACGTTGCAAAGCTTTGCCGCGAGTGCGGATTTGCTCAAAAGGCTGTACTACGCCCTCTTTTACCTGAATAATCGGCTTGATATTTAGCATCGAGCCAACAAAAGCCCGCATCCCGCCAATCCGCCCGCCGCGTTTAAGATATTCCATTGTGTTTATCATGGCATAAAGCTGGGTGCGCTTATAGCCTTCGCGAACTTCGCTTTCGATGCGGTCAATATCATAACCGGCCTGAGCCATTTCGATAGCTGTAAACGCGCCAAAAGCGATACAACCCGAAACAGTTTGCGAATCTACTACCCGCACCCGACCCGCCGGAAAATTGCGGGCGGCAATCGCAGCGTTCTCATAGGTGCCGCTAAGTTTGGATGAAATGTGCATAGAAATCACGAATGAGCCATCGGCGGTCAATTCCTCATAAGCTTTTAAAAAAAAGCCGGGCGAAGGTTGAGAAGTAGTCGGGATTTTTTCCATATTGGGTAATCGTTTGTAAAATTCGTTAGGGGTAATATCAATACCGTCCCGAAAGGATTCATCTCCAACCAGCACCGAAAGCGGCACAAGGGTTATGCCCAATTTTCGGGCTAATTCCTGCGGAATATCGGCGGTGCTATCGGTAACTACTTTGACCGCGCTTTTGATGCTCATTCTAAATTCGCTCCTGTCTAAATCGTTGGTGTTCGCTTGCTCTCCTCCTGGTCGCAGACGCAACCAAATTTATGATATTATAGCATAGATGATATTTTAACACAGGTCAAACTGCCAGTTTCCCCGCCAGTAGCAAGGAGGCTCAAAATGCTAACCAGTGAACCTATACAGCAAAATTCGTCTGAACTTGACGATTTTTACGCCGATTTGGAAGAAGCGAATTTACCCGCCCTCTGGAAATATATTCATACCCTGATTACCCGCCAGCCCGTCGCCGATGCCCTGCCTTTTGTGTGGCAATGGGAGGAAATTTTGCCACGTATCCTCAAAGCTGGCGAAATTCCAATTGAACGGGGCAGCGAACGACGTGTACTAATTTTGAACAATCCCGGCTTATCAGACCTTAAAACTACTACCCGCAACATTTACACCGGGGTACAGATGGTCAAACCGGGCGAGATTGCTCCGGCTCATCGTCATACCCAAAGCGCAATTCGCTTTATTATTCAGGGTAGCGGGGCGTTTACTTCGGTAGAAGGCGAACGTTGCTTTATGGAAAAAGGTGATTTGATTTTAACCCCGCCCTGGCAATGGCACGACCATGGAAATGAAACCAACGAGCCGATTTTATGGATGGACGGCCTTGATATTAACTTGGTGCGTTCGCTGGATGCCAGTTTCTTTGAGCCATACGAAGGCGCACAATTCCCAATTTCCAAACCCGATAATTTCGCCCTGAAAAAATATGGCGGTAGTGCGCTTGTTCCGGCCTGGCAAAAGCCCGATGCCAGCCGCAAAGCTTCGCCCCTGCTCATCTACAAATGGGCCAAAACCTATGAAGCCTTGCAAGAACTTGCCAGCGCAAACGAAGCCAGCCCTTACGACGATATTGCTTTGGCCTACGTCAACCCGCTAACGGGCGGGCCAGTTCTGCCCACACTTGGTTGCGGGATGCAAATGCTCCGCCCTGGTGTACATACCAAAGCCCATCGTCACACCAGCAGCGCGGTTTACCACGTAGTCGCCGGACAGGGCCAGACGATTATCAACGGGCAGCGTTTCGATTGGAAAAAAGGCGATTTTCTGGCTTTGCCGCCCTGGGCCTGGCACGAACACGCCAACGCCAGCGAAACCGAGCAAGCCATCTTGTTCTCCGTCACCGACATCCCGGTTCTGGAAGCTCTCGGCCTTTACCGTGAAGAAGCTTTCGCCGAAAACGACGGGTTTCAGAGGGGCTAGTTTCTAGTTTCTGGTTTCTATAGTATTCGATAAAAAGAATGAGACTAGGCGGCAGGCTTAAGCAAGTGGCTAACTACCGCATCAATCACACTACCAGTGGTTTGTTTGACCCGCTCCGGCTTTTGAGCAAGGCCATCCTTTCATTTTGTCACTTTTTGTCCTTTTCTTTTTATCGAACTCTATAGCTCCCGCTTTAGTCAAGATTAACCAGTTTGAAGCGGAAGAAGCCGTTGGGCAAAGTGTTACTACCCCGGCTCAAGCCTGGCGAGCCGCCCCCTTGAGAGCGTTATTCTCTAGGGGCAAAATCAAGGTTTTCATAAATAAATTCTTGAGGAAAACTTATGCCACCACGTGCTTCTCAAGTTCGGTCTGAAAAATTGCTCCATTTTATTCAGGCCGAACAGCCTACCCATTTCGAAGCATTACACAAGTTTTATAACAAACCTGATGAAGCGGGTCGTCAAATGTTTCAGCGAGATTTAAGGAAGCTTCGACTCGAACACGAGATAGTCCAGGACGAGGACGGGCGTTATATTCTTTTACAAACTGCCCGCACCCAGGCTATTTTGGCAAATATGCTTGGGCCGATGGAGCAAGCACTTTTGACCCGGATACAGCGCGAGTTTACACCCGGTCATCCCTATGCCGCCGATGTGCGGTTGCTAATAGACAAGCTGGCGGGTCGCTTGAACCAACAAAGCGAGGAGTTGCAACGCGCCGCGCCCCTGACTTATTTTGGCCCACGTCTGGCCCGCGATTACCAGCAGCACCGTTCGCTTATCGAGAAGCTGGAAGAATGTATCACAAACAAGGAGTCAATCCAGCTTGTGAACAGCGAACCGGTCAGCCGGGACGTTGCTCAAGTGCTACATGTTCAGCTTGAGCCGCAACATCTGGAAATACGACACGGCACGCTTTACCTTTACGCCTATAGCACTTACAAGGAGCGTTGCTATTATTACCGGGTAGATAAAATCAGGGAATTAAAATCGCTGGGCAGAAAATTTGGGGCTTTTCGCAACCGCGAACACTATATGATTCAGTTTGAATACTTGCTACACCCCAGCCTGGTCAAAGGCGGTATCTCCGAGCGTTTCTACAAGCAGGAACTCATTCAGATTTTGCCAGATAA
The DNA here is from genome assembly GCA_038323095.1 of Chloroflexia bacterium. Classification (GTDB taxonomy): domain Bacteria; phylum Chloroflexota; class Chloroflexia; order Chloroheliales; family Chloroheliaceae; genus L227-5C. Next base: position 11,251 of record JBBQGP010000115.1, on the reverse strand, counting down.
TCACGCCCATCTCCGGGCCTCTGAGGACAACTTCTGGATAAAACAAGAAGTTTTGCGTTTGGGCCGCAAAATCGAAATTCTCAGCCCCGCTAGGCTTCGCGAAGAACTCGCTACCGAAATAGAAGAAATGCGCGATTTTTACCTTTCTAGGAAAATTGACGGGAGTTAAAAAATGTTTTTGCCCGGTTTTGAGCCGAACGAGAAACAGCCATTCGCATCTTTTGACCCCTCACCCCATCAGGATTTCCGCACACGCAAAGAATAATATAGTAGTGGCAGCATCCCAATCAAGATGCTGCCACAGAGAGTTATCACAAACAGTCACTCGTTTGAAAATTGTTATACGAATTTTATAAAACCGTCATTCAAGTGACCGTTTGTAACAACTCCCTGTGATATTATTATTTTATCAACAGGGTGAGCGGGTTGAAAAGCCTGTTGATAAATTATTGGCCTAAAGGCCGGACTGCATTATTTGTTTCACGAAAAATTTAATTTATTACAGAACTGCTTTTGTTAAGTGGAGGGAGGGCAGCATGGTTAAGCATTGCCTGAAACTTGGGCCGGTTTATTCTCGATTGGCGGATGAGAAGGATTTGGACGAGCTAAGGAAAGCCGGACTAGGGCAGCAATTAGCCAAAGTGCAAGCAACGGGTCTTCAGTTACGCCGTCATCAGGCTCGTAGCTGGCGGGCTTATGCTGACCCGGAAATAGACGTGGTTTTTGACTTAGCTCTGACCGGGGACGGCAAAAGTTTGGCGGGTCAGCTTCCCTTACTGACGCAGGGTAAAAAGGCGATGCTACTCTACCCTACCAACGAATTAATTGAAGACCAGGAGCATGGTTTACTGAAAAACCTTGATAAGTTCAAGCTGAAGTATAAGCCGCAAAAGCTTAACAGCGAATCTATTACCGAAAAGGTTGAGCAAAGTTTTAGTCCGGGAGCAAGCCGGGTTAGCGAGATGTTGCTAACCCTTACCAATACCAATTGTATTTTGAGTAACCCCGATTTGTTTCATTTGATGAGCAGTTTTAACTATGGTAGCGATAAGGATAGTCGCGAGTTTGTTTTTCAAATACCCGATAATTTGAATTATTTTGTTTTTGATGAATTTCATATTTTCGGCCAGCCCCAGGCGATTGCCGTGTTGAACGTGCTGAATTATCACCGGGTACACCAACGCGGACACCACCTTAAATACGTTTTTCTTTCGGCTACTCCTACCGCTTCGTTTGAGGTAATGTTGAAAAGAAGCGGGTTTAGGATAGAAAAAATTGGCAATGAAGCAGATAATTATTCGCCGATTGCCGCCGAAGGTTACACTTCAAAACCGATTGTACAGCCGGTGAATTTGCAACTTCACAGCCTTAGCCAAAAAGGAGCTTTCGTTTGGGCCGAAGAACATTTAGCCGAACTGGAAGAATTTTACCAAAGCGACCCAACCTCGAAGGGGGTCTTTATCGTCAATTCGGTAGCAACCGCCAAACGCTTGACCGCTTTTTTTCAAGCCAAATGGGGCGTAGAGGCAGTCGGCGAAATAACGGGGCTAACCAATGTGGGCGAACGAGAGCGGGCAAGGAATAAAAGCTCATCTGTCAGATTTATTATTGCCACCAGCACTGTAGATATTGGGGTAGATTTTGAGATTAATTTGCTAATTTTCGAGTCAACCAATCTTGGCACATTTATTCAAAGGTTGGGGCGGCTGGGGCGACATCCAAAATGGCAAGAGTACCGGGCTTACGCCTTGCTACCCGAATGGCGGGTGCAATTATTCCGGGAACATTTTCCTGATGAGGATGCATCGGTGGAGCGTGTCCAGTTTTTAGATAAGATTCGCGCTTCTGAAAAATGCGAAGAAATAAACGAGGCTGAACTTAAACCGATTTTCCGACCTGAGCAAGACTTCAAAAATTATGGATGTTTGTGGGGCGGGCTGCAAACCGCTCATATAATTCAGCGGGCCGAAAAACTCACTCTGGGCAAGCACAAAAAGGATGAAGGCGAAAGCAAATATGTAGATGAGCCACTCCGTCAGCAATATAACCAGGCTTACGGTTACAAGGATAAGGACGGCAAACGCTGGATTGACCGACAGGTTGGCTGTTACCAGATAATGCTCCGTGACAAGGAGGAGGATAAGGCCAAACAAGCAAGCGCAAAGATGACTACTAAAGAGCGCAGAAACGCTACAGTAAAACCGCCTTCGGAAAAACGGCATATTATTTTGGAGGAGTTGAATTCTTTCAGGGGACGCAGCCCCTTGACTTGCGGCATCTTTGATGAAACTGACAGTTTCTTCAAGCACTATGATTTGTTTTTTCTGCTTGCAAATACTAAATTTACGGTTATGGAGGCTGCCGAGTTCGAGCGCAGAGCCGGAAACCAGTTCAAACGGCACAAAAGCCACGAGCTAGGAATTTACCTCAGAGTACATAGCTACACCGAAGAACGTGATAGCTTTGATTTGATAAATAAAAAGTCCTTGAAGGGCAAAGCCAATCAAGTGAGCGTGCTGGATAATTTTTGGATTGAAAATAGCCGGGTGCTTTCGCGTCAGATTGATAACAGGGTAAATCACGCTTTGGAGAAATTGAATTTGGTTTGCCTGACTTTACAGGAAACTCCGGCAGAGTTCAAAGCTAGAAATCGGCTAGGCCCGCTTTTCCCGGTTTACAGCGTGCAGGATGGCAGTACACCTAGCCTGAATTACAGTATTGTTTTTGGTTTGGAGGCATTGTTGGCGCATTCGCTGGTCTTTCAGAAAAAAGCTGATGACGATGAAGAAGCATTACCGATTTGCTAAAGGAGGATTTTATGATTGAGGATGCAGATTTTGAGGACGATTCTGATTCTGGGCCGGAACCAACTAAAGTTGACGAGAAACTGGTGTTATTGCCCCAGGTTTTTGAGCAGCTAATTATCCAGGAATTTGGTGACAGCATAGTTGCCGACGTTTTAGATGAATTCGCGGAAACTATGCTAGAGCCGATGATAGCCCGCTATAGTTTGTTTTCGGCCAAAGGTACTACCGAGAAGAAATATGCCCATCTTTCTGACCAAACCATGCTCTCGCACGTTTTCAACGGGTTATTTCCAACGCTCAAGCTGGTTTATGAATGTCAACTACGGGAGTTTGGCCGGGTTTCAGGTCTGGATAATTTGTATCTCAAACTGTACGTTCTGGCTTATTCTATGCACGATTTGGACAAAATTTTGCACGAAGCCCTCAAAACTCGCCAGTCTGACGGAATTGCTCTGGCTCGTCAGAAACTTTTGGATGAGCTAAAGCTGATTGGTGGCTACGAGTTCTTGCCAGGGCTTGAGGAATGGGCCGGGTTTATTTTGTGGCTGGCGGTAAATACGCAGCGCGAATGGGATATTAATTTGAACCAGCATTCCTTTATAGATAACAATTTTGTCGAATTGGTAGAGGGCCAAGCAGCGAAAAGGCCGGATACTAATGGAATAAGTTCGGTCTTACGTGATTTATGTACTTATAGTGACAAAATTGCTTACCTGGTGAAATCTCCCGAAGAAGCTTTGTACAGTTCGGCAGCTACCAGAAAAAGTTCGGATAGCCTGATAAACTTGCTTATTAGCATAAGTGGTGGAAATTTTAACTTTGCCTATCACAAGTTGAGCGAAGTACGGGGTTTTCTGAGCAATTACATTAACAATGCAGTAGCGGGTTATATCCAGGAATTCGCGGCAGAACCCTTAATCCCGTATTTGTTTTTCCCAAATGGAGTGGTTTATCTGAACCCGCAGCCTCGCGCCGAACTCAAGATAGACCGGGACATTATTAACGAGCGAGTCAAAACCGAGCTACAAACGGCTTGTGCTGAAAAGGTTTCGGAAGGTGGTAGTTTTGGTTTTAGTCAGCTTGGGTTATTAAAGTATCCCGGCTATCTGCACGATTTTCTTAGCCCTGCCGATTTTCTAAAGTTGTTCGCCCGCAAAACCAGGCTGGATAGCCGGGAAAACGTGGCTGAAAGCACCCTCCAGAAAATGAAGGAGATGCAAGCCCAAAAGCTAATTCCGGCAGAGCTAAAGCTGGATTATAACCCGGATGCGCGGGTGACGATGCTGGGACGCTTCCTGATTAATTATTTACGGTTGGCCGACCAGCTTGTGAGGCAACCCGCCAGAGCCGTTTTGCAACAGGAGCTGGTACAAGAGTTGGGCGAAGAAATTTGGCAAACGGCCCGGCAAATTCCCAGTAACGGCGGGCTGGATTACCGCTATTACTGGGTGGCGGCCCAATATCTTAAAGCTCATGCTTTGGCCGCCAACGAAGGTGATAGCCCTGGCAACAGTCTGGAAAGTTGGTTTGAGCGATGGCTGGCAAGACTTCAGGAATTGGCCGGGCCAGAACTAAGCCAAACTCCGGCTTTGCAAGGCCCCTATATGCCTTATTTGCCGGATTACCTGAATAAAACTTTGAGCTTTGGGTTTGGCAAAGAAGTGGCTATCGAGCCAGCCAATTTTGGCGGAGAACTGGCAAAGTATACCGCCGCCAAGCAACCCCGCGCCAACCAACTGGCTTGCACTATCTGCAATTCGGCTTACCCGGTTTCGGAGCAGGAGGATTCTTCGGTACTTTTCCAACCCTGGGTTTACAAGAACCGTTTACCCCTTTACAAAGGCTCAAATGCAGGCGGCATTTGTGTTATCTGTTCGCTCGAACTTATGCTGCGTCAGGTTTTGCTAGATGTCGGCAAGAAAACAGGCAAGAAGTTTGAGAGCGATGAGATTAAATACTTCTTTATCTATCCGGCCTTCTTCTTTACGGGCGTAACGGGTCGGTTGGCCCAGCTAATTTTGTCTGAACTGAAAAATTTGAAAGTTTTTGAGGTCGCTACCCAATTGCGCGGCAAGGATACTATTAGCTCTGACGTTATCCTGAATATGAGGTTTTTCAAGCTGAATTTGAGTGATTATAACGATTTCGATAATGATGAGAAAAAAAATAAGCAAAGTAATGGGTATTTGTTCAACCGCAGCCCGGATGGGCAATATCCCGGCTTTATGTTTTTTGGCAAGCGCAGTTTTAGCAAGGAAAGCGGGGCGGCGGCTACTACCGCTTCATGGGTAGAAGCGGCCTGGTTGGGGCTGGCTTTGCCTTTGGTGCTGGGGGCGCGAGTAGTAGTGAGCGAAATGTATTTACCGCTTTTCAATTCGGCTGCCGATTTCAAGGAAACGGTAATACTGGACGCACCCCACGCGGCGGTACGCTACCTTTTGGGCAATTCTTCGCCCGAAAATAATCAGCCCGCCTCCCTTAACCGCCCCTCAGCCGAAGCCCGCTTGCGGCTGGACGAGCTTTACGGGCCGATGAACCAGCGCGACGCACTTAATACCATTGGCGGCAGTCTGGCAGCTTTCAGCCGGGCGATAGAAGTGCAGATTGATACCGAAGCTACCGGCCCTGACCCACGTTTGGGTCGTTTCAACCGCATTGCCCGCGAACTGGCAACCGACAAGCTCAATCTCTTTTCCTTCCTGCAAGAGCAGGTACGGAAAGCCGAACTTAATGCTATGCCACTCGAAAAGGCCCATCACTATACCAAAATTTATGAACAATTAGGAGGTACTATGATTCACCATCGTGAGACAGTCAAGCTTTACCTGGATTTTTACAGTCCTTTCAGCGCAACCCCCGGCGGTAAGTACCCAGCTTCACGAGCAATTGTCCAGCCAGTAGATATTGCCGCCAAACGCATTATTACCGACACGCTTAACTTGAGCGAGGAAGAAATCAAGCTGGAAATGCGCCAGGAATTGCACAACTGGCTTGACCGCATCCGGCGCGGCGAGGCCACCGGGCGCACTACCGCCCGCAAAGGGGACGAGGAGCGGGCGCGAATAATCGCTTTTGTGGATTATTTTTACAAGGAAGTTTTTATGGGCTACGCTGAGGGTGAGCGCAGTATTTTGAACAGCCGCCTTAACCGCTTCAAGAATGGTTGTGAAGCCTCTTTTAGCGATTTGATGTATGAGCGGCGGCAAGCCCGTTTGAAAGAGGGTCAAAATACGGAAGAGCTACCCGACCCATCCGCCCCAACTGACGACGATGAGTAAATTTTTGGCTTGAGAAATTTATCAGAAAAAGGAGAATTAAGCTATGTTTCTTTCTACATTGCCACGTAACGATGTTTTTCAGACGGCTATACCGCCTGTGCCGGGAGGACGCTATGCCCATTTTGTGGTGCTACGCGAAACGACTTCGTTTGCCCTGTTCCAGACTGACGGCCAGTTGAACTTTGCCAAAGTGCTGGACGGGCGAGGCGAGAATAGCAAGCTGATGAGCCGGATTGTGATGTTCAAGCGCAAGCAAACTACGCCCGAACGCCTCACCGGGCGTGAGTTGCTGCGCCGCTATGGGTTGGTCAGTGACGCTAAGGGAAGCGAACGCTATTGCGAGTATAACAGCGCGGATTTCTGCAAGGTTTGCCCGGATTGCATTTATTACGGCTTTGCGATTGGGGCGGAAGGCAGCGAACGCTCGAAGGTAATGGTTGATTCAGCTTTTTCGCTTTCCCATTACGACGAATCACACCAATCTTTTACTTTTAACGCGCCCTTTGAGCATGGAACGATGAGTCAGGCAGGGCAGACCCGTAGCAGTTTTGGTGAGCAAGACCACGTGCTACCCCAAATTTTCTTCCCATCGGTCATTACGGTGCGCGACCCTACCGAAGCCGAATTTTTGTATGTGCTAAACAATATTTTGCGAACCAAACGCTACGGGGCGCAGACTACCCGCACTGGTTCGGTGGAAAATCATCTGGCGGCGATTGTCTTTGCCGATGGTGAGATTTTCTCGAATCTAAAACTAACCCAGACGCTTTATGAGCAACTGGATAAGGAAGACGGGAAGCCTGCCAAAGGACCGTACCGGGCCGAGAACCTCAAGGCCAAGATTGAGGCGAAGTTGGGAGAGCTGTTAAAGGAAGATAGGGTCGTACCCACTACGCTGGTAGGGGCAGAACTGGAAGCTTTGCTGGGCGAGGTTGGGGAATTGTTTAGCAACGAAGCCCGCTTGAAAGAGCTTTTGCAGCAAGCCTATCAGGAAAGCCAGAGTTACGCCACAACTTATGGAGCAAAGATGGAGAAAAAGAAGGGCAAGGACAAGTCGGCCAAAAGTGAATAATTTTGCCTCACCTGGAAAGGGTATACCTTATGGCTAAATATGTGGCGCGTTGTCGCCTGACCTTGCACGATAATTTGTATTATGCCAGCCGGGAGATGGGCCGCGCCTACGAAACCGAGAAGTTTTTGCATAACTACGGTCTGACCTACGCTCTGGGGCTGGTGCGGCCTGCTCCGGCTTACTTTAATGGTTTGCAAGTGCCGCGCTACCAGAATGAGCTAAAGCCGGAGCGAGTGGGCAGTTTTTATGTTACTCCGGCCCGTCCGCTCAAGCTGGATTTCGCTTTTATCACCTTTAAAATGGCGAATGTACCGTACTACAGCTTTACGCCGAAGGTGATTGAAAACCGGGTAGTTTTCGGGCGGGCCAAAGAGCTTGCCCCCGGTTCGGTTTTTGAGTTTTTTGTGTTCGCGGATGAAGCGGCCAAACTACCGAGCTGGTTGCGGCTGGGTAAGTGGATGTCAAAGGCGGAACTAATTTACAAGTGGTATCAGATTAACAAGGATGACAGAAAGGAAGCACCCCCGGAACGGCCTGTCGGGGTTAGCTGTGCGCTTAACCCGCTCGATATTAGGCGGGAACGGCTTTTCAGCTACGATGTCGTGCCAATGCCGCCGGTTAGCTTGCTGGCTAACCCGACTGTTAGCGGGCCGTATTATAGTTTGCCGGACGAGGAGTTTTTGTTTGATAAGGCTACCGAACCCGGCCCGCTCAGGGATGAAGATAAGTCGAAGTCGGAGCGGGAGAACCTACGAAGTATTCAAGTGCCTTTGGAATTAAGTTATTTTGGCGGGGAGAAGTAGAAAATATGGCAAAAGCGATTTTTTCGGTGATGTTGCAGCTTCGGCCTGTCGCGCCTATGACGGGGCAGATTGAGGCGGGTTATCAGGTACACGCCGCTTTTCTGGATTTAATCCGGCAAGCCGACCCGCTACTGAGCCAGCAGTTGCACGATATGAACCAGCGCAAGCCTTTTACGGTAAGTCCCTTGCTTGGGCCGGGTAGAAATTCGCCCGGTGTTTACCGACTAAGGCTGACCAGTCTGGAAGCGAGTATTTTCGAGGCGTTTATTTCGTGCTTTCTGAATCCTGGGGCAAGCAGCCTGAAACTGCGGTTGGGGGCGGCGATGTTCGAGGTGGTGCGAATTGAGGGGAGTAGCGCGGGTAATGAATGGGTCGGGCGGAGCAGTTTTGAGCAATTGGCGATGTTGCCGCCCGCTTCGGGCTGGCATTTTCAATTTGCCAGCCCGACGGCTTTTAGTTTGGGTGAGCAGGATTGGGGCGGGCGCAAGTTTGCTATTTTTCCTGAGCCGGGCTTGGTCTTTGACAGTCTGGCAAATCGTTGGGCGGCGTTTGCCCCGCCCGGTTTGCCTTCGCTGGATTTGGTGGAGCTAAGGCAGTATGTCGAAAAGTACGTGGTTGTCACGGGTTTTTCGGGACAAAGTGAGGTGTTGCCGCTCAAGCATCATTCGCAGCTAGGTTTTGTGGGTTCGGCCAGTTACCGGGTGCTGGAAAAACAGCCTTCGCCAGAATATACCGCTATCCTGAATACGCTGGCGGCCTTTGCCCTTTATGCCGGGGTTGGCTACAAGACTACGATGGGGCTGGGGCAGGTGCGGGCTATTGCCAATCAGGTAGGAGATAATCTGAAAATTGCGCCCGGCGAGAAGGTGAGAGTATGAGCCAAAATGAGCCGGAGACGATTGGCCTTTCTTACCTGAATGCGCTGGAATATTGCCCGCGCCGTTTTTACTATGAATTTGTGCAAGGTGAGATGGTGGTGAATGAGTTTGTGCTGGCCGGGACGCTGCTACACGAGCGGGTTGACGAGCCGGGCCGTACTGCTTTGGGCGAGGATGGGGCGGAAATCAGGCGGGTGTACCTTTTTAGCGAGAAGTTGCGGTTGAGCGGTTTTGCCGATGTGCTGATGGAGCAGGAGGGGCAGCTTGTACCGATTGAATACAAGCATGGGCGGCAAGGCAAGTGGCTAAATGACCATGTGCAGCTTTGCGCTCAGGCTTTGTGTTTGGAGGGGCGGGAGAATTCTTTGCCTCCCGCCAGCTTTGGTTACATTTTCTATTGGGGGTCGCGACGGCGGCTGCGGGTAGATTTTACCGAAGAATTACGCGCCCGGACGCTGGCTCTTGTTCAGAAAGCGTTTGAGCTGTCCCGACAAGAAGTGCCGCCGCCACCTTTGGAAGGTAAGCAGGCGATTCGTTGCGCCGATTGCAGTTTGCGGCCTATGTGCCTGCCCACCGAAGTTAAGTTGTTGCAGGGTATTAAATAAGGAGGGAGTTATGCCGGTATTGTATTTGACCGAAGACCGGGCTTTGGTGCGTCGCGATAGTGAGGATTGTTTGCTTGTTCAAATTCCTGAGCGCAAGGGGGAAGGCGGGGAGATAGTAAGTCCGGCCCGCAAGGAGCGTATTCCTTTAACGAAGGTGGACGGGGTAGTGGTGATGGGCGAAGTGACGCTGACTGCTTCGGCTTTGCATTTGTTGCTGGAAAAGAATGTCGAGGTGAATTTTTTGGGTTATTTTGGTCAGTTCAAGGGTCGTTTGTCTCCGGCTTTGTCCAAAAATTCGCTACTACGGCTTGCCCAGCATCAGGCCCATCATGATTTGCAGCGGCGGGTCGAATTGGCCCGTCGCTTTGTAATCGGCAAGCTTTCCAATCAGCGCACTTTGCTGCAACGTTATAACCGTCGTCTGGGCGATGCGGCGATTGTTGCCGAGATTGATACGATTGCTAGTATTCTTGGCAAGCTGGAAGCTTTAACGCCTGTTCCGGGTAGTGCCGAGGTTTTGACAAGGGGTGATACGGGGATTGGCGGTAGTTTGCTGGAAACTATTTTGGGGCTGGAAGGGGCGGGGAGTGCGGCTTACTTCCGTTGTTTTGATAAGTTGATTGGGGATGAGTGGGTTTTTGGCGGACGGGTCAAACGTCCGCCGACTGACCCGATTAATGCCCTTCTGAGTTTTGGCTATTCGCTTTTGACCAATCAGGCGGCCAGTGCGGTGCAATCGGTAGGTTTCGACCAGTATATTGGCTATTTGCATAGTTCGGTTTATGGGCGGCCAGCTTTGGCTCTGGATTTGATGGAGGAGTTTCGGCCTATTATTGTAGATTCGGTGGTGCTAACTCTGCTGAATAATCGGATGTTAGCTCCACAGGATTTTAGTCAGGAGTTGGGGGCGTTCCGGCTCAAGGATGGGCCACGCAAGCTTTTTCTGACCAAGTTTGAGGAGCGGCTGAGTGAGGAGATTGCTCACCCGGTGTTTGGTTACAAGGCGAAGTACCGGCGATGTATCGAATTACAGGCGCGGTTAGTCGCCAAGTATTTGACCGGGGAGATAGGAGCATATCCTCCTTTTACCGTTAGATGATTTTGTATCAGGCAAGGCAGGTTTTAGCTTATGAGCGGCAGAAAAACTGAAAGAAGGGCGGATGGTGGCGCAGTTGTTACCTGTTATATCATTGCCTACGATATTCCCGATGACAAGCGGCGTACAAAGGTGCATAAAGTTTTGTGCGGGTTCGGCAAATGGACGCAATATTCGCTTTTTGAGTGTTTTTTGACCAAAAAGGAGTTAGTGTCGTTGCGCTCGAAGCTGGCGAAGCATCTTAAAGATGACCGGGATAGCGTGCGGTTTTATCATTTGTGCGCGGCTTGCGTGGATAAAATCGAGTTGGTGGGCGGCAAACCGCCTGCCCCAGACCTTGTTTTCGTGTTATAATTTAGTCAGACAAGCCGGGGCAGGCAAAGATTTTGCGAGAGGTGGAGCGGTGGAGTTCTCAGGCGTAGCCTCTCGCGAACTGATTAGAAAAGGCTAAACTGGCAAATGAAGCTTGAAATTTCCCTTGAAACTGTAGTGAAAATTGGTCAGAAAACAGCCTTAAAAAAAGGCTCTCGCAAAGCCTTGTATTTAGAGCCTTGTAATGCTATACTTACGTCAGCGATTGCAATCAACTAAATTCCGATTGAGGAATTGAAACTTGGCAATTCTGGACAATTAAAACGGTCTTGCGATATTGCAATCAACTCAATTCCGATTGAGGAATTGAAACTTAGACCCTGTTCGGTCTGTCTCAGTG
>JBBQGP010000114.1:0-17266 GCA_038323095.1 Chloroflexia bacterium | reverse complement strand
TTGGACGGTAAGGGATAAGGATAATCATCCGCCGAAGGTGGGGCAGTCTGAATGGGGGGCGGGACAAGCACTGCGCCACAGTTATAGCAATTTTTGTCGGTCTCGTTATTTCTTGTGCCGCAACGAATACAGTACATGGTTAATAATTAACTCCCTGCACCAATTCTTTAGTGCCTACCACTATTGTTTCGGCCAGCTTGTCGTGCCAGCCCTGCCGCAACTTATCCCGGAACACGTTCGTAAAGCCCAACATAACTATCACCCACAAAAACAAGCTCAAGAGGCCCATTAGCGTACCATAAGGCGCGATTACCATCCCCAATACAAAACTAAAGCCAAAGGCCGAGCGCAACAAAGCTGTCTTGAAATCCGGCTTTGTGCCATCCATTCGCATAATCTTGATACCCAAAATTTTCTTGCCGATTGTTTGCCCGTTACTTAACCAAATCATCAGGGTGCAATAAACCAGATAAAGCGTATTATTGAGCAAATTTAGCCAATCGGGGGTCGGGGTATTTTGCAAAACACTGGTATCGTTATTTTGAATAGCGGCAAAGAATAAGCCTAGCTGGTTTTGGCTTAACAGATAAATGATTATGACCAGCATATTAACCAGGCTCAAAATAAAAGTGTCAATAATTGCGGCAATAAATCGCATACTGGTTGGGGCAAGAGGGGCGTAAACCTGTTTGTTTTCCTTGTTTTTGTAGCTGTAAAAAGCTTCCGGATGGGCTGCCACCGGGTAGGGTTTGCCGTTGGGCGCGGTTGGCATTTGCCCCGGCGGGAAAGGCGCGTTAAAGGGCGGTGGGCTGGATTGCGGCGATTGAAAAGGGGGAATCTGGCCCGGTACCTGCGAATAATTGCCATTCAGGGGCTTTGGAAAACTGTTGCTCTGCCCGTTCGGGTAGTTTGGCGGCTGACCGTTGCTCTGCCCATTGGGATAAGTGGGCGGTTGCCCGTTCGGGTAGGTGGGTGGGTGGAGTTGTGTTTGTGAAGGCGCGGGCGGTTGTTCCTGCAAAGCGGCCCTTGCTTGTGGCGTGGGCATAGTGGGGGATACAGCCTCAGTTTGCTCTTTGGGCATCGCCACAGGTTCGGGCGTACTTTCACCTGTAGTGATACGTTGCCCGCAGCTATAGCAAAATAGTGCATCCGCCTGATTTAATTTGCCGCAGCGAGAACAATACATAAAAATAAACTTTCTTTTTAATTTTATTTTATTTCTTGATACAATCTGTACTCAACTGGCAATTATTCCGCGTAGCCGTACATTGATAAGCCATTGGAATGAGCTAGTGCCGCCAGACCACCCATTAAGGTTAGCATTTTGAGCAGCGAAGGCGTTTCGCGGTGATGTTCCTCTAAATTTATTTCTAAATCTATCGTTTCCTGACATAAACCCAAAATTCTACCGTTGGGACATTCAAAATCTTCGTAGTAATCCGATAAAGTAGAAAGTAAAGGAAAAGTGTCTTCGTTATTGCCAATAGCCGATTTAATGGCTTGCGCTTCGTCCTGGTCAAGATTCCAAATCAAATATTTTGGACTTTTTGGGTCGCTATCTTTAGACATAATGATTTCTTTAGACATTATCCGGCTGCTTCCTCCTGTGAATTAGCAAAAATGGTCTTGTGGCTGGCTATGTTCAGCGATTGGCAAAGGCGCGGTGGCTACCGTACCGGGAACGGCCCGGCTAAACATCAACTTGCCCTCTTTGAAAACCAGCATAGGCTGGCTGAAAGCGGACAAATCGGCCAACGGGTCGCCTGCCAGCACTATTATATCGGCAATTTGGCCGGGCGCAAGTGTACCTACCTGATTATCCAACTTCATAGCCTGAGCTGCAACCGAAGTAGCCGAACTTATTACTTCCATTGGGTGCATTCCGATTTGCTCAAGCAAGCTCATTTCGGTTACGAGGTCACTATGCGAGTTAAAAGGCGTTCCGGCATCGCTGCCACAGGCGATTTTAACGCCCGCTTTCCAGGCCGCCGCCGTATTCCGCATATGGGCTTCCATCACCCGCTCACTTTTGTCTACCATATATTTTGGGACACCGTGCGCGATACCATTTAGGGCAATCTGGCGCGGAGCGGCCAGTGTCGGAACTAAATACGCCCCGTTTTGTAGCATTAAGCCAATGCCTTCTTCGTCCAGAAAGATACCATGCTCGATAGTCCGTACTCCTGCCCTTAGCGCGTTTTTGATACCGGCAGCCCCCTGCGCGTGACTGGCGGTTAATTTCCCGGCCTTGTTCGCTTCCTCGAACCCGGCCCGCAATTCTTCCTCGGTTAAAGATGTGCTATTGGGGTCAACACCGGGTGTCATTACTCCGCCGGTTGCCATCATTTTAATGCAATCCACCCCCATCTTGATATTCAACCGGGCGGCTTTGCGGGCTTCGTCCGGGCCATCTACTTCTGTACCAATAAAATTGCCATGTCCCCCTGTCATAGTCAGCACCGGGCCACTAACCAGCAAGCGCGGGCCGGGTAGCCAGCCCTCGGCAATCGCCCGCCGTAGCGACATTTCGGCAAACTGGATACCCCCCAAATCGCGGGTAGTTGTAATTCCGGCTTCCAGCATAGCCTGAGCGCGTTTGACCGCTTGCAAAAGCTGGTAGGTAACGGGTTCATTGGCGGCGGTAGCGTTCGGGTTTGCGCTACCATCCAGCAAAATATGAATGTGACAATTGAACAAACCGGGCGTAGCGGTCATGCCTTGCATATCCAGCACATCAGCCATTGCCGGGTTTTCGGTGGATGGCGCGGCGTGTTCGGCGGAAGCGGTAATGCTGCTAATCCGTCCGTCCTCTATTTCTACGTCTACCCGCTCTTTTAAGTTCCCAATTCCATCAATCAAGCGCAAGTTAAGCAATTTCATCGGAAAAATCTTCCTTCTTCTTTACTCAGTAATAGTTAATTTGGCAACTACATGTTCGAGCGCAATACCACGCGAGGCTTTGACCAAGAGTAAATCACCAGGAGCAAGCGTTTTTTGAAGTATTTCGGCGGCGGCGGCTTTGCTTTCGGCAAAAGTTACCTGATTTTCGGCAAGACCACTTCTAAGAGCTTCCTGGCCGATAATTTGGGCCAGTTCGCCGACGACTATTAAATGACTGACGACCTGAGCGGCGCGTCGCCCGATTAGACGATGAGCTTCTTCGGTAAAATCGCCCAGTTCCAGCATATCGCCCAACAAAGCCAACTTACGACTTTTGACGGGTGTATCGGCCACTAAATCCAGCGCAGCCAACATGGAAACGGCACTGGCATTGTAGCAATCGTCCAGAATAATAGAATCGTTCAGGCCGGGCTTGAGCAAAAGCCGGACACGGGCTGCCGGGTCGTTCAAACCCGCCTCGATTTCTTGCCAATCCAGCTTATTCAAGAGGCCCACCGCAATCGCTACCAACGCGGTTTGGACGTTATGCCGCCCAATCAAAGGTAAGCGCAAGAAACGCGCCTCGCCCTGATAATGGGCGGTAAAGCTGATACCTTCGAGGCCAAGAGATTGTACTTCATCGGCCCACAAATCAAAACCAGCATCGCTACCAAAGAAAAAAGGTTTGGCTTTGGTCAGATTTGCCAGTTCGCGCACTCGAAAATCGTCGCCGTTCAGGATAGCCCAACCGTCGGCAGGTAAATCTTCCAGAATTTCGGATTTGGCTTTGGCAATGTTTTCGATTGTACCCATGCGCCCCAGATGGCTCTGGCTAATATTCAAAATTACGCCGATGCGGGGGCGGGCAACGGTGCAAACTCGCCGCAACTCGCCAAAGCCCCAACCACAGCCCATTTCGATTACCGCTAGTTCATGCTCTGGCTGAATATCAAACATTACTGGCATCAGGCTAAATTCATTATTATAACTTTTGGGGGATTTAAAGGTTTTGTAATGTTGACTGAGGACGGCAGCGACCAGTTCTTTGGTGCTGGTTTTGCCGACGCTGCCAGTTATGCCAATTACTTCAAGGTCAGGATACTGCGAACGCCACCACCCTGCTACTTTTTGAAAAGCCGCCAGCGTATCCGGCACAACCACAGCAGGAACAGGCAAAGATTCGGGGTTTTGCTCTAGCCAATCCTGACGTAGTATTACGGCGGTAGCCCCACGTTCTATGGCACTTCGCAAATAATTATGGCCGTCGCTGGTTTCGCCTTGCAAGGCCACAAACAAATAACCGGGCTGCACTTCCCGGCTATCATAAACAATATCAGAAAAAACCAAGTCAAGGTTTGAGCCGTTCCCGGCCAACTTGCCGCCACTGGCCGTTAAAAGTTCGGCCAGGGTTAGTAACCTGGTCAAAAGTTCTAGCCTCCATTGCGGGACGGATTATTCGCCACGTTTATCAATCCCTTGAAATCTTTACCCAAACAAAGTTGCAAATTCACTTCGGGCGGGGTGGCGGGTGGACGTTTATCGGGCGTGCCGATTACTACTTTAAGATTGGGCAGATAATTTTTGAGCCGGGCAATCGTCGCACTGGCTTTACCGTTAGTATAATCCATCAAAACCGTATCATCCCGATTTTCCCAATCTTGCTCAAGGCTCATCTTAAAGCCCTGCCCCAGAAAATAATCGGTCATTTTGGCGGCAAGGCCACTTGTGCCGTTAGTATTAAGCACCTGTAGCCAAACCTCCTCGCCTTTAACTCTTGCACTGGTCATTACCCGCTTGAGCCAGCGTTGAATGTTGGCATATTTACCTTTGCCCTCAATTGGCGTTAGTAAATACTCGCCATCCACCAGCGAATCGGTCAGGTACAAATCGTTCATTACCTGAGAACTGAATTTTATCTCATTTGCCAAAAATTTGCCATCGCTGCTATTTAAAAAGTTGGCTAAATCAGTCAGTTCGCTCAGGCTAAGGCTAAAACGAAATTTACCCTGCAAGGCTTGCATATAATCAAAGGACTTCATGACCAGATTTTGCTTGAAAGCCTTGTCCTTGACGGCGTTAATCAAGCGCATTTGGCGACGACTGCGGGCAAAATCGTTACCTTCAAGTGGATTTTCGCTGTAACGACTGCGGGCGTATTCAATCGCTCTTTCCCCGTTCATAGTTTGTTTGCCCGGATTAAATTCAACCGTCATATAGCTGGCATCTATCTGGTCATCATCGTTGCGCGGGTATTTCTTGTCCACAAAATAGCGTTCAACGTCTACTTCGACCCCGCCCATCGAATCAATAAAGCGGCGGAAACCGTCAAAGCTTAACCCGCCCCAGTAATCTACCCGGTAGCCCACGATTAACTCAATGGTATCAGCCAGCAGATTTACGCCTGCGTCAAAGCGTTTTTTGGAATCGCTCCAACGGTATCTGCTATCAAGCGTCTCCTGAGTCGGTTTGTCCCATTCCATAATCGAAGCCAGCACCGTATTTATTTTAGCCCATTTACCAATATTTTTGCCGCCATAAGGCACAAAAACATACATATCGCGGGGAATATTAATCTGAAAAACAGTTTTACTAATTGGGTCATAAGTCATAACCAAAATAGTATCGGTAAGCCATTCTCCGGCATGAGCGTTGCCGCCATAGCCAAAAAGCAACATACTGATTGGCTCGTTACCCCTTAATTTTTGAACGATGCTACTGTTAGGGTTATAAGTTGGGGCAGGAGTAGCGGTGGGCAGAACCACATTAGAAGCCAGTCCACCCGCAAACAGGCCACTCACGGCATTGCGAGAAGCTTCGGCGGTAGCGGTGGCTGAGACTACATCGGGAACATCTTCCAGATAGCTGGCAGTACGTCCGCCGTCAGTAGTATCGCCCACAAAGCTGACAAAGCGAAAAACCAGCACGGCAGCAACTATGACCAGGGCCAGTAAGCCACTAATCCAAAGCCATTTCCAATTGTTTTTTTTGCGTCGCGAATAGCTTCTTTTAGGCACAGAGTTATAACGCTCCTTTTGGTAGATTTAAGATAAATGCTATTAAATTTAATTTTAGCAGGGTTTATCCGAGAATACGGAAACGCTGTCACCTGGCTTCATCGCTTTACTGGCTACGTATCTACCCTCCAGCAGGTTAATTATCCTGATATTAACAGCCTCCGCTAATACTGTCAAATTTTTGGCAGTTTAGAACCTTAATTTAGGCGGCCTAATCTTGAAATTGAGCTGATTTAAGTTTTAAAATTGTAAATACGCAGGTAGGGGTAACGTTGCCCTGAAATGAAATTCGGGCTAATATACCGCAAGTTGGTTGAAACCAACTGTTACAAACTTGGCCTCAGCTAAATTAGAACTTATCCAAAGAGGACTATTGGCGGAGCAATATTCTACAAATAATACCACTTCCCCTGTAGGATGCTGCTGTGCCAGTTGACGTTTGGGCGAAAATTAATGGGCAGAGCCACATCCTACAAGATGCCCCTATCCCTTGTAGGATGCTGCTCTGCCAGTTGACTTTCGCCCAACCTCGCTTGAGCTAATTTCCCAGTTGGTTTCAACCAACTTCCCATAACTTAGCCCGAAATTCATTTCAGGGCGATTGGACGCTAGACGTTTTTCTAAATCATTATCTGATTATCTATAGAAACCAGAAACTCGCAACCAGAAACTTGAAACTTGAAACTAACTTTAGCCATTCTGCTCAGTGTGCTGGACGCGAAGCATTTCCAGACGAGCTGGCGAAAGATTGCTCAAAAAATCGTCGGCAACGAAATGCGGCTGGTAGCTGATAGTTGCGCTTACCTGAAAATTAAGATTGAATTCGGGGCAGTCGCAAAGGTCGGCGGGGTCAACACAATCGCTTGCTTCGGCCAAATCAGGGCAAAGAAATTCTACCGCTTGCGCGAGAGTTATAGGAGTTTCAATTTCTTCTACTATATAGACCATGTTGGGCATAAAAACAGCCAGGAACTTTTGTAATTCTTGCAATTCATGGGCGGTAAAAAGACTATCTACGGTTTTTCGGGCAGTTTGATAAATTCTTGATTTAATATTTGTTGCCGTAGGGCGATTTGTATCCAAAGCTATCTGGGCATATTGAGTTTCGCCATAACCTTGAATTACCGTTTCGTAAGGCTGAACAGGTTCGCAGCGATTGTAAACAAACCAGTTATAGCAAATATCCGATTGTAATTGGGCAATATATTGTTTAGAACTAAAGGTATAAAGTTTTTCCATGATAGCACCTTTCGTTGTTTTAGTTATTATTTTTAATTTGTAGTATGATTTCAGTTATAACATACTCAGACTTTTGCCAATATAGTCCCTGTCACAATCAAAATGTGCTGTGGCTTACATTTAAGGTATATTGAGTAAACCAGCTAAAATCAGGGTTAAAATAATCAAGCACTGAAAGGATTTTTGAGATTGAGCAAGCCAGTTTTAAGCCATAGTTTTGTGACCAATCCTCAGAACCAGCCCGAACGTTGGCTGATATTTCTGCACGGTATCTATGGTGCAGGTCGCAACTGGCAAAGTATTGCCCGAAAATTAAGCGAAAATCGTCCCGAATGGGGTTGTATTCTGGTAGATTTACGCTTGCACGGCAACTCGCAAAATTTTGAGCCGCCCCATACCGTCGCGGCTTGTGCCAAAGACGTGGCCGAGCTGGTAGATTATCTGAATTTGCCGGTAGCGGCAGTGGCCGGACATTCTTTTGGTGGCAAAGTAGCTTTACTTTGCGCCCAAACCGGGCTGGTGGGACTGGAACAAATCTGGATAATGGATTCTACCCCCGAAACCCGCACGCCAAAAGGCGATGCCTGGGAACTGCTCGAAACTATTCGCGCCCTCCCCGCTACTTTTTTGGCCCGGCAGGTAGCTATCGAAGCAATGCAAGCTAAAGGGTTTTCGCTGGATTTAGCCCGCTGGATGGCAACTAATTTAATCCAAGTCGAAGGTTTATGGCAATGGAAGCTGGATTTTGGTGGATTAGAAGCAATGTTGCTCGATTTCTTCAAGCTCGATTTATGGCAATTAGTCGAGCAACCGCCAACCGGTCTGGAATTACATTTTGTGAAGGCCGAAAATTCATCGGTTTTGAGTACGGCTGGAGTTACCCGACTGGAAGCGATTAGCGAAAAAAACCGAAAAGTTTTCCTGCATAAAATTAGTGGCGGTCACTGGATTAATGTTGAAAATCCACAGGGCGTGCTGGAACTTTTGGAAGAATGGTTGCCTTGATTGACAATTGACCTTTGGTCAGTTAAAATATAAGCGACTATAATCAGGGGTCAAGTAGAAGGGGCAACCAACCTTGGAAAAAGTTTTGCGCCGTCGGGCGATAGGCGAAATTCAAAAAGAAGAACGTAAGCAGGCAATTTTGGATACCGCCTGGAATTTGTTTCAAGCAACCAACTATGAAGCTTTAACTATGTCCGAAGTGGCGGAAGCGGTAGGGCTGGCGAAGGGGACGCTTTTTCTTTATTTTAAGACTAAAGAAAGTTTATTTTTGGCAATTGTCGGGCAACAGTTGAATTTGTGGTTTGCCGAAGTAAACGCCGACCTAAAAGCCCTGAACCAGCCAAACGACATACCCCTTACTTCGAGTGTGCTATCTCAAGCCTTAGAACAACGTCCCAGCCTGGTACGCTTGCTGGCGATTTTACATACGATTTTAGAGCGCAATATCAGCCCGGAAGAAACGCGGCTTTTCAAACGTTATTTGTTGCAACATTTTGCCGAAACCGGGCAATTGCTGGAAAATTGCCTGCCTTTTCTCGAACCGGGCAAAGGGGTACATCTGCTTTTGCAAAGTTACGCTCTGGTTATCGGGATGTGGCATCTGACCGACCCCGCCCCAATTGCTGCCGCTATTTTGGAAGAAAGCGAGTTTCGTCCCTTCAAGCTAAACTTTGCAACCGAATTTTCGGCGGCAATTCAAGCTTTATGGCGCGGCCTCCAAAACGATTAGCTCACCATTACAGAACCAGACTTGTAAGATATTGCTCCGCCAATAGATTTTCGACTATTCGCTATCCCGAAATTGTGACCCCTTTTGCCTGAAACTAATTATCTGGCCCAATTTTTGCTCCTGATAAATTAGCTGTTATTTTGTGGGTTAGTTCACGAGAAATAGAAAGGTTAGACAAAATAGCTGTGGAAGCTAAAAAATCTTTTCCTACGGTATCAGTTTTGATGCCTACTTTTCGGCACGCCTCGTTCATTCGCCGGGCTATCGAAAGTTTGTGCGCCCAGACCTTTAGCGATTGGGAATTAGTAATTGTAGACGATGGTTCGCCGGATAATACTAGCGAAATTGTTAAACCTTATCTCGAAAAAGATGCCCGTTTTCGTTATTTTCGGCTTCCGCGCAATCAGGGTTTGGGAGCGGCCTTAAATTATGCTACGGCTCAGGCACGCGGGCAATTTTTGGCGTATTTGCCTTCCGACGATATT
This sequence comes from Chloroflexia bacterium, assembly GCA_038323095.1. GTDB lineage: Bacteria > Chloroflexota > Chloroflexia > Chloroheliales > Chloroheliaceae > L227-5C. Next base: position 7,913 of record JBBQGP010000114.1, on the reverse strand, counting down.
TATTACCCTGAACATTTGGAACAGTTGGTACAAATTCTTAAAACCCAGCCTCAAACTTATTTAGCCTACGGTGGAGTACGCTGGAATTACCAGAATTACGGTCCAACCTTGCGCGGCGAAGAATGGGTCGGGAAAGAAGCTGAATTTTTGGCTAATCCGCCTTTGCCTACCAAAGAAGCAGTTTTACCCAATGGCAATTTGCTGGCAATGGTTCAGGTCATGCACCGCCGTGAGTACGAAGACCGAGTGCGCTGGATACCTCGCAGCGAGAAGGTGACGGATTGCCTTGAGCCGGAGTTTTGGCGCGGGCTGGCGGCATTGGGGGCAAAGTTTAACTATGCCGGGGCAGTTAGCTGCGAATGGCTAGACCATCCCGACCAGCATCATAAACTAATTGCCCGCAAGGGGGGCGGTCTTTCGCGCTATCGTCACTATTACGGGATTGGTCAGGACGAATGGCTGAACTGGCAGCCGTCGCGGGGCTGGGCTTTGGACGAACGCGCCCGCTACGAGCGTTTTCGGGTCAAGCGGGATTTGCCGGAAGCGGGCGGGCTAAAAATACTGCTGGTAGGCGAACTGGGTTTTAACCCCGAACGAATTATGGCTTTGGAGGAACGCGGCCACAAACTTTACGGGCTTTGGACACCTTACCCCGAAGTTTGGGACACAATTGGCCCTCTGGCTTATGGCAACGTCGAGGATATTCCCTATCAGGACAACGACTGGAAGGCCCAAATTAAAGCTATTCAGCCTGATGTAATTTACGCCTTGCTAAACTGGCAGGCTCTCCCCCTGATTTACGAAGTGCATCAGGCTAAACTGAATATTCCCTTTGTCTTTCATTTTAAGGAAGGGCCGTTCATTACTCAAGAGTTAGGGACGTGGTCGGCCACTAGCCGGATTTTGCAGGAAAGCGAAGGCCAAATTTTCATCAATCAGGAATCTTTTGAGTGGTTTCAAACCGGGCTGGACGGTGGGCTAAACCCGGACAGTGTTTTTATTCTGGATGGAGATTTGCCCAAACTGGATTGGTTTAGCGAGAATTGGAAACCCAAACTTTCGGCTCAGGACGGCGAGATTCATACAGTTTGTACAGGTCGTCCGCTTGGGTTAGACCCGTTTGAGGCTGTCGCCGAAGCCGGAATACACGTTCATTTTTACGGTGAGTTTTTCCAGCTTAACTTCCCCAACTGGACACGCAAGGGGCTGGCGACGGGCTATATGCACATACACCCGGCGGTTGAGCCGTTCGACTGGGTGCGCGAGTTATCCCAGTACGATGCGGCCTGGTTTCACTTATTCGATAGTTATAATAAGGGAGATTTGCGGCGGGCGCACTGGGACGATTTGAATTTGCCCGCCCGGTTGGGAACTTATGCGGCGGCTGGCTTACCCTGGATTCTCAAAGATAACCGTCATTCACGGGTAGCGGTGCAGCGTATTGCTCAAGATTACGACGTAGGGGTCTATTTCTCCGATTTTGAAGATTTGGCAGCGCAGCTTCGTGACTATCCGCGTTTAGAGGAACTTAACCAGAACATGCGAAAAGCCCGCGCCGATTTTGCCTTTGATACTCACGCTGACAACCTGATTAACTTTTTCCGTCGCGCCATCGTCCGCCACCGAGTAAAATAGTGCTGAGGACTGAGGTTTTTAGGGTTGTCGGTTGTCAGTGAAGGATTCCGACTTGTTAAATTGGGGTCGTCTCCCGGACATAGAATGTCCGGGCTAATAACATGAAAATGGCCCTGAAGGGCGGGGTATGGCTCAATTTTGGCTGACCTCTGGCGGCTTCAGCCAGGTTTTCATGTTATTAGCCCCGCCTTTCAAGGCAGGGCGTTTATCAACAACCCTTCTTCCAACTCGCAACTTTCTTACCGACAACCAACTTTTCCCTCAGTCCTCAGTCCTCAGCAGCATGAACTGGCAGCTCGAAGGTGAAGCGGCTGCCTTTTTCCAGATTTTCGGCCCAAATTTTACCGTTATGAGCCTCGATTAAACCGCGTGCAATGGCAAGGCCCAAACCCGCCCCACCCTGTTCGCGTCCCCGGCTGCGTTCGGCCCGGTAAAACGGTTCAAAAATGCGCTCCAAATCTTGAGGCGGCACGCCCTCGCCGTTGTCTATGACGCAAACCTTGATTCGTTCAGCTTTTTTCTGGGCTACGATGGTAATTCGGCCATTTTCGGGAGTATAGCGAATGGCGTTGCCGACTAAATTATTCAGCACGCGCTGGATTTTACGCGGGTCAAATTCCAGTTCGGGCAAATCGGTCAGGATTGCGCCCTGTAGTTCCTGCTTTTTGGCTTCGGCCTGTCCCCGCAAGCTTTCGAGCGTGTCTGAAATCAAATCGGCCAGATTGCCGCGCTCCTTGTGCAATTTGATTGCTCCGGCATCCAGTTGTGATAGCTCGAATAAATCTTCAATTAGCCCGGTCATATACTCGACTTCGCCGCGCATCCGTTCCAGAAAAACGCGGGTTTGCTGCTCATCGGCCACGCCATCGCTGACTGCTTCGGTCATGAGCCGGAGAGAAGCCAACGGCGTTCGTAAATCGTGAGAAATTGCCGCGACCAACTCTTTACGGTTTTGCTCCATTTCCTGCTGCTTTTTGAAAGCGGTTTCCAGTTGAGAGGCCATTTTGTTAAAAGTTCGGGCCAATTCGCTTAATTCGCGTGAACCACCCGCCATTACCCGCGTATCAAGCTGGCCCGCTGCTACTCTTTGGGTGCCTTCGACCAATTTTTCGACCTGCCGCCCAAGCTGGGTTGAAAGGAAAATTGCAAAGAAAATAGAAATCGCTCCCGAAAAAAGCATCAAAAGCAGTAAGAGGCTCAAATCATGTCCGCTCAGAAACATCAGGCCACTGGTAATAAATAAATTCACCAGCACAATCGCCGCCCCAACCAGATAAGTAGCCGCTAACTGGACACGCAAACTAAAATGATGCTGCCCCCAGCCCAGCCAGCTAAGGCTAAGGGCTACCGAAATACCACCGCTTGCCAGCAAGAAGATTAGTAGTTTGCTCAAATCGTCCGATGGCGGATGCAGCAAAATATCGGCAAGGCCCACCACGCCCAATGCCGCCGCGACTACCACCGCGATTGCCACTCCGCCAGTTTTGATAATACGGAACAAAATTAAGCGATTACTAACCATAATTTTATAGCTCGAATTTATAGCCAACCCCCCAAACCGTTTTGATATGGCGTGGGCGCATCGGGTCAATCTCTACTTTTTCGCGCAGACGACGGACATGCACCGTTACGGTACTCATTTCGCCAAAAAAGCTGTAGTCCCAAACTTTGTCCAATAGCTGCTCACGGGTAAAAACCTGACCGGGATTGCTCGCCAAAAACCAGAGTAAATCAAATTCTTTGGCAGTTAGTTCTACCGACTTGCTTTCCAGCGTAACACTTCGCGAATTTTTGTTAATCCAAAGTCCGCCCAGCGTCAAAATTTCTTCCTGATTAGTTGCGGCAGCCGGGCGAGTTGCGTTAGTTTCCTGCGCCCGTCGCAAAGCAATTTTAACCCGCGCTACCATTTCGCGCGGGCTAAAAGGTTTGGTAATGTAATCGTCTGCCCCGCCTTCCAGCCCGGTCAATTTATCTTCCTCCTGGCTTTTGGCGGTCAACATAATAACCGGGGCTGCCGTTGTGCCTTGCGCCCGCAAGCGTTTCAGCACCTCAAAGCCGTCCAGTTGCGGCAACATTACATCCAGAATTACCAAATCGGGCTTATGTTCGGCATAAAGGCTAAGGGCGGTTTGGCCGTCTGCCGCCCGCAAAACCTTAAAACCTTCCCGCAGCAAATAAAGCTCGATTACATCCAGAATGTTGCTCTCGTCGTCCACCACCAAAATTTTGGCTGTTTTACCTTGTTCCGTCATATCTTTATTATGGCTAATTTCGTTATTTACTGCAAGCATTTTTGACCCGCTTTTTTAATAATCTTGTGCAAAGACGCAAAGCTTTTTTTGTTTCAATTAAAGTTTAGCAGGTGGGGCTTAATTAGCTCTTACAATTCTTACGGAATTATTAACTGTAGGTTGACACATAGCAGGCTTTGCTTGATAATCAGGCGGTACATCTAAAAATTAGGAACAGAAGAAAAGCACTAGCACAAAAAGGTATTATTCTATTCAGGAGGTCAAGTGGCACAAATAAAATTCGGCACAGACGGATGGCGGGCGGTTATCGCGGAAGATTACACTTTTGAAAATGTGCGGCGGGTATCGCAGGCCGTGATGGATTATATGAAGGCGGAAAATCGCGACAAGGACGGGCTGGTTTTGGGCTATGATACCCGCTTTCAATCCGAAAATTTTGCCGCCGCCGTCGCCGAAGTAGCGGCGGGTAACGGTATTCATACTTATTTGACCCAATCTTTCGTCCCCACTCCGGCCCTGAGCTATTCGATTATTGACAAAAAGGGCGGGATGGGCGTAATGATTACCGCCAGCCATAACCCGGCGGCGGATAATGGTTTCAAGGTAAAGCCGCACTATGGCGGGTCGGCTTCTCCCGAAATTATCGCCGAAATCGAAAAGCGGCTGGATTTGCCGGTGCAACGGATGCCCTTCGAGCAAGCCCTGAAAGAAGGAATGGTCGAATATTTTGACCCTGCTCCGCCATATGTGGCTCAAATTGCTAAAATGGTAGATTTAGATGCTATCAAGAATACCGATATGACGCTGGTAGTTGACCCGATGTATGGGGCGGGGCAGGGCTATTTCCCTCGTATTCTGACTCCGGGCAATATCGCGGTAGCCGAATTGCATGGCACGCGCAACCCGCTTTTTCCGGGTATGCACAATCCTGAGCCGATTGCCAGAAATTTGACCGAACTGATGGATTTGCTGCGGGATAGCCAGAGCAGCGAAATCGGGATTGCTAACGATGGCGACGCTGACCGGGTGGGTGTGGTAGACGAAAATGGCCGCTTTATGACCCAGCACGAGGTTTTCTCGCTGCTTTGCCTGTATTTACTCGAAGTTAAGGGTTTGCGCGGGCCAATGGTTAAATCTGTTTCGATGAGTTCGATGGTCGAGAAACTCGGTAAGCTTTACGGGGTAGAAGTTTTTGAAACGCCAGTAGGCTTCAAATATATCGGCCCAAAGATGATGGAAATGGACGCGATTATTGGCGGTGAGGAAAGTGGCGGCTACGGCTTCCGGGGTCATATCCCCGAACGTGACGGTATTCTCTCCGGCCTGATGATTACCGAAATGTCTATCAAGCTGAAAAAGACCGCCAGCGAATTGCTGCAATATTTGTTTGATAAAGTCGGGGCGCATTATTATGACCGCATAGATTTCAAGTTCGATCAGGCCAAGCGCGAAGCCATTATGAACAATATTCGCAAGAACCCGCTTAAATCGCTTGGTGGTATGCCCGTTGTGCGGCTGCGCGACGATGACGGCTTCAAATATTATACCGAGGATGGTAGCTGGTTGCTCATCCGCTTTAGTGGGACTGAGCCGATTATGCGGGTTTACACCGAAATGACCGACGAAAGCAAAGTTCAGGCTGCGCTCGACGAAGGCAAGAAGCTGACCGAAGTTTAGACAGTTTTGGGTTAGGGCAATTTCATTTCGATAAAGAATTGCCCTTTTCATCAAATCTCTTGATAATTACTAATCAAACTATTATCAAAATTCCTGTAATAACCAGCAACTCTGTTCCCACCGACAACCGACAACTAATATCATGCTTTGGACACGTTGTATCGCACATTTAGATTTGGATGCTTTTTACGCCACCGTCGAAGAAATAATGAACCCGACGATTAAGGGTCAGCCCATTATGGTGATTATGGGTGACGATTTGAACAGCCGGGGGGCGGTAGCGACGGCCTCTTATGCTGCCCGTAAATTTGGAGTGCATAGCGCGATGCCAGTAGGTCAGGCCCGCAAACTTTGCCCGGACGGAATTTATTTGCCCGTCCGCCATTCGCTTTACAAAGAATTCTCCCAAAAAATGATGAATCTGCTGCTACCCGAAGTAACCCGGCTGGAACAGGTTAGCATTGACGAAGCTTATCTGGATTTGAGCGGGGAGGCTACTCCCGAAGAAAAAGTTCGGCAACTGCAAAGCCGGATTAATAGCGAAATTGGACTGAGTGCTTCGGTTGGGCTTGCCAGCAACAAGCTAACCGCGAAAATGGCAAGCGGCTACCAGAAACCAGCCGGCTTTACCCTGATTGAACCGGGCGCGGAAGCCGAATTTTTAGCTCCCCTGCCGGTTGGCAAATTGCATGGGATTGGGCCAAAATGGGCGGCCAAACTGGAAGCAGAAGGCATTAACACAATTGGGGAATTAGCCGAAGCTGACACCGGGCTGATGCAGGAGCTTTTTGGCCCGCGTTTGGGCCGGGAATTGCGTGAAAGGGCGGGCGGAATTGATGAACGCCCGGTAGAAATTGACCGTACCGCCAAATCGCTTTCCTATGAGCAAACCTTTTTCGAGGATAATGCTAACGCGGCGAATTTATGGCAGCACATTCAGGAAATGTCCGCCGGATTGGAAGAACGGCTTAAAACGCGGGGAATACTAGCCCGCACCGTTGCTATAAAACTGCGCTTTAACGATTGGCGTACTGTCACCCGCGCTCAAACTCTGCCTTCTCCTACCGACGAAGCCCGCGAAATCGCCCACGCTGCCGCCGGACTGATGCGCCTGACCTGGAAACGTGGCACGCCCTTACGCTTGCTGGGTGTGCGTGTCTCCAACTTTTCCGAACTCGACGCACCCCGCCAACTACTCCTGAAAATGAAGGATGAGGCATGAAGCCAAAAGTTGTGATTACGCAATGGGTACATCTCGAAGTTATCGAAATGCTGGGGCAGGAGTTTGAAGTTGTGCCGAACCAGACCCGCGAAACTTTGCCGCGTGCCGAAATTTTGGATAGAGCTAAAGACGCTATAGGGTTAATGGCTTTTATGCCCGATTATGTGGATGAGGCTTTTCTGGAAGCTTGCCCCAATTTGAAGGTAATAGGGGCGGCCCTAAAGGGCTACGATAATTTTAAGGTAGAGGCTTGCACCCGGCGTGGCGTATGGCTGACGATTGTGCCGGATTTGCTGAGTGTGCCGACGGCGGAACTGGCTCTGGCTTTGCTGCTTGGCCTGACCCGTCGTTTGCGTGAGGGTGACAGGTTTATCAGAAGTGGGAACTTTCAGGGCTGGCGACCAATTTTGTACGGTACAGGTTTGACCGGGAAAACACTTGGAATAATTGGAATGGGCGCGGTGGGGCTGGCGTTGGCCCAAAGGCTACAAGGCTTTGAGATGAAGCTGCTTTACAGCGATTTGCGCCTACTCACGGCAGAGCAGGAAGCCCGTTTGGAAGTACAGCCAGTTTCATTCGAGGAACTTTTGGCCCAAAGTGATATTGTCGTACCTTTAGTGCATTTAACAACAGAAACACTGCATTTATTTAACGAGGAAACTATCAGCAAGATGAAACGCGGTGCAATTTTGCTGAATGTCGGGCGCGGGTCAATTGTGGATGAAGCGGCAGTAGCGGCAGCTTTGGATTCGGGGCAATTGGCGGGGTATGCCGCCGATGTTTTTGAGATGGAAGATTGGGCCAGAGTTGACCGCCCCTACCAGATTCACCCATTTTTGCTTGCAAATGAAACCCAAACTTTTTTCACCCCGCATCTTGGTTCGGCGGTGGATGAAGTGCGGCGGGAAATCGCTTTGGAAGCGGCCCGCAATATCTGTCAAGCTCTAAAAGGTGAAGTGCCGCAGGGGGCGGTCAATCGTCCTGATTTATAAGTTATCGCGCAATTTCTGGCTAACGCGCTTGACTTCAAAGCGGGCGCGGCCCAAATTCGCTCCCGGCCCAAGCGTTAGAACCAGAAAATAATCTTTGTCAATGAGCGAAATTAAATAGCTTTGTTTTTCGGCTTC
>JBBQGP010000113.1:0-17368 GCA_038323095.1 Chloroflexia bacterium | reverse complement strand
TGTTCGGCTTGAGAAAGAAAATCGGCGGCGGCAAAAGCCGGATTTGCGCTTTCGTCAGCAATAATCAAAACTTCGCTAGGGCCAGCCGGCATATCAATATTAGCTACGCCCTGCCCGAAAGCAATCATTTTGGCGGCGGTTACATAAGGATTGCCCGCCCCAAAAAGCTTGTAGACTTTCGGCACGCTTGCTGTCCCGTAAGCCATCGCCGCGATTGCCTGCGCTCCACCAATTTTAAAAATTCGCAAATTGGGCAGATTGAGCAAAGCCGCCGCCGCGAGGGTCGCACCGGGAACAGTACCGTCTTTATTGGGCGGAGTACAAACGATAATTTCAGGGCAACCCGCAATCATGGCCGGAACAGCCGTCATCAAAAAGGAGGAAGACAGCAATTTCGGCACATATAACCCGACCCGCTCAATAGGTCGCCAGACCCGCCACAGTTCGATACCTTCCGCCGTCTGCACATGGTCTTCCTCAAGCTTGACGTGCGTACCGTGAAATTTGGTCAAATGACTGATAACCTGGCGTAGCGCGTCGAGCAGTTCAGGGCTGGCCGCGTTGTAGGCTTGCTGCAAGTCGTCTTTACTCACTTCCAAACTATCGAGCTGCACCCCGTCCAGTTTAGCGGTATATTCGCGCACCGCCGCATCCCCTCGCCCGCGCACTTCGGCCATAATTGCTTGAGTACGCTCGTTAATATTTTCGGACGAACCCGCCGCCCTTTGCTTGATACGCTGGAGCGTCTCCGCGTCCAAATCCTTCAACCGTACAGACCGCATTTATTTTCTGCTCTCCCTAATTCGCTTCGTTATAAATTCGCCAAATTATTTTGCTTTAGGCGTTACTTTTTCGTTTAACAGGTCGTACATTTCTGGTCAGTTAAGACAATTGCTGTAATCAAATTACTTTTGTATTCCAAATCCAGACTAATATCTTTAGAAAGTTCACGTCTGATACTTCCCTCTGGTGCAATAAAATTTACTGGCCCGAAAATTCGCTCTACCTCTGCTTTCGTTGCCCCGACCCGAAGTTGTTCAGGAATAGTTCCCGCTTCAGATTTAGTGAGTACAATTCGCATAACCACATCTTTTTTCAGGTTAGCGTTACCCCAAAAGGTTACGCTGATACCGTTATATTCCCAGAGCGGTGTCCCCAAACCGTGAGCTACAGTTATATTGGAAGGCTTGCCGAGCTTCGCCGTTACCATCGCTGTATCATCGCGCAAGGCAATTCCACTTATTCGATAGCTGCTAACCTCAAAAGCCGAACTAATCGTAGGCGTAGGGTTTGGCGAAGTTGAGCTAATATTTGTGGCAGCAACCGTAGCTGTCGCGACTACCCTTGCGATAGGGCTTTGTTTTAGTTCAACCGTCGTTTCGCTACAAGCGGCAAGCACCAGCGTTAGCAAAAGCAGCAATAGTGCATAAATTTTGGAGTATTTTGGGGTCATAATTTTGCCCTCTACTGAGCTTCCCCCAGTTCGTCTTCTACGTCACCGAGGGGAGCAACCCCAAAGGCCGGAACATTGTAACGCTTTACTTTGGCTTCGCCGTTTTCACTAAATTCGAGCCAGGTCATTGAGCAGTTTTCAAGGCCACGCAAAAAACCGTAATTCGCGGGTGGTAATTGTAAAATATGAGCCGCAATCGCCTGAATTGTCCCGCCGTGACTGACGATTACAATATTCTTGCCGGGATAGGCTGCCACAATTTCGGCAACTGCTGACCACGCCCGTACCGTTAGTTCGACCCGGCTTTCCCCACCACCCCGCGCACGGGAAAAATCCTTGCGCCATGCCACGTATTCTTCGGGATACATCACTTCGGCTTCGGTGAAAAGCAAACCTTCCCAGCTACCCACCGAAATTTCCCGCAAACGCTGGTCGTGCGTTATGGGTAAATGCAGCTTTTGGGCAATTGCTGCGGCGGTGTTGGCAGCCCGCTTGCTATCGCTGCTATAGATACAGTCTACCGCTTCCATTGCCAGCCGCTCCGCCACCTGTCGCGCCTGCGCCCGGCCCAGCCCGGTTAATTCCGGGTCACTTTGCCCTTGAATCCGGCCTTCCCGATTCCATTCGCTTTCGCCGTGCCGCACCATTATCAAGGTTGTTCTTGCCACGTTAATTCCTTCTAGTTCAGTAGTTTCTCGATTGGTACGACCAGAATACCGCCCGCGCCCGCTTCCTTGAGTTGCTCGATAATATCCCAAAATTCGTCTTCTTTTATGACGGTATGCACCGCCACCCAATCGGGGTCGGCAAGGGGAACGACAGTTGGGCTTTTCAGGCCCGGCACAATTTCCAGAATACGGGACAAACAATGGCGCGGCGCATTCATTACAACGTACTTGTTTTGTTTAGCGTTCAGGGCCGAGCGGATACGAACCAAAAGCCGTTCGATATTGCGGGCTTTGTAAGGGTGTTCCAGCGATTGCTTATTGACGGCGATGACCGCTTCACTTTCCAGAATCGTTTCGATTGCCATCAAATCGTTTAGCACCAGGGATGAGCCGGTAGCAGTAATTTCGACGATAGCCTGAGCCACCCCTAGATTAGGGGCGAGTTCCACCGAGCCACTTAGGGTAACAATATCGGCCTGTACGCCCTTGCTTGCCAGAAATTTTTGGGCCGATTTGGGGTAGCTGGTCGCAATTTTCTTGCCCTGAAGTTGGGCAACATCGCTAATGCCGCTATCTTTCGGCACGGCCAGCACCAGTTTGCAATGCCCAAAATGCATAGGTTGAAGTTCGGCTACGTCCACCCCTTCTTCAAAGAGCAAATTCTGGCCGACTACCCCTAAATCCGCCGTCCCACTGGCTAAGTATTCGGGAATATCGTCATCACGGCTATACAAGATATCCAGCTCAAAGTTATAGCAAGTGCTGAACAGCCTTTGCTTGTAACTTTCAAATTCAAGGCCCACGCTCCGCAACAAACCCAAAGTTTGCTCGGTCAAGCGTCCTTCTTTTTGGATGGCAAGGCGCAACCGGGGCTTTGCCTGATTATTAGAATTTGAACTCAATCGAAGTTTATCTCCTGCTTGCCGCTTTTTATCTTCGCCGCCAACTACGTCGGCCATAACTTCTCGTTATCCTCCCTGAAAGCTACTCGCCGCCGCTATTCTTAAACAGGGTTTCAGCTCACGATAGCTTGTTACTTTGTTACAACTCTAACATTATTATCGTGGCTGATTATAACATAATCGCGCGAATCTTTGGTTTTTGTAGCTTAAATATAGACTTCGATAAAAAGAAGGAGATAAAATCTCTGACATTCAGGCTCAGGAATAAAGCTGAAGTATCTTTTTTTAAAATACTATAATCTATAGCCAATTTTTATTAACTATGCTAAAATTGATTTGAACAAAACTCTTATCGTATAAAAGAGAATGCTGCTCTGGTAAATTTTCAGCGCAAGCTTTGTAACTCACTCTGTCTAAAGTTCCCTTGTAATAAAGTTGCATGGATTAATGAATAATCAAAGTATTCGTAGAGAAGCTTCATCGACCAGACAAAACACGCAATCTTCTGAAACTGACTCCAGTGTGCAGAAGGCAGAATCAGATATTGCAATTCCTGAGATAGCGCGAATAACCAGGAAAGATGCAAGTCTAACTCCTGCCAAAATTTTGCAACTTCAAAGAACTCACGGCAATCGCTATGTGCAACGGCTAATTCAGGAACAACGGCAAGTGTCCCGTACAGCAGCAGCGGCGGTGATTCAAAGGGTGGTAGCTCAAGAGGAAGAAACCAGCCCGGCTTTAGAACCGGCGATGGAACAACAGGAAATAACCCAAGAAGCAGACCCGGTTTTGGAATCGGTGGAACGACGCGAACAAGTTGCAAGTGCGGCGCGTGATTCGGTTATGACCCCAGCACCGCTACAACGCACCTTCTCCAACTTCCAACCCGGCGGACAAATCCAGCGCGGCCTTTTTGGTAAGGTAAAATCAGTTCTGGCTAATGTAGGGATTGCTCTGGGTAAGACGGTGCTAGGCCCCTTTTATGAAGTAATCCAGTATGCAGTTTATCTAAACTCGGGTAAGAATAGTGCCAGCCGGAATGTTGAATTGCATCCCTTCAAAGATGTTAAGAAGTATCTTGCGTCGGAGAAGGGAACCGAACGGTATGGGCCAGGCGGTCAGGTCTTGCTGTTTCTGCGAATGCTTAGTTCTGGTATCTTTAAGAAACTTATTTCCTGGACAAGCTGGTTGGCACTATGGACAGGTCTGCTAGGGATGATACCAGGGGCGCAGGCCCTATTGGCCGTTACCGCAGCCACCAGTTCAGTCGCCCTGGTAATGCAGTTAGCCAAGACCGCTATCGATATGGTGCTTAATACCTGGAGCGGTGTCACGGCCTGGATGCGTTACATGAGTCTGCCACTTGGCGGCCTGAAATTAGCCGATGACAATGTCAAACTATACCTGGAAGCTTACAAGGAGTATAAGAAGACCAGAGGCGAAGCGGTTGACAACGCTCTTAAACTGGGAACCGGGGCTATTCTGGGCGGAGCTGCTACAGATACCGTCGGCAAGGGCTTTACAGAAGGAGCTACCAAAGCCTTTACCAATGTCAACCCTGCCACTGCTTTCGGTGGTGCTATGGGCAATATGGCTACTCAAGCCGGATTGGATTCGGCAGTACATGCAAATGAACTCAAATACGCCACTAAGGAAACCGTCGGGGCTGTCACCAAAGAGGCTACTGGTAACTTCGGTTCGTGGATGGGTAAAGGGCGGCTCAAGGTGCGCGATAACACCAAAGAGAATACCAAATATGAGAACGTGGGAACCGAGGGCTTCAAAAGCTCACCCAATGCTCAAATGCTTATTTCCAATAACCTGATAAATGTTGATGAGGCAGCAACTCGCAAGGATGGTTTTGGAGGGATGAGGGATGAGTTGGCAGGGCCTCCCGGCGAAAGCCTCAAGGGTATGTTGGGTAGCCTGGTGAATCCTTTGGGCGGAATTATCTTCCTGTTCTTCTCGATTGCTAAAGCTATTCAGAAGGCCAAAGCTGCCAAAAAAGCAGTTCAAGACATTGCTAAAGAGGCTACCAAACGAACCAGCAAGGTCGAGGAGCAGGGCAAGCAGCCTAAAGTCGAGGATGGAACATTGTCCGAGGAGGCGATTATTGCTAATGCGCGGGGTGGTAGCAGCTCTTCCAGCACATCACAGATTTCTACCGCTCCTTCAAGACCGAAACAGCCGCCCAACACTCGACCTCAATCTGTCTCCAGTAGCACCAGTAGCGGTGTTGTAAAGCCTGACGCGGATAGTGGTGGTAAGACCGTAACCGCTTCGCAGGTGGCGGACACTGCCGGTAGTGCCTCAGAGGAAGCGGATTCGATGAGTTCTGTGGAAGAAACCGCTACAGTTATCGCCGAAACTACCGAAGAACTTAAGGACGATTTCGTAGCGAAAATTGCCGAGTCAGAGGCAATCGCTTCATCTGGCGGCAAGAAGTAAAATATACCACAGGCCACGGGCTGACCCTTCCTCTTTGGGGAAGGGTTTTTTTCTGTAAAGACCAGCTACGAAATATAACTTGCCCCCTAAGCCAATCCTGCAAGAGGGTGTAGGTAAGACGGAAGTTCGTACAGGATAGCTCGATTTTCAGGTTATAATACTGCAATGAATTTAATTTGGTTCCGTTACAATAGTAGGAGTTTGCTGTGGAAACAATCAAAGAAGGTTTGAAGGGAGCGGGAATGTTGGCGACAGTCGGTGGTCTGGCGGCAGGAATAATAACTATCCTGGCTTCGCTTATTAATTCGGATTTGTACGCCGCCGCCGGATTTGTAGCCACAGGTTTTTATATACTGGTACTATTGTTACCGTTGACCTTGTTGCTACTGCTGGTGGATACGCAGGAGGAAGCGGCGGCGAAAAAGCGATTACCCCCTGGTGAAGCGATGAAGGTTTCGCTGGTGGCAGCTGGGGCGGGAGTGATTTTTGCAGCTTTGCTTTTTCTGGTGATTGCCACCATCATGGCCTCCTTTATCAAGCAGTTTGAGGTGGTAGCTTTTAACGAAACGCTACGGCAGGATATAGGCTGGCTGACCTTTGGATTGCTTTTGGTTATAACGCTGGCGACAGGGGTAGTGGTAGGTTGGCGGTTGAGGGATAAGCTGGTCGGGCAAAAATCCACTAGCTAATATTGAATGAAATGTATAAAAAAGAAACCTACAAAAAGTGACAACTGGACAAACAGTGTAAGCAAGAATCGGGGAAAATTAATTTGTACCGCACTTATTATCAATCCGAGATTGGATTTGTGGAAATAGAGGGAACGGAAGCAGGAGTAAGCGCAGTGAAATTGGTAGACCAAATTGCGCCCGCTTCGGGAAACATCCCAGCCCACTTGCAGGAATGTGTCGAACAGCTAGACCAGTATTTCAGGGGAGAGCGCAACGAGTTTAATCTGAAGCTGGATTTGGAGGGTACGGTTTTTCAGAAAGATGTCTGGCAGCAATTATTGACTATACCCTATGGCAAAACAGTTAGTTATCGAGATATTGCGCTGGCAATGGGCAAAGAAAAAGCCGTCCGCGCGGTAGGTCACGCAAACGGCCAAAACAAAATTTGGATAATTGTTCCCTGCCATCGGGTTATTGGTAGCAACGGCAAATTAACGGGGTACGCGGGCGGGTTATGGCGTAAGGAATGGTTACTCCGCCACGAAAAAGCCCTAATCGCGCCGCCAAAAGCTCTGGAACAAACTAGCTTCGCCTTGTAGATTGGGGATTCCTTAACTTAGGCAGTTATTTCGCAACCCCAACCCCCAAATTATAGACTAAATCTCCGCCAGTTGTTCCCAGTAAATATAGCAAACCGAAAATTGCTATGGCAGTCGCCAAATAATACCAACGTTCTCCCAATTCAACCTTACGGCGCAAATTTAGCCCGCGCCAAATCGCCAGCCCGGTCAAAGCCGCCAAAGTTAGCAAACCCAATTGTTCATGTTGATTGATACTTTCGATTACTGGAGAATTTTCGTAAGGAAAATGGGCAATAATCCCGGTGACTACTGTCGGTAAAGCCGCGATTGCCGCCAGCAGCAAAGCTATCCAGCTAAATTGGTGTAAAGTCGACCAGCGAAATCAACCAGCAAACTGCTGGTAAACACGGCAATTGGAAAATGTAAAAAAATCGGGTGCAAATGATTAAGGTCAAACAATTTTTCATCCTGTATTTTGTGTTTATCTTGATTATATAAGTAATTACTCAGCCAACGTCAATGTAGTAGGGATTTCCAATCCCGATAGAGACGGATTTGGATAAAATCGGGATTGGAAATCCCTACTACATCTGAGTAATTATTTGTATAGACAAGATTACTGTGCAGGAGCAGGGGGCGTTATATCGTCGTAAATCCGAACGGCGGCCAGTTTGCCAAATGATCCAAATTCGTAAACCGCCAAACCAGCCTGGGGATTAAGATTTACCTGACCCCATTTATCACAGACGTATTCCACCGCAAAGGCGTGGTAATCTGTCGTGCCTGTACAGTGGTGCAACACTACTCCGCCGCCAAAACCGCTTCCCAACACTTGCTGATAAAACTGGCGACGCTTCTCCGGGCCAATATGCTGGTAAGTTGCCCCGCTCGGCTCGCGCACGTAACCCGTTTCATCAAAAAGAGCCAATATTAGTTCAAGATTAGGCTCTTGCAAGGCGACCATGTAAGCTTCTACGATGGCGGGTTCCAACAGCTTTTCGGCTGGAACTGGCAGCAGGGGTGGGCGAAGTTGGTGTATGCCCGTGAGCGGCCAGGTACTATGATAAAGGCGTAGCGCAGTGATTTTCTCCCCTTCACGGTCAGCCGCCAGTGCTACGGGCAATTCAATTTTCTGCCCGTTGTGGGTAAGCGTTAAAACAAATTCAACTACCAATCTTTCAGGCAAAATAATAAGGTCGAAAAAGCGCGGCTGGGCTTCTCGGCTCACTAGCCAGCTTTGTTGCTCTTTTACAAAATTTTGGAAAGCTTCCTCGCCTTTTACCTCTCCCTGTAGCGGGGTATTTAGCAAGGGTTCCTCTTGATAAAGAGCTAACAAAGCTTCAGTATTGCCACTCAAAAGCAAGTTGTAAAAATTTAGCAAAGTTGGAATTGGCGGTTGTGACAAATCAATAATATCGTACTGCTCGGATATGGACTGAAAGAAAGCCGGATTTTGAGCTTGTTCAGGAGTCATACTGCGGAAGGCGGCCATCGCTTCTTCCAGTCCGCAAGGGTCAAAGATAGTCAACATTTTTCCGGCTTGCGAGGCGCGAGCGGCATGAGGAGTTTTAGGTGAAACCAGAATAACAGCACCGGGACGGCCGGTAATTGTTGCTTCAGCCACGGTGAATTCGACTTGCCCTTCCAATATATAGAAAGTTTCGGTATGCCGACGGTGCAAATGCAAGGCTACGTTAAAACCCGGCTTGAGTGTATCTTCAATTAAAGTGTAAGCCCGTTGCGTATCTTCACCAGTTAATTTGAAGTTCATAGCATCGCCCATCGAATCGTAAACCAACCCCTGGCCGGGTTCTAAAATTCTGGTCATTTCAGCTCTCCTAATGAAAATTGTTTCTGAGGTCTAAAGCTCACCCTCTTCTCTGGCTAACAGGGCGTGTAATTGGCGACTGGTGGCATCCAATATTTTTTTGAGTTCCCTGATTTGGTTCGGTGTACCAAAATGGGCCACATAGCGAATGGTTTCTATCAGCGCACTGGTACTTTGCTTAATTTCCGGGATATGCGATTGGTCAGTATCCGAATTTGATGGAAGCGGTATTTGTTTATCAGCCTGGTGTTGGCGATGTTCTTCCAATTGCTTTCGCCCCTGTTCGGTAATGGTATAAATTTTCTTGCCTTCCGCTTCCTGGCTGGTCAAAGAATTGTCTTCTTCGAGTAGTTGCAAATTAGGATAAACTGAGCCAGCACTAGGCCGATAAGTTCCGGCGTAACGCTGTTCCAGTTCTTTAATAATTTCGTAGCCATGACGGGGCTGCTCGATTAATAATTCTAAAATAGCAAACTTGAGGAAACCACGCTTGAGGCGATGCCCCCCGCTTTTGCTACGCAAAGTATCCCCTAAAAAGTCGGCTTTTCCAGTCGATAGGTCAAAGCTCAAATTTTTCTTCCCCTCAACTAATCACTTCCCACTCTACTTGCAAAGTTTCGCGTACCGCAAAGCGTTGCAAATGAGAAGTTATAACATCTTGCAGAGTTTGAACGGTGGCAATATCGGTAGCCATCGCCCGAATAAGCAGCTGTCCCGGTTGTCGTGCATCCAATTCGCAATAGCCCATTGGAAAAACAATTTCGCCACTTTCTTCATTATAACGTACCTCCAGCTTGTGCGCCCAATGCTTGCACAATTTTCTGATGTAGCTGGCCGGAACTTCGGTTGCAGCTTTGCCTACTGCTAAAATTTTATTTTGTTCTGACATTCAATTTTTCCTTACTTTAATCACTTAGCGATATATAGCGATATATAAGATTATAGCATAAAGATATTATAACGTCGATGGTTTTTTGAAGAGTTTGGTAAAGATTTTGCAGAGCTGTTTCAAACAGATGCATGGTTTGAAGCATTTGTTTGAAAGAATGGAATTGACTAAAGTGAGGTGCTGCTCGTTCTCATTTATTAAAACAGGTTCTCCGTTTTGTGAGCTAATTTACATTGAAATTAGTCTGGTATTAGCTATAATATCAACAAAAGAATCACCCAAAAGTTTATAAATAAATTAGAGCTAAATGGAGATGGAGATTGAGTATGAAGGAGATTTTGCTGGACTTTCCCGATTCTTTTGAAACCGAACGATTACTAATCCGTTGCCCGATGCCCGGCGATGGTAAAGCTGTGTGTGCCGCCGTAACCGAATCGCTGGAAGATTTGCGGCCCTGGATGCCCTGGGCGGCTAAAGCTCCTACAGTCGAAGAATCAGAAATGCTTAGTCGGGAAGGGCGGTTGAAGTGGCTGGCCCGCGAGGATTTACGGCTAAATCTTTTTCTCAAAGAATCTGGTGTATTCGTGGGCGGGAGCGGCTTGCATCGTATGAACTGGTCTATCCCCAAATTCGAGATAGGATATTGGTGTCGTAGCAGTATGCAGGGACGGGGTTATATTACCGAAGCAGTTGAGGGCATCACCAATTTCGCGGTCGAAATATTGGGAGCGCGGCGTATCGAAATTCGGATGGATGAAAAAAACATTCGGAGCAAAAACGTGGCCGAAAGATTGGGCTTCCCCTTCGAGGGCCGCCTGGTTAATGAGGGCCTCAACCCCAAAGGCGAACTCCGCAATACCTTGATTTACGCCAAAACAAGATGAGCAACTTTTGTCAGCCAGCTTCCCCGGAGTAAGTTTAAGCGAAGAATTTTCTTACCCGCGCTTTGGTTCTAGTCTGTGAACCCGGACAAGAAGATTCTTCGCTCAGGAAACCGCTAAAAAGTAACAGATTGGTTATAGTTGCTCAGAATGATAGTGCTAACAATCTGCTTATAGCAGTGCGCCTGCACTAGCTTTTTCCAGTTTAGGTACTTCTTCCGGGTGAGTTTGTTCTCGCACGAATTTAGGGCTGACCATGCTTTTAAAGGTTGGAACAAAATGTTGACGCTCACGGAAAGCCAGAACCAGCGCAATTAACAAATAGATGCCCGCAAAAATATAATCAGTGTTAATTTCGCCAATTTTTTCAGGAAAGAAGAACTGCACCAGCAAAAGTCCAAACAAAGTAGAAGCTCCGGCTAATCCAGCTCGTAGGTTTAGAATAATCATTGTTGCCAGCAAAGTTTGAGCCGAAGTTACCAGCATTGGCCCGACCAAATCAAATTGGACAGTCGTACCGTTTTTAACGAATTCACCCCGCAAAGGCAAGGCTCGAACGTAGCCCGAACCCAGACTAAATACTAAAGGAAGCGTCCCAACCAAAAGCGTCCATTGATTGACCTTACTGGCGACCAAGGCACCCAGGCCCGCCGCCGCCATCGCCCGCAAAGTAAAGATAACACAAATAACGATTTCGGGAGCTTCCGAAGCAAGCGGGGCGAACCACTGCACCAGAAAAACTGAGTCTACGCCGATAGAAATGCCTGTGTTAATCAAACCTTGAGCAAAAGGCTTGGCAATCAGCAAAATTACTCCTAAAGCATAACCCATTAATAACAACACAACCGTAATACGTTGCGCTTTGGGCAGTTCGCCAATAATTTTAGCAGGGCCAATCAAATCCGGCTCATGCACTTCAGCCTTGAGCAAACGCAGGCTATAGAGAATAAATAGGCCAACCAGAAAAAATACATCGTAAAGACTGATTTCGCCCTTAAACGGCAAAATTAGTGAGTAGAGGCCAGCAATTAAAAGAAAACCGATTTCGACGCGGTGTTCCTTGCCCAGATAAATATGCTTTTTGCGAAATTTCAAGGCAAAAATAAAAACTAGCAGAGGCCAGGCAAAACCAACAATCATACGGTTTGCCCCAATCATATTGGCAATAGCGTACTCTTTATAGGTGGGGTCTGTGCCAGCCTGATAAGTCAAGGCAAAATCAACGGCGTATTCGGGTGCGACGGCAATTAGGGCCATTACTGAAATTGCCAAAGCTTGCGGTACGTCATGCTGGGCTGCTTCGGTAGCCCAGGCCAGCAAAAAGGCTGCGCCAACTACCCCTAGCCCAAGTACAAACGCTCCAAGTAGCGGGGTATTTTTCTCAACATCTTTTAATATAGTGAAACGTAAAACCAGAGCCGGGATTGCCGTCCCCGCTGCTAAAACTATCCACAACCATCCTTTTTTCAAAGTGGACTCCCTTTCTCGAAGGCTAAGAAATTTTTTGACAACAAATAATATCTCTTTGCCAAACCGGGCAGTCCAACCTATGCCAATTGTGTAATAAAGTTTACGGGGAAATACTAAAAAAGTTGGGAATTTTTGATTTTATTAACCTGAAATTAATCAAATAGGAGAAATTTCTAATCACCCTAAAGAGGGTTGGAATACATCCGACTAGAAATCTCTCCTGCAAATACACGAGCCTGGTAGAGAAAGGTTATTTTGTTTCTACCGTTTCTACCGTTTCTACCGTTTCCACCGTTTCCACCGTTTCTACCGTTTCTACCGTTTCTACTAATGATTGATAAAGTGCCAGAGTTTGCTCGGCAATCGCCGACCAGCTAAATTTCTCCTCAACCCGTTTTCGTCCGTTGCGCCCATAGTTGGTACGCAAATTTTCATCCAGAGCTACTTTGTTAATTGCCTGAGCTAATTCATGGGCAAATTTGGTCGAATCTTGCGGGTCGAACGTTCCTTCTTTCAACTCAAGATTGACCAATTCGCCCGTTTCTCCCGGTACAACTACTTCTTTGATGCCGCCCACCGCCGAAGCTACTACCGCCGTTTCACAAGCCATTGCTTCCAGATTTATAATGCCGAATGGCTCGTAAACCGAAGGGCAGCAAAAAACGGCGGCGTGCGAATACATTTGAATTACGTCGGGGCGGGCCAGCATTTCCTGAATCCAGATTACGTCTTTACGTCCGGCACTGATTGTCTGAATTCGCTCGGTCATTTCGCGGCCTATTTCTTCAGTATCGGGCGCACCAGCACAAAGTACAACTTGTAGTGAGGAATCTATTTCGGGGATAGCATTTACCAGATGAATAATACCCTTTTGGCGGGTAATTCGGCCTACAAACAAAACGTAAGGGCGATTAGGGTCGACTCCGTAGCGGGTCAGGGCTTCGGTTTGGGCAGTTTTTTGATACTGTTCGAGGTCAATACCATTATAGATAACGTGAACTTTTTCCGGCGATACTTTAAAGAGCCGTAGCACATCTTCGCGGGTTTCTTTGGAAACAGCAATTACCGCGTCAGCCTGCTCAATCGCGGTTTTCTCCATCCAGGCACTCAGATAATAGGCATTGCCCAGCTGCTCAACTTTCCAGGGGCGCAAAGGTTCGAGCGAATGAATAGTTAGCACCGAAGGCAGGCCCCAAAGCTTCCCGGCCAATAATCCCGCCATATCGGTGTACCAGGTATGGCAATGCACTATATCGGCATCCAGATTGTCTTTTGCCATCGCCAGATTGCGAGCAAAAGCATCTACGGCACCCACAAAACGGGCATCAGTGTTACGCTTGACTTCATCCCATAGCGGGTAGCCCTTGACGGTCAGATTACCCTCTTGCTGATTTTGGTCGCCAAAGCAACGCACCTCCACCGACACAAGACGAGCCAACTCCCGGCAAAGGTACTCCACGTGTACGCCCGCTCCACCATAAACATAAGGCGGATATTCTTTAGTAAACACAGCAACTTTGTTTAATTTAGCCACATGACCTTCCTTTCACTACAAGTATTGCTCTATTTTGCACTGTAGTAAGTTGAACGTCAAACAGCTATCGAATTAATTTAGCAGGCTGGTTTCAGGCAGACTCGGCCAGTGAGTAAACTTGCCCCAAAAGTTGCAGCAAAATTTCCTTGACACTTTCGCGGTCAGTCGCAACACAAGGTAATACAGGGATATGGCTTTCTACCCCCAAACGGCGACGAATGTAATCCAGTGGCAAAGCTGTCGGGTCATCCTGCTTGTTGGCAGCCACCACAAACGGTACATCTACAATGCGATTAAAATAGCTGATGACTCCAATCGCTTCTTTGAATTGAGCCGGGCGGCAGCTATCCACCATTACCACATAGCCAATACAACCCATTGCCAGAATATCCCACATAAAATCGAAACGTTCCTGCCCAGGCGTACCGAATAAATGCAATGCCAGACTATCATTAATCGTAATTCGTCCGAAATCAAGCGCAACCGTAGTAAAAGATTTCAGGGAGCGTTCTTCCTCGCTGCTGGCTTCTTCTTCGGTGTCTAAAACTTCAATTTCGCTAATACTCTTAATAAATTGGGTTTTACCCGCCGCGTATGCCCCGGTTACTACAATCTTCAATACATCTATTAAATTTTGCTCAACCATAGCAGCTTCCTATCTCATATTCAAATAAAAAGAATAAAGAAACATTTATATAACTTGCCATGCTACCAATACAGGGACAACCCTGTTTTAGAGTTGCCCCTCTGTAAATTACATACCCCGAATGCGGGACATAATCCCGGAGAGAATACTTTTTTGGACTTTTGGCGGCGCAACTTGAGTAACATTCCGACCACCGCCCACTCCAGCCATTGCCATCGCAGGCATAGAATTGGAACGTTCGGGTAGGCGTGGAGTTGCCGACATAGCCCGTAAAGCTTCCTGAGCTTGCCGCGATGGAGTAGAAGCTACTGGTTGCCAATTATTAGTGGCGGGAGCAGGGCGGTTGGCTTCAACTGGCACGGCGGAAGTAGCAGGCAGTTCAATCAAACCTTTTTTCTCCATATCCAGCACCAAAGGAATAATCTCGTTACTTGGGCGGCGGGTAGTTTGGGCAATCTCCGCCACAGTAGTACGCCCGTTAATCAGGAATAGCAGCCGCCATTGGTCAAGCTCAAGATTGATTTGGGCCTGAACGGGTGGATTGGGCAACAAGCGCGGGCAAAGTGAGGTTAGGTTGGCATAACGCTGCTGCTCATCCTCTTCGTCGCGGCGACGCAAGTTTTCCAAAACAATATAGTTGGAACTGTGGAATACATTTTGGGGAATAGCCGCCCCGTTGCCAAGTTCAAAAACAAAATCCCCTTCCGACCAATTCAGCAACTCGTACATAGCGTCTTCACCTTGCCGCCAGGGTCGCAAAGTATTGCCAGTACGCCGGAAAATTATAGCCGAATGTAGCGTGGATCTGTTAAAACAAATTTCTGCATCAAAATCAGCATGACGCATATAAAGCATGCCGGTACGATTTTGTACCGCAAAAACCTGAAGTAAATCTTCTAAAGGTAAATCGGTGAGGTTGCCTTGCAGCGACATAGTGTTAAACCCAACCCCTCTCTGTAACGACTCTGGTAAGCGAGCGTCCGTTTCTTCAAAATTTGTCCAAATTTGTAGCTTGTTCGGGGTGCAGGAACTTCTGCACCCCTCTGTCAAATCATCACAAGTAACTTAAAAACTCCTAAAGTCTGTCAAGCTTGTAAACGCAGTGGCTATGGCCGGTTGCCACACATTCAGTTTCAACCACCGTCATACGCTTCTGGCTGATAAGCTCCAGCGCACCAACGAAAACGCCCATCGTAAAAGCGCAATTTGGGGTGGCGGTCTTCATTCCCACACTACAGGCACTCTCGCTAATTCGCACCTGATAGCCCTCGCTGGTCGTGCTAACTTCCTCAACGATACATAGGCGCGTACCATCTTTGCCCAGTATGGAATTCAGGGTATGGGTAATCTTGGCGGTATCGTCAGCAGAAATACCTTTGAGCGCATCGGACAGCGATAAACCGCGCTGCTTCCCGGCTTGCACTATCAAGCCCCGCCCTGCCGTTTCTTCGGCGTATATCCGCAAATAACGAAAACATTCAGCACTCATGTAAGACCCCAATTCGGGGCGTACAACTTCGGACATAACAGTAATCCTCCGAGAAAAATATATTAAGACAATATCAGGACGCTAATTCAACGCTACAGAAGATATTAACTCATCACTGCCGAAATTTTTGCGGCACAATCTTTTGACTCAAGGCGAACCATTCCCAAATTGCCGCCCTTGCGCAAATTCACCGCCAGCAAGCAACGCTCATTAACCGGGTAGATTACAAAGAAACCAGCATCGCACTGGATAATACTTTCGTTGGTTTCACCTAGCATCAAATCTTTGGCGACCCGGCGGCTAACACCTAGCGTAGTAGCCGCGATTGCCCCAACCCGGTCAACATTCACGTTACCAGCAAAACGGGCGGCATATACAATACCATCTGCGCTTACTACCGCCGAACCACTAACATCCCCATTCAGGCTTATCGCCAAACTATCTAAAATTTCGTTTAAAACATCGGTCTTGGAAGCCGTAGCGGACATAATACTTCTCCTTGTTAAATTGATAAGAAACGTTTAACTATTAGTCATAACCAACAGTCGGGATGAAAGAAAATCAAGGATGTTTGAAGAAGCTGATTACATTGTCAGGTGATCAACTAATTGTCTGTTTACAACTTAAACCTTAACTATCTTTGCTGAACTTAAACCAAATTATAATTACCAAACATTACAGCCCACATTAATTGTGTATTAAATCTTACTTGTTAAGCAGGTTTTATTACGCTTGTGTTAATTAGTAGATAAAGAGTAGTTTCAGCGATTATAGAATTTAGTTAGAATTTGTTTATATTAAAAAGCTTTAATCATATTTTGGCAAGGTCATTACTATAATTTCAGACCTCTCAATTTCTTAGACAATACTTAAATATTGCTTAAATAAAAGTTTCTCAAGTTCTAAGAAACTCTAAATCAGGTGTTTTTCTTGCATTAAAAATATCTTAAAGTTTTTAGATAAAAAAGTAGAGTTGTAGTGGTGCAAAATTTGCCATATTTTATTCTTAATAATACCATCGCAATTGAATTTGGGGCTTTTGAAATTTAACCTGTATAAAGACTTAGTGCTTTAGTATTAGCTAAAGGTATTAGAATAAAATCAAAGCCTTGGTATATTTTTTGCCTATAATAATAGCAAGCGCGGCTAAAGCCGCGCTGACCAAGATAAAAACTCCTCCCGGTATACACCACCGGGGTTTATATCCTCTTATAACATCCTCTTATAACACTCCTTGTAAAATCAAAAGGGCTTGCTTTCGCTCGGCAAGCCCTTTTTAATACCCTTTTTATCTAAAAGTTACCGGCCTTTCCAGTTTGCCTTACGCTTTTCCAAAAAGGCCGCAGTACCTTCTTTGCGGTCTTCGGTATTATAGAGCAGGCCAAAATAATTAGCTTCGATGCCACAACCACTTGCCAAATCTACCTGAATGCCTTCGTTAATAGCTGCCTTTGCCAACTTCAAGGCAATTGGTGGTTTGCTTGCCATAAGTTTGGCTATCAAACGGGCTTCTTCGTTCAACAAAGCTAGTGGCACAACTTTCTCGACCAGGCCAATTCGCAAAGCTTCTGCCGCCGTTATACGTTGCCCGCCCATAACCATCAGCTTTGCCATCCCTTTACCAACCAGGCGGGGCAATCTTTGTGTTCCACCAAAACCAGGGATAATGCCCAAATCAATTTCGGGCTGGCCTAGCTGGGCGTTTTCGCTGGCAATCCGAATATCTCCGGCCATCGCGATTTCCAGCCCGCCACCCAGCGCGAACCCATTAATCGCCATAATTACGGGCTTGCCCAAATTTTCAATCTGGAAAGTCAATTTTTGGCCTAATCGAGCGTGTTCTGCTGCCTTGATTGGGTCGGGCAAAGCGTTTAATTCGGCAATATCCGCTCCGGCGATAAAGCTGCG
>JBBQGP010000112.1:0-17644 GCA_038323095.1 Chloroflexia bacterium | reverse complement strand
TTTCAAAAACTTTAATTGCACCAGCAGTTCTTCCAAATCAGCACTTAAACTATCGTCGGCAGGAGTTACTTTGGAAACCGTTTCGACAATTTCAGCTTCGATAGAATGTTGCATCTGTTCAGCTCGCTCTTTTAACCGCTGCTAAAGCACATCCGGCAAATTTACGGTTACTGGTTGCATAAATTCTTCCTCGCTCTTATCTTTGATTCCTCTGCTACAAATTTACTTACTGAAGGTTTTCAACTATCGGTGTTTTTCCAGATTTTCATCGAACCAGCCATTTTGATGCAACTTAGTTTACCACAACAAATGATTTTGGAATTGGAAATGAAAACCGTTTATTTATAGCCAATTGGTGCTTTTGCAAAGTCCCCTTTTATTTGTAGCTTACTTGTTCAGGTCAAAGTGGATGAATTTAATCGGGGTATCGGCTTCCTGATTGTCTTTGACGTTGAACTCAAGGATGATGCGCCAGCGTTTGACCTTGCCGCTTGCATCATCGTCGGGTTTGACCGGGACGCTATCTTTGCGACCTATGCCCGTAGCAATTTCTTCACTGATAGTCACAGTGTAATGTACCAGATTACCCTGCTCATCTTTAATATCCTGCACTTTTTCGACAAAAGCCAGATGGTCGGGCCATTCGGCTAAATCTCCGGGAGTTGGAATTTTGTCTACTCCCCGAATTGGCCCACCGGGATTTTTGCTGGCAAATTCGGCGGCGTGAGTTGCCCATCTACCGGCATTACCCCAATTCCCAAAAACTGAATCGCGGTTATTCAAATCAATTTTGCCCGCACTTGCCAGCTTCAAGGCTTCGGCAGCGTACCAGGTGCAATCGCTGTAGGTTCTGAACCAGTAACCAATACGGTCATAGCGGTCAAGATGATAATCTGAAAAGTTGAGGGCCGAGCGTACTTTTTCGGCGACGGCATAGTTTTTGAGCCGTTTTTCCAGGCTCTGAATCTGGGATTGCAATTTACTTTCGGCTTCGGCAAGCTCGGCTCTTTTAGTGTCCAGTTTGGTTTTTTCATCCTGGAATAAGCTTTGTGAAATTGTGCCATCTAAAATTTGCTCATCCTGAAAGGCAAACATTGTTTGCAAGTCGGCCAGAATATTATCCTGAATTTGCAATAAATTTAGCTGAGATTTCAGGTCACTTACCACCGGGCTTTCCTGAACAGTAATATAATCGGGTTCGTCAGCCCGCGCCGGTAAAGAGTTAAAAACTAAATTAAAGCATAAAGCCAGAAGAAGCCCGCTCAAAGCTAATTCACGATTAGCTCCGAAAAAAGGGCGCAAAAAATAAAGGACAAATTTTGATGATAACATAATAAAAAAGAACTCCTGATATAACTAAAATACAACCTTGTTATAACAAAATGCAATAGACAGCCTTGTCTGCAGGACTGTTAATTTCGCAGACCTGTACTGATAATGATTATTAACAAATGGTTGAGTGCTTTTAGGAAACCCGGAAGATTGGGCAGAATTAGCTAACTTAACCGATATACAAGAATTCGCTTTGAGAGTTTTCATGGCGCGAACTTTATCACAATCGTTTAGCAGCGTCAAGTTTTAGCTCAAAAGGGAGAAGATTTTGGCAAAATAAAACGGGCAAACCCGAAGGCTTACCCGTTTCTGTTCTTATTTTTTTTTACTAACTGGAAAAGTTGTTGAAACTCAAGCTTATTTGAACTAAAATTTTCAAAAACTAATTTTAACTGGCGTTAGAAGCCCGGAAAACCTCAACTTCGTTCATAATTTTTTGCAAGGTAGCGACTGCTTCCGGCTGGCTGGCCTGAGCTTGCTGCGTCAGAACACCAATCATCTGCTGGAACAAATCGTCTACGATATGCTTGTAATTACGCAAGATAGTAATGCGCTGGAGGCTGTCGGAAGCTTCAAACAGGCTTTGCAAAAGTTGGACACGTTTTTGCATTTCCTGCTGTTCGGCCTGACTTAGCTCCTCGCCTTCTTCATCATCTTCACCTTCTTCATCGTCTTCACCTTCTTCAAACTCGCCTTCTTCGCCCTCGTATTCCTCGCTCAAAAGCTCGCCCCGCGCCGCCGCCTGCATTGCCGCCGGGTCATCGGTAACAATAGGATGGAATAAATAATCGGCCTGATTTTCTGGCTCTATTGAGTTAATAAAGGTTTGCAAGACTGGCCCAATCAGCGAACTGAGGGTTTCCTCGTCCATTTCCTGAGCGTTCGGCACAAAAGTAAGCACTAATTCCCGTTCCGGGTCGTGCAGCACTACCGGGACAGGCACAAACCCCGCCGTAGCACAATTTGGGCAAGTGGCGACATTGAGCGTGCCGTTTTGAAGTTGCCAGAGCGTTTCGGCATCAGCTTCATTGCCCACATCTACCAGGGTATGCCCGGTAGTCTCAAATTCCGTACTGCACTGCGGGCAGGTTATTTGTAGCTCAAAAGCTTGAGACATTTATCTACTTCCTTAGCTATAATCAAACTTAATCTAAAAAAGTGAGCCGGGCGCAAAGTCGCTTTAGGCTCACTTGCACTTGTATATTATACACCCCGGTGCAAAATAATCCAAACGCAGAGCTGGATTATGACATTTATGTAAGTCTTTCAATTATTTTTCAATTAACTGTATTCCTGAAGCCAGAGATTTGGTAAAATATAAGTGAATCAGCCACGTTTGATTTACCGGGACAAACTTCGGTTTAGTTTTGCTTTAGCTACACTCTACAATAGAAGGATGTAAAGAAGTGAATTTCGCTATCCTGAGTAAGTTAGGTTCTCCCGCGAAGGATATAAAACAATTAGTTAGTATATTAAAAAATAATATTGCCCATAGTAACCGCCGTCAGGATTCTCACTCGGTAGAAGTGGTTTTCTACCTCTCCGCCCAAAATGCCCAAGAATTTTTTATGCTTTCGTTCTGGTATATACTGGAAACCTCTTCCACCCTTGCGGTAGAAAGCGAAATTCTCAACCGCCCTAACGAACCTGTACACTTGCTGGAATGACATATTTTCAAGCTAAATTGGGAATACCGGCTGATAACCCAAACTCCGGCTACTTCACATATTCGGCTAATGACCTTTCCGGCTGGTTTGAATGAACAGGAAATTCAGCCTGTAATTAACAAAGTGCGTACCCGCCGACAGGAGGTGCCGAGCATAATTGGTAGCTGGATAGGTCGGGACATTACTAACCCGAATATAACTTTGCATCGGGTTGATTGGCTTAGTGTGGAAGACCGTCAGAACTTTTTTAATTCTGAAATTACTCAGGCAGAAATAGCCCGAAGGAAAGCCAGAGGTATCAAGATAGAATATGCCAGCTTTGAATTGCAAGGTATTGTACAATTTGAAACTGAATCCCGACTTCCACAACCTAATTGTTCAACGGCCCAACCTTACTCTCCTTCTATTAAAACTTAATCTTAGTTACGAATGAATATTGGTTAATTGTGGCTAGTGTATTGGAATTGCACTTGACTAATCGAGTTGATGCTGTTAAAATACAAAGAGTGTTGAACATTAACACAACTAATTTTGAGCTTTTGTGGAATAGTTTACATAACTAAAGTGTAATAAGTCGGCTATTCCCGGCACTAAAAATAATTTTAAGAATATAATTGGAGTTTGAAAGGAGCGCAACTAATGCCTCAAGGTAGCGTTGCATCCGAGACCAAAACGCTAAAAGTTGGCGAGATGGCCCCGGATTTTACCCTCCCGGTAGCAAACAAGGACATGGTCGGCGGTCAGGCCGAATTAACCCTGAGTAGCTACAAAGGGAAAAAGAATGTAGTAATGGTATTCTACCCGTTCGCCTTTACCCCTGTCTGAACGCTTCAAATGCCTGCTTACAACGCTGATTTAGCGAAGTTTGAAGGCTATGATGCCCAAGTTGTGGGTATCTCGATTGATAGCGTACATACAAATAATGCCTGGGCCAAGAGCCTCGGCGGTCTGGATTATCCGCTTGTTAGCGATTTTTACCCGCATGGTGCGGTAGCGGAAAAATACGGCGTGTTACGTGAACAGGGTATGGCGGAACGGGCCATCTTTATCATCGATAAAGAAGGTAAAGTCGCTTATATTGACGTTCACGATATTTCTTTGCAGCCTGATAACGAAGATTTGTTTGAAACACTTCGCCAGATGTAATTAAGGCGATGGATGCAGTTGTGGTAAGGGTTGTGGTAGACTGGAATTAGTTGACTACCACAACCCCGCCCAGCTGTATCTTTTTTTATTTAAGGAGCAAAAAATGGAAATGTCAAGGCGTTGTGTACCCTATACCCCGCTTTTCAAGCCCCTTGAGAAAATGAAATTCTCGCTGATTAGCGTGGCCGGGCTACATCTTAAAAGCCAGGAAGCTTATAATAAAGAAGCAGACGAAACTTATCGGCTGATTCCGGCAGATGTAAAAGTCGAAGATTTGATGTTTACCCACGAACATTATGACCATACCGACGCAGACAAAGACCCTAATTTAATGTTCCCGATTGACCGTTTGCGCGAATTGGCCGAAGCTGGTATTATTGGTGGAGTTGCCAGTAAGCATTTCGGGATGGGCTACAGTATGAAGCTAAAAGAGGTTTATGCCAATACTATCCCGGCAATCGCTAAAGAAATTGAGCGCAGTAATGCCGATGGTGTTATTCTGACGGCTGGCTGACCACATATTTGCCACCGTGCGTGTGCCACACTCCAACGCGCCATCGAAATGGCCGGAATTCCCACTGTTAGTATTTCGCTTTCGCCTGAAGCGACCTTAGAAGCCCGCCCGCCTCGTTCCATCCACCCGGTTGGCTTTGAATTGGGCCACGCTTTGGGACAACCTTCTCAGCCCGACTTGCAACGCCGCGTTCTGCAAGCCGCCATCGAATACATGTCAAAGCTGGCAATGCCCGGCTCTGTCACCGATATAGAATTTTAATCAAGTAACAAGTGTCAAGGAAATTCGGCAGTCGGAAGTATAAAGTCGGAATCAACCAGCCGCATTTTACCAACCCCAAATCTACATAGAGCAACCCTGTCTTCTTTGTTACTTGTTATTTGTTATTTAGTCGAAGGGAGTTTTTCGATTATGAGCAGCAGTTCCAAATATGCCACTGCCTTGCAGGATACGCAATGGAAGATTGATAGCGAGTTCGAGACCCTTTTTAACTGGGAGTATGACGAGGGCCGGGAAAAATTGCTCAATTTGTACGAAAAGGGCAAAGACCGCCAATGGAATACTAATACTCGAATTGATTGGTCGCAATCGGTTAATCTGGAAAACCCCTTTGGCTTCTCCGACGAAGGTCACCCGCTTTACGGTTCGCCTGTCTGGAAGAAATTGAGCGCGAAAGATTTGGCCGATTTGCGCTTGCATAGTGCTGCCGCTTCTTTTTCGCAGTTTATGCATGGCGAACAGGGCGCACTTATTTGCACCGCCAAAATCGTCCAAACCGCGCCCGATATTGATGCCAAGTTTTACGCCGCCACTCAGGTAATCGACGAAGCCCGCCATGTCGAAACTTATTCGCGCTATTTGCATGAAAAGCTGGATTTGATTTACCCGATTAACCCCGGATTAGCTTCCTTGCTGGATAATGTTATTCGCGATTCGCGCTGGGATATTACTTATCTGGGGATGCAAATCTTGATTGAAGGACTGGCTCTGGCCGCTTTTAGCGGCATCCGCGACCAGGCTAAAGAACCACTGGCACAGGCTCTAAACGCTTACGTAATGCAGGACGAAGCCCGGCACGTCGCCTTTGGTCGTCTGGTTTTGCGCGATTACTACCCGCAATTAAGCCAGAAGGAACGCGAAGAACGGGAAGAATTTGTAGTCGAAGCCTGTTACCATATGCGTGACCGTTTTGGCTCGTTCGAGGTTTACCGCAATTTGGGCTATAATCTGGAAGAAATCCGCGATTATTTCAGAGATACGCCCGGTCAGGCCGATTTTCAGGCCCGGATTTTCAGCCGGATTGTCCCGACTATCAAGGATATTGGTCTTTGGGGGCCGAAAGTACAGCAAGCTTTTAGCAATATGGGCATCATAAAGTTTGCCAATCTGGATGCCGAAGAATTTTTGCGGCAGGATGAACTGGTAGCCGACCAATACGATGCCCGCAAACGTCAGATGACCGAAGCGGTTATCGCAATGGGGGCGGCAAGCCACAACTAGCAAGGGAAAAGTTGTCAGTGAGTTGTTAGTTGTTAGAAAAGAAGTTGGAGTTGCGAGAAGGGTTGTCGGTGTAAGAGCTTATTCCGTTAGAAGGTGGTTTGGTATATTGGCGGAGCAATGCCCCACAGGAATAGAGGTTTCTTGTAGGATGTGGCTCTGCCCATTTATTTTACCTCATCTAAATCAACTGGCGGAGCAGCATCCTACAGGGGAAACGGCATTTACTTGTTACTCGTTACTTGTTACTTCATAGGATGTGGCTCTACCCATTGATTTTACCCCACTAATCGCGACGGTCATACTACAAACTGGGTCAATCGCTCCGGTGGGTTCGAGCGCAGCAGGTTCGGCGGTTTGAACATTTCCATTTGGGATTGGCTGATTGCGCCGCTTCTGGACGATTTCGCCCATAATACTAAGAGCAATTTCATCAATTTGCAAAGTTTTGATGCCCAGTTCGATGGGCGATTTCAGGCGGGCCAGTTCTTCGGACGAAAAGTGGCGTGAGATTAAGTATTCCTTTACCGCTTCGTTTGCTGCTGACCGAAGCTAATCTTTCTGGCTTGTGGTAAGATGCTCACGGCGAATATTTCTATTCCTCTGAAAAGTAGTACCGGCAATTCAATGAGGCAAGGATGGATTGAAGCAGCTTGTGCTTAGTTTTTTAGTCGCTTTGCAATTTTTGACAACCTTACCCGTCCCGCTCTGGCGCGAAGCCAACGGGGAGGATGTGGGCCGTTCTGTACGCTATTTCCCGATAATCGGGCTGGTGTTGGGCCTGATATTGGCTCTGCTCCACTGGCTTTTGAGCTTGATACTCCCGGCCAATCTGGTTGATTTAATAACGGTGGTAGCCTTGATTATGCTCACGGGAGCTTTGCATCTGGATGGCTTTCTCGATTCGTGCGATGGTCTATTTGGCTATCGCACTGTTGAGCAACGTCTTGAAATTATGCGGGATAGCCGGGTCGGTAGCTTTGGAGTGGCGGGCGGTTTTGCCCTGCTCTCGCTCAAATACGTTTCGCTGCTGAATATTCCCGCCGATTTGAAGCTGGCCGCGTTACTGCTTGCGCCCCTGCTTGGACGGTTCGCGCTGGTCGTTGCCGTCGTAATTTTTCCCTATGGTCGCCCTAGCGGGCTTGGTACAATTTACAAGCAGCATACTAAAAAGCGTGAGCTAACCCTGGCAATTATCGGGGTCGCCGTGACTGCTTTTATTATCTTGCACTGGTCCGGTCTAATTCTGATTGGGCTAGTTTTTGGGCTGGCCTGGTTGCTCGGCAAATATATTATGCTAAAACTGCCGCAAGGTCTGACGGGCGATAGCTATGGGGCAATCACCGAAGTAACCGAGATGTGCGTCTGGCTGTTCATGGCAGCCGCTCCCGGCTTGATTTTAAAGTTTTTGTAATTTTCGTATAAACCGCTCAATGCTGAGGCTTGCGCTTTTCACCAAAGATTAATAAGAACAAGATAGCTCTATATGTTAAAATAGGCCACAGGAATTGAAAATAAAAACGAACAGGAGGAAGCATGCCCCGCCTAGTGCTGGTGCGACACGGGCAAACCGTGTACAATGCCCAACGCCGCTATCAGGGTCAAACCGATAATCCGCTTAACGCTACAGGTTTGGCTCAGGCCGAAGCTTTGCGCCCCCGCCTCGCTACCCTCAAACTGGATGCCGCTTACGCCAGCGATTTGATTCGCGCCCGCCATACTGCCGAAATTGCCTTGCAAAATCATCCCGACCAGCCCCAACTAAAATTACTAACGGCCTTGCGTGAAGCTTCGGGCGGTGGCTTTGAGGGGCTAACCTGGGATGAAATTGTAGCCCGCTACCCGGAAGAAGCCGTTTTGTGGCAAAAAGATAAAATCCGGCACGGCCCGCCCGGTGGCGAGAACATGGAAGAAGTCGAAGGGCGGGTCAAGCTGGCCCTTGAGCAAATTCTGGCCGAGCATCCTGCCGAAAACGAAACAATTTTGGTGTCGGCACACGGCGGTATTTTGGGGATAATGCTTTGTTATTTGATGGGTATGGACTTAAATCGTATCTGGCAATGGCGGATAGATACCTGTTCTATCACAATTCTGGATTTGTATCAGGAAGGGGCAATTCTTTCGCTTTTTAACGATGTGGCCCATCTTGACCCCAGTACGCTTGAACACCGTGAACCCTTCCCCGCCACCCAGCCAGAAACCAAAGAGCAAGCCGAGACTACCGCGCAAGGAATTGCCTGATGCCAAATACTAATCGTATTACGCTTGTTTTGGGCGGGGCGCGAAGTGGCAAAAGCAGCCTGGCCGAAAAGCTGGCGACTAAACGGGCCGGAGAAACGGGCGTGCTTTACCTGGCGACCCTGCAACCCTACGACGAGGAAATGCGCGAACGGGTGGTTCGCCATCACGCCAGCCGTCCGGCAAAGTGGCGCACTGTCGAAGCTCCCTATAACCTGGCGGAAAGTTTGTTGGGCGGGTTACAAAGCGAACAGCTGGCCCTGATTGATTGCCTGACAGTCTGGACGGGTAATTTGATGGTACGCGAGGGCGGCTACTCAATGGGCGAAGTCTTGGAAGAAGATTTGGCCGAAGCCGCCCAGGAAAAGGCCGCTAATCAGGCAAAAATTGAGCCGGATTACCAGCGATTAGAGCTTGAGATAATGCAAGAACTGGAAGAAATAATCAAGGCGGCCCGGCAAGGCAGTTTGGGCCTGATAATAGTTTCCAATGAAGTTGGGATGGGGCTAGTGCCGCCTTACCCGTTGGGTCGGGCTTACCGCGATTTGCTGGGGCGGGTAAACCAGCGACTAGCCAGCTGGTGCGACGAGGTTTTTCTGGTAGTGGCCGGGATACCGCTTGATTTGAAGAAGCTGGCAGCCGAATTAGACTAAATTTTTGAATTAAAGCTTTGGTTGGGGCTGGTCGAGCTTTTGTTGTAAATCCAGCAAAAGCCGCCCGTAAATCCGCTCAAAAGCTTTCTGGATAACGCCCCCGAATAGCGCGGTAATCCCGCCGGTCTGGTATTCGGTGGTTAATTCGACTTTGGTTTGATTGGGCGCGACTGCCGAAAGTTGCCAAATTGCCCGGAAGCCCCCCTGTTTTAGCCGCCCTTCTTCGATTAGCAAAGTGGGGGGCTGGCTGGTGGTTACTTGCAATTGTACCGGCTCGGTAAATGAGCCAGTTTTCAGGATAAAGCGGGCTTTTGCTCCGCGCCCGACGGGTTGTGGCGAAGTTACCTGAAACTCCCGGAAATTGTGCGGGTTTAGCGTGGCGTGGTTGCGCTGGTCGTTCAGAAAAGTAAAAACTTCCTGGGACGAGCGGTTAATGATTATACTAGCATTATATTTCCCCATACCTTAGCCTGATTTCCTTCCTGCTCCTGCTGGCTTCTAAAAATATTTCCTGGCCTGCTACCCAAATCCTGGAGTAGAGATTTTCAATCCTGATTATAACGGGTTTGGATAAAAGCGGGATTGAAAATGAAAATCCCTTTTATATCAAACCCGGCTGACCTTGCTTGTAGTTCAAGAAAAGTGCCAGCCTTTTGCTTGAGGCTATCCTGTCTGCTTCGACCCCTTTTCAAATTGGCCTGATAGCCTTATAATTCTCTAATAAGGCGCAAGTAAGGTTTTATTAACTAAATTTAATTACAACAGGAATACAACAATGCTAAACGCGGGCGCAACATTAGGCGGAACTTATCAGTTGGAACGAATTTTGGGCAAGGGCGGTATGGGTGAGGTTTGGCTGGCAAATCATCTTTTGTTAAATCAGCCTCGCGCTATCAAAGTTATGCTGGGCGAAATTGCCAGCAGCCCAGAAGCCCGCAAACGTTTTATTCAGGGAGAAGCCCGTAACGCCCTTTTGCTGGAAACTCACCCCAATTTGGTACGAACTTACGAATTGAGCCTTTATGAAGGTATGCCCTATATTGTGATGGAATATATTGAGCCGGGTGCATCCGGCCCTACCCTCAAGGAACTAATGCGGGCCAAAGGTAAATTAAGCCTGACGCAAACCAGTTACTTGCTAAAGCAAATCGCCGCCGGACTGGAAGCGGCTCACCATCTGAACATTATTCATCGGGATATAAAGCCCGCCAATGTGCTTTTGAACCGCCAGAATTTGCCCAAACTGACCGATTTTGGCCTCACCAAAGATTTGAGCGATAATATCGATGTGACGGGGAGCGGCGGCTCGATGGGTACCCCCGCTTATATCTCGCCGGAACAGGCTCGCGGTCAACCCAGCCGGGCCAGCGATATTTATTCGCTAGGCGTGATGCTTTATGAGATGCTGACCGGGCGATTGCCTTTTTTGGGCAATACTACCGCCCTTTTAATCCAGCACGCCAGCGATGCCCCGCCGCCGCTCCAAAAATTTGAGCCTTCTATCCCTGATAGCGTTGGCGCAGTGGTTTTGCGGACGCTGGCAAAAAACCCGAATGACCGTTTTGTCAGCGTGACGGAACTGGCCGCCGCTTTTGAACAGGCCGTCCGCAACCCGTTTGAACCCGCCGCTTATACTTTATCAGCACCAAAGCCCGCCAGTTCACCTGATACAAATAATAACGAAGATTTGGGGCAATTCGAGGAAATGGCCCGTCAATTTTTGGGTCGGGCCAAGCTTATGCAATATAATCGTCATACCCCGCCGGAAAAATTAGACGTTTCGCCCTGGCCTCTGGTTAATTCTGGCGGTGAAAATTCTGCTAAAAGCCCGATTTCTACTAACAAAGTTAGTCGTCAGGTAAGCGAATTGCTAAACCAGTTTAATAATGCCTACACTCAGGCCGATTGGGACGGGGCGACGCAGGCCGGAGAAGCTATTTTGCGCCTGACTGACGGTAATAGCTCGATTCGCTCGACTACGGCGGAAGCTTATCAGGCGCGGGGGCAAATTCTGTATGAGAAGGGCTATTACAAATGGGCGGCAAACGATTTTGGTCGGGCTATCCAGCTTGAGCCGAATCGGGCCGAATATCGTTACTGGCTGGCCCGGAGTTATTTTGGCTTGCGTTCGCCCACTGCCGATAATTCGCGGCGGAGCTATAACCAATCCCTGACCGAACAAGCTATTACCGAATGTAGTTACGCTATTCAGCTTGAGCCGAGCCGGGCCGATTATTTTTATTCCCGTTACGTTTTTTACCAGGCTATCGAGAACCGTGAAGCGGCTATCAAGGATTTGCAAAAGGCGGCAGAATTGGGCTATCCTAGTGCCAAAAAGGAATTAGCCGAATTACGCGGATTCTGGCGACGTTTTTTGCCTATCTAGGGTTGTATCATGACCACATCCCAATTATAATAGAAGCTGGAAAAAGACTGCTCTAAATTTACCGCAACAGCTTGAGCGCAAGCCAAAATATTAAGAAATTCAGTGAGGTTTGAGAAGCTTGGATTATAATAATTTACCCCGCGCCGCCATTACCGGGCTAGGGGTTTACCTTCCCGAAAAGCGGCTAACCAACGCCGAGTTAGAAAAATTAGTAGATACCACGAACGCGTGGATTATTCAGCGTACCGGGATTCAGGAACGCCGCATCGCCGGGCCAGAAGATAGCACTTATACAATGGCTCTGGCGGCTTCAAAGCAAGCTCTGGCGGCGGCGAAACTTGCTCCTGAAAAGCTGGACATGATTATTTGCTGTACCCTTATCCCCGAATTTACTTTCCCCAGTACCGCCAGTCTGGTGCAGCATGGTTTGGGGGCAAAGCACGCCGCCGGGTTTGATTTGGAAGCCGCCTGCGCCGGGTTTATCTACGGCCTGAGCGTGGCCCGTGCTTATATTTTGAGCGGGATGGCCGAGAATATTTTGCTGATTGGTTCGGAAACTATGTCGCGGGTAATTGATTGGCAAGACCGCTCGACCTGTGTTTTGTTTGGGGATGGGGCGGGGGCGGCGGTAATTCAGGCCCGGCGTAGCCCAAACGATAGCGGCGGCATGATTGAATCGGTGGTGCTATCCAATGATGGGTCAAAAGCCGAGTGTCTCTATATTCCCGGCGGCGGTTCGCGTAACCCGACCAGCGAGGAAACCCTTAAGCAACGCCAGCATTTTATCAAGATGAACGGGCCGGAAGTGTTCAAGTCGGCGGTACGGGGTATGTCCGAAGCTTGTATTCTGGCAGCACAACGGGCCGACGTGAAGCTGTCCGAGGTAGATTTGATGGTAGCGCATCAGGCGAACGCCCGGATTATAGAGGCGATTCAAAAACGGCTCAATATGCCCGCCGAAAAGGTTTACCAAAATTTGCAGCGTTATGGCAATACCAGCGCGGCTTCCGTCCCTATCGCTCTTTACGATGCCCAGCAGGAAGGCCGGATTAAGGTCGGTACGCGACTGGTGGTGGCGGGCTTTGGCGGGGGCTTTAGTTGCGGCGCGGCTCTGGTCAGATGGAACTAAGTTTTTGGAGAATTTTATGTTAAGAATTAACCGCAGGGAAAATATTTCGGGGCGCAAGCCGATAATTGCCGCTAATTGGAAAATGAATAAAACGGTGGACGAGGCCCTCGTGTTGGTCGATGAAATGATAGATGATTTGGACGCGCTGGATGGGGTCGAGACGGTACTTTGCCCGCCCTTTGTGGCTCTTTATTCGATGGTAGATTTGGTTGAAGATACCAATATTGGACTTGGGGCGCAAAATATGTACTTCGCCGATAGTGGGGCGTTCACTGGCGAAATTTCCCCGGTGATGTTGCGCGAATTATGCGATTATGTGATTTTGGGGCATAGCGAACGTCGTACTTTTTTTGGAGAAAGTGACCAAATTGTAAACCAGAAGGTAAAGGCGGCCCTCAAGCACGATATTCGCCCGATTATCGCGGTAGGCGAAAATTTGGCGCAGCGCGAGGCTGGCGAAACCGGGCAGCTTATTTCCTTGCAAATTAGTGGGGCTTTGGAAGGCGTAGCGGCGGCGGATGTACCGGGAATTGTGATTGCTTACGAGCCGCTTTGGGCGATTGGTACGGGGCAAGCGGCTACCGGGCCAATAGCTCAGGAGGTATGCAATCTTATTCGTCGCACTCTGGCCGAACTTTACAGTCAGGAAATTGCCCGGCAAGTACGTATTCAGTATGGCGGTAGCGTTACGGCTAAAAACATCGCCGAGTTTATGCAGCAGCCGGATATTGACGGGGCGTTGGTCGGTGGCGCAAGCCTCAAGGCGGACGAATTTGTACAAATCGTGGCTAAAACCCTCGAAGTAAGCAGCCGTAAATAATTCTTGTTGCTAAAGCGGAAACTGGCTTGATAAGGAGAAAGCAATGGCAAGCAAAGTTAATCGGGTAACGGTAGATTTGGAAGCTTATCCTGATATGGTAGTTATTTATTTGGGAATGCGAGTTAATGCCTGGACGGGTCTAAAGACGCTTTTCGGGCTTGGGCCGCAAATTAGCAAATCTGCCGCCGATAAACCCGATGGCTTATTACTCCACGAAAGCATTATTTATTCACTTTTTCCTCCTAATGTTGGGATGCGTCAATATTGGCGAGATTACGATGCGCTGGAAGTATGGTCGCGTTCGCAGCCGCACCGTAAATGGTGGCAAGATTTTCTACACGATTCCGGCGGTACAGGTTTTTGGCACGAAACTTATTTTATGAAGGGTGGGATGGAAGCGGTTTACGACGATATGACCGTGAATGTGGGCCTCAGCAAGTTCGCACCCACCCAGCCAGCACGCGGGCCAATGTTTTCAGCCCGGAAACGGGCGCATCTTGCGGGAGATGGAGAAGTACAAACGCCTGCTCCGCTTGCCGAAGAAGAACTTTACGAAACCAAAGCATAACTTTAAAAATTTAGTCACTGAAAAGAGGAAATATGAGCGAAACAATAGATAAAGCCGCCGGGTTAAAGGCGATTGCAACTTATGTGCAGCTTGCCAACGTGCCGCCGGTAGAAATTGTGCCGGGTATTAACTTGCAGATGATTAGCGGTCAAAACTGCATGTTCAGCATCGTAACAATTGAGCCGGGCGCGGTTGTGCCTTTGCATAGCCATCCCCACGAGCAATGCGGGACGGTTCTGGAAGGCGATATGATGTTTTACATGCACAGCATGAACCCGGAAGATGGCCGGGTGATGAAGCCGGGCGACTTTTATGTTGCGCCGGGCGGTACCAAACATTCGGCCACTACTGCCGGAAACGCACGGGTCGTGGCCCTCGATATTTTCAGCCCGCCCCGCGAAGATTATCTGGCTCTTTTCCGCGAAAAATATGGACGCGAAGTACCGGGTTTGGCAGATTAGCCAATGGGAGGCAGCTTGAAAAGCGAAATGCTGGTTGGGGTAATGCCGCCTGTGCCTACTCCCTTCGATGGGCGGGGCGAGGTGGCACCCGGTAAACTGGAAGAAAACCTTTTGCAATTGTCCCGCCATGCCTTGAGCGGTTTTGTGATTTTGGGCAGTAACGGCGAATACGTTTATCTGGATGAGGACGAAAAAGCGGCTTTGTTCAAGGCAGCGCGGCGGGCTATCCCTAAAGATAAATTGTTTATCGCCGGGACAGGGGCAGAATCTACCCGCGCTGCCTTGCGTCTGACCAAACTGGCGGCAGAGGCGGGGGCGGATGCGGCAATTGTAATTACTCCGGCTTATTACAAGCCCGCCATGACTGGCGAAGCGATGTTAAAGCACTTTAGTACGCTGGCCGATGCTTCACCTATTCCCGTTATCCTTTACAATATGCCCGCCTACGCCGGAATTGATATGTCGGTAGATACGATTTTGAAATTGGCGGAGCATCCCAATATTATTGGCCTCAAGGAAAGTGCGCCCAATCTGGTGAAAATCAGCGAATTAACCGCAAAAATCGCCGAAAAAAACCTGGATTTTGCGGTACTGGCCGGGAGTGCTTCTTATTTGCAACCTTCCCTGATGATGGGGGCGAGTGGCGGGGTGCTGGCGGCGGTCAACGTCGCGCCGGAATTATGCCTGAATATTTACAAAGCCTGTAAAGAAAATCAGGTAGAGGAAGCCCGCCGTTTGCAACACTCGGTTTTACCCCTGAACGCTGCCGTTACCACCAAATACGGGGTGGCCGGGCTAAAATTCGTGATGGACAAAATCGGGTTATACGGTGGCCCGGTGCGTCCTCCTCTTTTGCCCCTTTCCCCCGCCGACCAGGAAGCTATCTCCAAACTGAACTGGTAAATTTGGCCTAACCCCCTTACCGAATCGGGCCGGGGGTGGCCTTCTTTTCCTGCCTTCCTCTTATCCCCCGTCGAAATCGCTTTACAAAGCCCGACGCTGGTATTAACATATACAGGATTTTCCCGGCTTTGGAACGGCAAGCCGGAAGCTCTTTTTATTAGATTAACTGGCAATTGAAAGGAAAAAAGCAGTGAATTTGGAACGCGAATTAAACGAATGGATGGACGCTAACCAGACTGATATTTTTGAATTTATCCGGGAAGCAATGGAAGAATTTGAATCGGCTCATCCCGGTATGGACGAAAGTATGATAAAGCTGAACGCGCTTTCGATGGCTGACCGCCGTTTTATGGCGCGGGCTATCAGCGAAGTAGTGGGAAAATATTTGCCGAACTCGGAAAAAGGAGCTTAAATTATGGATTTGGGCCTGAAGGGGAAGGTTGCGATTGTGGCCGCCGCCAGCAAGGGTTTGGGGAAGGCTTCGGCGTTGGCTCTGGCAAAAGAAGGCGTGAACATTACGATTTGTTCCCGGAACGAAACGCAACTTTTGGAGACGGCTCAGGAAATCGTAGACGCTACCGGGACGCAGGTTTTGGCTCTGCCCGCCGACGTGACCCGGCCCGCCGATGTCGAAAAATTGGTCAGCGAAACCATAGAACGGTTTGGCCGTCTGGATATTATAGTAAATAATGCGGGCGGGCCGCCTGTCGGGTTTTTCGAGCAATTCGGCGATGAAGATTGGGCCAAAGCGGTAGAATTGAACTTGTTCAGCACCATTCGCCTGATTCGGGAAGCTTTGCCGCACCTGAAAAAGCAGGAAAGCGGGCGGATTATCAACATTACCTCGGTTTCGGTCAAGCAGCCCATTTCTAATTTGATTTTGTCCAACACGGTACGGGCGGGCGTAACCGGGCTGGCTAAATCGCTGGCAAACGAATTCGCCAAATACAATATTACCGTAAATAACGTTTTGCCCGGTTCGCACGCTACCACCCGTTTGCAGCAAAATCTGGAAAGCCGGGCCAAAGCCGAAAATCGCCCCGCCGCCGAAATAATGGCCGAAGAAGCCAAAGCTATCCCGCTTGGCCGGATTGGTACGCCGGACGATTTTGGCTCGGTAGTCGCTTTTCTTGCCAGCCAGCAAGCCGGGTTTATCACCGGGCAATCCTTATTGGTGGATGGCGGTGCATACAAAGGTTTGATGTAAAGTGAAATGGTTGACGGTGGCCCGTGCTGAGACAATTCAGCCGGGCCAAATGTTGCGTCTGGAAATCGGGCGGCGGGCGGTGGCACTGGCGAACGTGGCGGGCGAGTTTTTTGCTTTTAACGACACTTGCCCGCATCAGGATTATTCCCTGTCAGATGGTATTTTGGAAAACTGCAAAATTACCTGCGCTATGCACGGTTGGGCTTTTGACCTGCGCGACGGGTCTCCCTACCCGCCCTTACTCCGGCCCTACCTTATCCGCTACCCGGTCAAGCTCGAAGACGGCAACCTTCTGATTTCCCTCGAATAAAAAAGGAGCAACGAAAATGGCCGAAGTACAAACCGCGCCCTATGGGTCGTGGAAATCTCCCATTACTACCGATATGTTAGCTTCCAGCAATATCCGGCTGGGCCAACCCACCCTTCAGGACGGCAATATTTATTGGGTCGAGATGCGGCCCTCCGAAGGCGGGCGCAACGTGCTGGTGCGCCGCGCCGCCGATGGCACAACCCAGGATATTACCCCGCCCCCTTTTAACGTGCGTACCCGTGTGCATGAATACGGCGGTATTTCCTATGTGGTTGCCAACGGCACAGTCTATTTTTCCAATTTCGCCGACCAGCGTTTGTACCGCCAGACCAGCCCGGAGGCCGCCCCCGAACCGATTACTCCCGCCGTAGATTTGCGCTACACCGATTTAATCTTCGATGCCAAACGACACCGCCTCATCGGAATTCAGGAAGACCACACTCAAGGCGGCGAAGCCATCAACACCATCGCCGCCCTACCCTCACCTCCCCGACAACCGAAGCCCTTTCTTCAACTCCTAACTCGCAACTTCCAACTCCCAACTCTGCCCCCTCTAACAACCATCAACTAACAACTAACAACTGTTTTTCCCCCCCGACAACCGACAACCAACAACCGACAACCCTTATAAGCGGTAGCGACTTCTACAGCAACCCGCGCCTTAGTCCCGACGGCTCGAAATTATGCTGGTTGAGCTGGAATCATCCGAATATGCCCTGGGACGGGACGGAATTATGGGTGGCCGAAGTTGACGAAGCGGGGACGCTCGGACAAAGCCAGCTAATCGCAGGGAGTAAAACCGAATCTATCTTT
>JBBQGP010000111.1:0-17671 GCA_038323095.1 Chloroflexia bacterium | reverse complement strand
TTACGCGGCACAGATTTGGAAATCGAGCCGGGCGAGTTTGTCGCCATTGTTGGCCCTTCCGGGTCGGGTAAATCTACTATTTTAAATATGATAACCGGGATAGACCGCCCCACGCAGGGCAAAGTTTTGGTGGGCGGGCTGGATTTGAACCGCCTGAACGAAAACCAGTTAGCCCAATGGCGCGGCCAGCAAATTGGCATCGTATTCCAGTTCTTCCAGCTTTTGCCGACCCTGACCGCCCTTGAAAACGTCATGCTGCCCTTGCAGTTGCGGGGACGTAAAGCCCGCTTTCAGGGCGAAGAACGCAAGGAACGCGCTCTTGAACACCTGGAAATGGTCGGGATGCACCACCACGCCCACCATTTGCCCAGCGAAATGAGCGGTGGCGAACAGCAAAGGGTGGCGATTGCCCGCGCTCTGGCAAATAACCCGCCGATTCTGGTAGCGGACGAGCCAACGGGCAACCTGGATAGCCGCACCGGGGATATGGTTTTTGATATTTTCCGTCGCCTTTCCGCCGAAGGTAAAACCATCGTGTACGTAACCCACGACAACGATTTGGCCCATCGCGCCCACCGCTTGATACAAGTGCGTGACGGTCTGATTGTAGCCGATTCTAAAATGGATGCGGTGAAAATTGCCTGATGTGGTCTTTTCAAAAATCAGTAAATGATATTCGCCGCCGCCGGGTGCGTTCGCTTTTAACCATTATTGGCATTTTTATCGGGGTGGCCGGAATAGTCGCCATTGTAGCTACCGCCCGCAATCTGGAAGAAGCCCAGCGTTACAACTACGCCAATAGTAGCCAGGACGATATGCACTGGTGGGCCTGGAATGTTTCCCCCA
This sequence comes from Chloroflexia bacterium, assembly GCA_038323095.1. Lineage (GTDB taxonomy): Bacteria > Chloroflexota > Chloroflexia > Chloroheliales > Chloroheliaceae > L227-5C. The sequence goes on along the minus strand of JBBQGP010000111.1, from coordinate 16,825 downwards.
ACACCGAATATGCCATTTCTCAAATCCCCAACGTGGCAACCGTTCAACGTCGGGCTAATTACTTTACCAAATTTCGCTGGAGCGAGAAATGGTTTGATGTTACTTTCTACGGCTTTGAAGATTATAGCCAGGTGCGGATAAACCGCATGGACTTTGTAGAAGGTCGCCCCCCTCAGAATGGCGAGGTAGCCTTTGAAGTTTCAACCCGCCAGCTTGCGCCTGATATGAAAGTCGGTGATACGGTAATTTACCGCGCTCCGCCCAACAATCAGGAATATCATTTTGTAGTTAGCGGCTTCGTCAAAAGCCCGGCCTATCCTTCGGCCTCCCTGCTCAATTATGCTACGGCTTATACTACCGCTCCTGACGTTCGCAAAATGCTGCAAATTCCCGGCGATAACGAAATTTTGCTGCGGGTAAATGATTTAGCGAACCGCGACGATACCAAACGACGGGTAGAAGATATTTTCCGCAAACGCAATTTACAGTTTGGGGGCTACGCCGCCCGTGACCCGGATAATTACTTAGGCAAAACCGAACTGGACGTGGTAGTTTTGCTTTTGCTAATTTTCTCGGCGATGGGCCTCTTGATTAGCGGCTTTTTGGTAGCTAATACCCTATCGGCAATTGTGGCCGAGCAAATCGGGGAAATCGGTACGCTCAAAGCTCTGGGGGCCAGCCGTCGTCAGGTTTTGCAGGTTTATTTTTATGGTGCGCTAATTTATGGGGTAATCGGTACAACTTTAGGGGTAATTGGCGGGTTTGTCGGCGGCAAATTCTTGCTTGGCTTTTTGGGCGGTGCGCTTAATTTCGACGTAGATAAATTTTTGTTCCGGCCCGAAGCCCTCGCTTTGGGTTTGCTGGTCGGTATGGGCGTAACTCTGGTTTCGGCCCTTGTTCCGGCCTGGGGGGGTACGGCGATTTCGGTGCGGCAAGCTCTGGATAGTTATGGCATCAGCTCGACTTATGGGCAGGGCTGGCTTGACCGCTTGCTGGCAAAACTGCGGGCTATTCCGCCACTGGTCGCCCTTTCACTCCGCAATTTGGCCCGCCGCAAAACCCGTAATTTGATAACTTTTGGGGTAATTGCCCTTAGCTGTGCCGCGTTTCTCGCCGCCCAAAGCACCAGCACTTCAGTAGATTGGACAATTGAACACCTTTACGATATTTACGGGGCGGATGCCTGGGTGCAATTTAATTCCAGTATCAGCGAAAGTTTTGTCCAAAGGCTCAAAACTGTGCCGGGTGTTGCACAGGCCGAAGTTTGGGCGCGGGGTCGGGCAACAGTTAAAGCTACCTCGACTGATATTTACGGTGTGCCGCCCGATACCGAGATTTACAAAAAGCAGATAAGCGAAGGTCGTTGGTTTAGTGTTGGTGAAAATAACGTGGTGGCTGTAACTGGCAATCTGGCCCATACTCGCAATATTCGGGTGGGCGATGCGCTGGAAGTAGAGTTTAGCGGGCGACGCGAAACAATGCAAGTAATCGCTATTCTGGATGACAATAGTAAATTTATGGGTAGTACCGCCATTGGCAAATTATTTATGCCCCTGAGTACTGCTCAACGCTTGAAAAAACGGCAGGGTCAGGCTGATTTCTTCGCGGTAGTCACTTCTGACCATTCACCGCAAGGAGTGGAAGCCACCCTTGCCAGCATCGAAAAGCGTTACCGCGAACTTTCGCCCAATTCGCTGGCAGTTTATTCTGACCGGGAAAGTGCTTTGCAGATTACCAATATTTTACGACTTTTGCTTTATGCCATGAGCGCGATAATTGCGGTTATCGGAGCGATTGGGGTTGTTAATACCCTGACCCTGAACGTGCTGGAACGACGGCGCGAAATCGGGGTTTTACGCAGCATTGGCGGCTCGAACGGACGGCTAACCCAAATATTTCTGACCGAGGGGATTTTTCTGGGAATGCTGGGCTTTCTGGTCGGGCTGGCTCTAGGCTTTCCTTTGGCTCAAATCCTGACCAGCCTGATAAGCAAAGCCGCTTTCCCGGTAGATTTCGTCTTTCAACCTCAAATGGTGCTGACCACTTTTGTTTTTGCCATGCTATTAACCAGTGCAGCCAGCCTCGGCCCGGCTCTTGGTGCCGCCCGCATCAAAATCAGCAATACCTTGCGCTACGGCTAAAATCAGAAAATACACTGTGCCTTCCAACAAAAATACTACAAATCCCAGCCCTAGCTATTAGTAGGAACACTTTTTGCTTATAGTCAGATGAGAATTCAAGCAGCTAGAAAGTGGGCAAAAAATGAGTGAGTTTAGCAGTGAAATTAATCTTGAGAATAGTCTTCCCATAGTGCGACGGGGCGGGCGCAAAGGTAGCCCTGCCGACTACGGCTACCCCAGCGATGATTTAGAATCGCTCAAGGAAAAGGCCACCGAGGTAAACAACCGTCTGACCGAACAATACGGGGTGGCGCAATGGTCGCGTAAAGACCCGCTCAGTATGCTGGTTGACATAATTCTTTCGCATCGCACCCGCGACGAGCAAACCGCCGCCGCTTATGCCCGCCTTAAGGAACGCTATGCCACCTGGGAAGACTTGCGGGATGCACCCACCGCCGAGGTTGAAGCCTTGATTCAAGGGGTAAATTTCCCGGAAGTAAAAGCCCCTCGTTTACAAGCAATTATGCGGCGGCTTACCGATGAATTGGGCGTGCTAAACCTGGATTTTTTGCGGGATTGGCCGGTAGAGCAGGGGGCAGCCTGGCTAAACCGTTTGGAGGGAGTTGGGCCGAAAACTACTGCCTGTGTCCTGCTTTTCAGTTGCCGTAAACCGATTTTGCCAGTAGATACTCACGTACATCGGGTTAGCATCCGGCTGGGGCTAATCGGCTCAAAAGTTAGTGCCGAAAACGCCCACGATTTGTTACAGGCTTTGCTACCGCAGGACGCGCAAATTATTTACAATTACCATAAAGCTTTGTTGCGGCACGGGCAACGGGTTTGCGTCTATGACCGCCCGCGCTGTAATAACTGTGCCGTCCGCGATTTGTGCAATTACTACCAAACCGTTGTTTTACCGCGTCAGACCGCTTGAACTGCTCAAGTCTGACAGATATTTCGGTAATTTAGTCCTGGAGTTTTTCTTTGTCCGGCTCGCTGCTAAGGTGATTACGGTATTTGTCAAAAGCTTCCCGTAAATGCAAATTGCTGTAATGAGCGTAAATCATTTTGGTAGTAGCAGGGTTGGCGTGGCCGAGCAGTTCTTGTACCTCGCCAAGTTGCGCCCCGTTATTCAAAAGGGTAGTCGCCAGGTTGTGCCGGAATTTATGGGGCGTTAATTTTACGCCGATTCTGGCAGAGAAATCGCGCACCACCAGCCAGATAGCCTGGGGCTTTACCCGGTAGTTTTCGCCTTTTACCCCTGCCGCCCGCGCATTACGGTTGCTATGGTGCTGCAAGAATAAGGGGCGATAGGTATCCTTACCGCGTAGCTGCAAATATTCGGTAATTGCGCCCAGCGTTTCCAAATCAAGAAAAACGCTGCGCTCCTTGCGACCTTTCCCGGTGATAATTATCTTCAAATTGCCTTCGACCAGGTTTTTGCCACTTGATATTAGTCCTTCTACATCCTCCCGGTTTAGTTTGGCAACCTCACCCCGCCGCATCCCGGTAGTATAAAGCGTCAGGATAATCGCCCGGTTGCGTTTCTCGATTAGTTCCAGCCGTTTTTTTTCCTCATTTGAACGAACGCCCTTAGCGCGGACAGGGCTAGGAATAGCAGGCGTTTCTTCGTTTTCAAGCTGGCCCTCTTCCTGTAAACTTTCTTTTTCGATAGCTTGCTCAGTCCAAAGATAGGCCGCCCGCGCCACAGTTTCAACCGTACCAGTCTGGATGCGGGGAGTTTTGTAGCTGCTACGGATACGCTGCCGTTTTAGCCCGGCGATTAGTTTACTAAACTGACAGCGTTGAGGAGTTAATTCGCGTTCAGCTAAATACTCAAACAGATTACGGGCAACCGTCAAGTAAAGCGAAACGGTAGCAGGCGATTCACTACCGTAAGTATTAATCAACCATTGGTTATAATTTAGTAATACTCTAACAGGTAAATCTAACACTTTTACTTCTAAAGCCGGGCCAGAATTAGCTTCATAAAGAAACCACATAAAACGGCGGCAACCGTATTGGTAACTGTCACGGGTAGCTTTGGTGCGACTAACCAACGTGTTCAGGTAAAGAGCGGCTGCTCCGGCTACACTTAATTGCTCATCAAGTTTATCGTCGCTATCGTTGGCAAGGTCTAGCCGTAACCGGGCAAGCTCAAGCTGACCCGCCTTTTCCCAGCTTCGCAAGAGCTTCTGCTGTTCCTGGCTTTCAGCAGATTTTGAATGTAAGTTTGGTTCTGGTTCAGGCTTGCGAGGTCGGCCTCGCCCGCGTTTTAGCTGCTCTGGTTCAATTATCATAATTTACTTGTATTTCCACCCCGCTACAATAGCTTTATCCGTGATGGGGCAGTATCCTACAAAATCCGACTCAAGAGGACAAACTCTTAGCCCAGTCACTTTTCGTTAATATACCGTTCATCATAACTATTATTATGGTGAACGGTATATTAACTTAATTTCTTGTTAAAATCAAGCTAAGGGAGTTTTAGCTCACAACCACAAGTCTGACCGAAGAAAGGGCAAAAGCTAGTTTGCGCTCGTCGTTGCCTTGATTAAGTTCGGCAGGCGAACGAGCCGGGTCGCTAGTCCGAAACCGCAGCGTTACCAGCCCGGCGGGTAAATCGAGTGGCGGGGTTTGCATCTCGGTAGGTGCGCTACTTAGTTTTAACTGCCCAATTACCCGTCCATCCAGCCGGATTTCAAGAGTGTTTTCAGGGGTAAAGCTCCAGGCAGTTAATTGCAGTTGGATTTTGGCCGGAGCGGGCAAAGCCAGCGTAAGGGCGGCATCCTGCCCGGCCCAACGATAATTCCGGCCATTTTCCAGCTTTTGAGCCGGGTATGCACCGGGCATTGCCACCGGGAAAGGTTCTGCCCCGCCTTCCTGTGGCACACGGTAAGCAGTCAGCAAATCGTCTGCGTAAACTTTTGCCCCTGGCCCAAACAATTGCCCTAGTCGTTCTTCGGTCTGAAAAAAGCCTTCCGGGTCATCTTTAGTATACTCATCGCGATAGTTTATTACATATTTTATTTTGTAAAAACTGAGCAAGCGCACCGCTACCGGGCCAGTATCAAAAACCGGGTCGGCGGGCAAAAAAGGTCGGCTGAAAAACTGGCGGAAAGGTGAACCCGCCAATTTATCGTAATCTTCGGTGCGCCGCGAAATATAGCCGCTACTAATCGAGTGTTGGTGCAAGGTTTGAAAATACATCCGCCGGGCATCTTCGGTATAATGTCCGCCAAGCGGTAATTCCAGAATACCAAAAGTTTTGTCGGGGTCGGCGGCAATTTGCTGGAAAATCGCTGGACGCGGCAAATCTTGCAAAGCTAAGGGCCAAACGTTTACTTCCAGCACAAAAGTCAGTAAGGCCAGCCCTGCTACAACCTGAGTAGCGTATTTTCTCCCTAAATTCTGCACTTTCGCCAGCCCCTCGCTTAATCCGAGCAAGCCCCAAGCCGCCAGCATCACCAGCCCCAATTGAGCTACCGCCATAAACCGAATAGGGCTGCGGCTATTATTTATAAGCGGGATTTTGCTAAAAAGCAGGTAGGGTAAAGGCAAATTGTTCAAAGCTTGTTCGGGTCGCTGGTTCTGGTCGAGCCGTAAATACGGGCCAAGTGCCAGCGTTAGGGCTATTACCGCCAGAGTTGCCCAACCTAACCCACGCCATTTGCTACGCCATAAGCCAATTGCCGCCAGAACTAGCAGAGTATAAGTTAAAAATGCTGGTTGCCAATTTCGTTCTACCCCTCGTAACGGCACAAAAAACGAATTTAGCGCGGCAGATTGCAAAATCTCAACCTGTCGCCCCTCAGCATAAAGAATAGTAGGGTCATTATGATTGAGCAGCATCGCCCCAATAAGCGGCCCGGCCAGGATTAACCAAACCCCGATTATTAGCGAAACTTGGCGGGTTACTTTTAGCCAATTTTGCTTTCCTTGCCAGATTAGCATGATTATGTAAACTGACGCGGTGTACAGGAGCAGGTAAAGGGTATAGTAAAAGCTGCAATAGGTGGTCAGAACTAGCACCAGTCCGGCCAGCAGCGCATATTTTAGTTTTGGCTCATATTCTGATTTATTGGTTGAACTCCGAATTAGAGCCTGATACAAAAGCCAGATATAAAGCGGAATCCATTGCAGCCAAAATACTTCGGTTTGACCCTGTCCCAAATTATGCCAGTGGTAAACCGAAAAGGCGTAAAACGCTCCTACAATAAAAGGAATTAGCGATTGACGATTGACGATTGGGCGAGGGATTGACGATTGGGTGAGGGGTTGACGATTGGGTAAGGGATTAACGGTTGGCAAAGTGTAAGAAGCTAACAGGTAAGTAAACCAACCGCTCAGGACAAAACCAACCAAAATTACTAAATTATAAGTCAGGGCATAACCTAAAAAACTACTTAGCAACCCAGCGGGTAAACTAATAGTAGGTTGCAGGGTATGATAATACAAATCGAGGGGGTTATTTGCGCTACGGTAGGGATAAAATAAAACCTGGGTCTGAAAAGGGTTTGCGCCCCGCTCAAATAAAGCACTTCTCATCCACCAGAAATTCCAGATGTTTTGCCAACTATCCGGGCTGCCGCGTGGAATACGACTGGTCAAATGCAAAGGTAGCGGCCAGGTTAGTGCCAAAGCCATTAGCAAGTAGGCCAGTGGCGGCCACCATTTGCCCAACCCGGCTTTATTCAGTTTTTCGCCCAACCCCGCTTTACTCTTCTGGCCTAAATCATTTGCCCGAATATCCTGTTGCAATCCACGCCTCAACCTGAAAATTGTTTATTTGAACAGTAATCCATTCCTTATCACGCTCTATAATGCTAACACAAGGCTTGTTCAGAGGCAAACTCTAGCCAAAGCATAATTGTAACTCACTGTTCTGCAAACCAGCTTTTTGACCTTAAAACCTGTATCTAGCCCTGTCATTCTGAGTAGTGCGACCACAAAGATTTGTCGCGAGTTAGGAAAACGTCTAGCCTTCAATCGCCCTGAAATGAATTTCGGGCTAATATAACGCAAGTTGGTTCGCTGAAGGTGGGCTATGCCGAAACCAACCAATTTAGCAAGAGGCCAAGTTTGTAACAGTTGGTTTTAACCAACTTCCCATAACTTAGCCCGAAATTCATTTCAGGGCCACATTACCACTAATCTAACAAGCTCTAACGTACTCTTGGGCAGTTGTGGATTAGGGTGTCGAAAGCTTGACCAAATTTTTCTGGTCGCACTGCTCAGACTAACCGTTCAAAAACCGTTGTGCTAATCCTCAAACGGTTTCATTGCAAAATACTAACGCTCAACCTTTTCGGTTCATTCGGTAAGCCATAATAATACGTTCGGTTGGCCCGATAAAATAAATCGTATCGCCGCCCTTGATTTTTACATCGGGCGAAGGGTGAAAATCAGGCGAAAGCTGGCGTACTTGCAAATGCTCAAGTGGTACATAAATGTTTTGAATAGTTTCTTTTGGAGCGGGCAGGTAAGCCAGCAACCACATGCCGGTAGCTTCGTAGAACTCTTGCACGCTTCTCTCGGCGAGGCTACTATTTTCCTGGACGTTTAAGCGCACTACGACAAAAGGGCGACGGTTCAGATAAAAAGTGCTGACTACCTCATAGTTCAGGGCTGCACCCACAAAATAAGGGGCAACTAGAGCGGAGGCACTATAGATACTGTGAATATCAAAATTGCGGGCGACCCTATCGGCCAGATTGCCATCGAAAACCCGTAATACTACCTGCAAACGTCCGTTACGGTTAGATTCGAGGCTATGAAATTCAGCATGAGCATTCAACCCGGTTTCCAAATTGGCTAAATCGTCGTTAGTCAGAGCTATCAAGGTTTGAGCCTTATGAATATTGGCCGCCTTTAAAACCCGCGGTAGCCGGGAATCGCCCATAATAACCGGCACCGCCAAATTCCGGGCCTCGCTCAAAAAGCGTCCATTCTCGCTTTTTTCGATAACTACCACTGAGCGACCCTGCCTGACCAAACCTCGTAAAACCTGATAGCCTACCGAACCCATGCCACATAAAACAATATGATTTTCCATATCGGTAGCACGTTGCCGCCCCAGTGTTTGCTCAATCCGACGACTGACAATAAAATTGGTGACAAAGGCATAAATTACCGATACCGAAGCCGTCCCCAAAATTATCAACAAAATTCCATAAAGCTTGAGCCATAAATCTTGCTGAGCAAAGCCATAATCACCAAAACCTACCGTTGCAATTACCGTCAGAGTAAAATAAAGGGCATCCACCAGCGTAAATTCTTCGGGCCTACCAAAAGCATCGGTGGTAATAGTCGAGCGATAGAAAACCCACAAAATTAAAGTGCTTAAAACAATAACCAGCCCGACAAACAACAAAGCGTAACGAAAAGGTCGTTCAATATCACTAAATAAATTGCTCACAAACTGTCGTATCCCGGCGAGACGACGACGACGACGGGCGCGTCGTTCAGCCAGTGTTTGCCAGGGCGAACGGGTTGGGCCAACATTGTGAGTATCTATAGCTTGCAAACGGGTTTGGGCCTCAATTATATCCTGCTCCCGGAGCGTTACTCCCGGCAGCTTCCGCAAAGTTTCGGCCCGACCCGTCAAAATCACTGACTGTTCAGGTTGCAAGAGATAATCAGGCGGTGGGTACAATTCCCAATCTTTCTCAGTTGGGATGCGACGGGCGACGTTCGGCACGCCATTACTAAAAGTAAGCAGAGGCGGTTGAGAAGGCTTATCACGAACTAGCAAAGGCCGGATTTTGCCGTAAAGCTGGCTGATTTGAGCCGCTTCCCTTACTTCGGCCTCCATTACCACCACTTCTTCGTTATCAATGTTAAAAAGATGCAAAACGCTCGAATTCGAGCAAGCTTCGGCGAAGCTCGGCCCGGCTTTTTCGGAAAGGCTTAAAGCGGTAGCGTTGGGGATAGCGGCGGTAAGCTGCTCGCCCACACGCTGATTAAAGAAACTGGCAACGGCCCGAATCCCTTCGACCAATTCATTCGCCAGCATTACAATTTCCAGATTATGTAAATCGCTTTCTTCACAGGCGATAACTGCCGAAGCATGTTGAATTCCGGCTTCCAGCAAAGTTTCGGGCAAGCGGCTATCATCTTCTATGAAAATCGCCCCCATACGCCGCACCCGCCGCACAAAACGGGGGTCAGGGGTATCATCTACTATTACAGCAGGCACTCCGGCGGCGTGCAACTGGTCAAAAATTCGCATCCCCAGATTGTGCAGCCCGCAAATAATAACGTGGTCGCGCAAAGCTGATATTTCGTTAAGCTGATCCGTCGTATGGATTTCTTTCTCAAACTTTGGCATTATCGCTTGCCCCCTGCTTGCTGCCCTAAACTGTTTTCAGCCAAACTTTTTTGAGCAGACTGTGCATCCGCAAATCGTGATATTCACCGCGCCAGTAACCGTATTGGTACAGTATACCTTAATTTTTTGACAGTAATATTTCAGGAAGCCGGTTTTATTTTGAAGCGGCGGGCGCGGCGTATGTTTTTGTAACGACGGCGCAAAGGCTGCTTGAGCCGCAAATAAACTTTCAGGCAGGTAACATCAAAAGCCATATAAAAAACCGAAATGCTGCTCGGCGGGTTCGCGCTGCTAAGTTCCGGCCAGCGATTGAGCAAATAAGGCGGCCAGTACCAGCAGCCAAAACTTGTTCCCAGCAGTTCCAGATAAGCCACCATTAAAAACATGGTCAGGAAAAACAAACGCGAATGGGGGTAAAACCAGAGCATTAGGCCAAAAACACCAAAGCAGATAAAGCCGTAAACATCCCGGTTGAAAACCAGCCAGCTAAAGCTAAAGATTGTCGCTACCGCCGCCATTCCGCTTTTGAACAAGGCTGCCCGCCGCAAAACCCGGCGACGACGTACCAGGCGATAAACCTGAGCATAAAGAATAGTATGACCTAGCGGAACGTATAAAGGAATAGTATGCAAGCGATACTCGTACATCTTGATAATTAGCGAAAAGCAAACTTCTCCTAATGTACTGACCGCCAGCCCGATAAGCATCAAGCGTTTGAGGCGTGACCCGGATTGGCGGTAAATCAGGAAAAAATAAGCCAGGGTAGCCAAATTCGCTACCCACTGCCCGTACTCAAAATGTCCTGCCACATAGCGGCTATCCAGCGACAAAATCAGGGGCAAAAGGCCCAGAAAAATCAGAAATTTCACCGGGTGGCCTTCACCAATTTCTTTAGTACAGTCGCATCATTCATACCTTAAAGGTTCTCCTTGAAATATTGGATAATGCGCCGCTCCATGTATTCCAACCCTTTTGCATCGCGGGGCATATGCCGTTCTTCGGGGTAAAGCAGCAAATCATAGGGCTTTTGGGCGGCGGTCAGGGCCACAATCAGACGGGCGGTATGCCGGAAATGGACGTTTTCATCGACCATACCATGCACCAGCAGCAATTTACCCTGCAAATTTTCGACGTGGGCCATTACTGCGCTATTCTGATAGCCTTGCGGATTGGCGACGGGCAAATTCATGTAACGCTCGGTGTAGCAAGTATCGTAACCGTCCCAATGTGTAACCGGCGCACCCGCTACCCCCACTTTAAACACCTCCGGCGCACGTAGCAAGCTCATGCAAGTCATATAGCCACCGTAGCTCCAACCGTAAATACCGACCCGACTGCCATCAACGTAATCACGCTGGGCCATAAAGCGCACTCCATCTACCTGGTCTTGCACTTCCAGATTACCCATATCCCCGGCAATCGCTGCTTCAAAGACCAAACCCCGGTTTGCGCTACCCCGGTTATCTACTTTGATTACCACAAAACCCTGTTGGGCCAAATACTGCGGGCGCAAATCTACCGTCAAATCCCAAGAATTAGTGACGCGCTGGGCATGTGGCCCGCCATAAACCGCTACTATCAAAGGATAGCGGCGATTCGGCTCGATTTCGGGCGGATTATAAATCGCGGCATAAAGCGTTACCCCATCGCGGGTTTGGAAAGAAGTTAATTCCGGCGGGTTCAAATCCAAAGTCTCTGCCGTTGCTTCGTTATTCTCGAATAAAGTCGCTACGCTTGTGCCATCGATTTTGCGTAGAGTTACACTTGGGGCGCGTTCCAAATTACTAAAAGTATCGGTAAAATAAGCAAAATCGGGCGAGATTATGGTATCGTGCCAACCCTTCGCCTCGGTTAGTTTCCGCACTTCGCCACCATCCAGCGAAACTGCGTACAAATGGCGTTCCAGCACACTTTCTTTAGTTGCCTGAAAATAAACCACTCGTCGCGCTTCGTCCAGCCCGGTTACTGCGGTTACTATCCAGTCTCCACTGGTCAATTGGCGCAATTCCTTGCCTGAAGCAGCGTGCAAATACAAATGGCGAAAGCCGTCTTTTTCGCTTGACCATAGTATTTCACCTAATTGCAAGAAGTGCAAATCATCGCTCAAGTTCAGCCAGGGTTCGCGATGTTCTTCAATAAGCGTAGTTACCATACCTTTTTGGGTATCAAACGATAGCAAACGTAAACTACGTTGGTCACGCGAGAGCAATTGAGCGGTAAACGCAGTCTCAGACCGCCAGTTCACCCGCGCTATATAAATATCCGGGTCTTGCCCCAAATCCAGCCAAAGCGTTTCGCCACCTTCTACTGGAATTAGGCCAAGTTTGAGGTAAGCGTTGGGTTCTCCGGCGAAAGGGTAGCGATGTTCCTCTACTTCTGGTTTAACTATTCCCTGATGCATAATCGTATAATGGGGAATATGACGACTATCAGCTTGAATATAAGCCAGCTTGCTACCGTCAGGACTCCACCAAAACCCTTCGGAGCGGTTCATTTCTTCCTGAGCGACGTACTCAGCTAGACCGTTAGTTATGCCGCCACCCGCCCCACTGGTGAGCGTCTTGATTTCGCCGGAAGTAATATCCAGCACTAGCAATTCATCGTTTCGGACAAAAGCGACTTTCGAGCCGTCCGGGTTAAAGCGCGGGTCTTGTGCGCCTTGACTATTCTCAAGACGAGTTAGCGGGCCATCACCTTTTTTAAGATAAAGCCAGCCGCCCATAGGTATGAGTAAAGTTTGAATTGGGGCAAGTTTGGCAAACTGGTAATCGGTTACGCCTAATTCACGTACCCGGCTACGTTCTCGCCTTAATTCTTCCTCACGAGAAAGCGGGCCAGTGGTAGCTTCGGCTGCACTGCCAGTCAGTTGCTCCTGCTTACCCGTTGCAATCTGATAAGTCCAAAGTTGTTGAACAAGCGTTTTTTGTGCGCTAAAAAGGAAAGCCACTTTGCTACTATCCGGCGTAAAACCTACCCGTCGCAACCCGCTCATACCGGGACGCGGGTACTTCGCTACTTGCTCCAACGTTAGATTATTTTTCATTTTCACCTTTATCCTGTTGACCCAAAATTAAAAGCTGCTTTGCGGATTATACCTTTTTATTTTACACTATTATTCCAAATCTGCTGTATTGCTACGTTATTACTTCGCTCCCAGAAGGTCATTTTTTGAAAAAGGCTTGACAGCTATGCCAGGGCAGGTAGTATCATGTAGGCAACAATAGTTTTAGGGGTTTTGGGATTATTATCTATAAAAATCTACGTAAAAAGCTATGTAAAGAGTTATATAAAAGGAAAAAACTATGCTCAGGGTAGAGCAATTGGATAAACTGGAATTAACCCAAAAACCGGGTCAACTTGAATTTCTGGCCCGCCTCACCCGGCTGACCGACCAACCTTTTCGGGCCTTAGCCCAGCCAGTTTTGGTACTTTATCTGAATAGTGGGCCGCGCTTTTCCAATCCTGCCACATTTTTAGGCGAGTTCGATAATTTGGCCCGTAATCTGGGTAAATTCCAACTTGCAGCACAAACTCAATTAAGCCAGGAACTGGAACAAGCCCGCGCTATTTTGGAAAAGTTTTTTTACTCGCCCGCACGTGAGGAAGGGTTAATGCTTTTGGTAGCGGAATGGGCCGGATTAGCCGAAGTTTTGCCATTAACTCAAGCTCCTAAAAACCAGCTATTTTATGATTGTTACTTGCACCTTGAAGTCTGGCTAAATTTGACCGGGCAATCTCAGGCCGAGATTTTAGGTTGGGTGCGGCGAGAAGCGGTAGCCCAACGGCAAGGCGACCCGGATTTTTTACAAAAGTTGGGCTATGGTGTGCTGGATTTGCAGCATGGGGATTGGTTTAGCGACCATGATATTGCCGCCTTCGCCCGCCCTGAACATAACGCCAAATATTATGTTCGGGCTTTACTAAAAATGCTTGGCAAACGCTTTCCCGATGCGCTTGCTCCTTTGGTTTGGGCCGAAATAAATTGCTATCAGATTAAACAAAATCAGGGGAAAAGTTTTGAGGAAGCGGCGCAGGAATGGTACAAACGGGATAGCACCCAATTTATAAAGAACTGGTATTTTAGCCCGGATTGTCCCGAACATCATTATTTGGCCGGCGGGCATGAATGGGAGCCTGGGACGCTTTTCAAGTTTAGTTGCCGGAAATTCCCGGTTTTAGAAAGATTGGGCCGGGCCGGATTTAACTTCCGGCAAATCCGGCGACAGCTTGCTACCGACCCGGCCTTTAGCTGGCGCGGTTTGCGTGGACAGGAGCGGTTTTTTTGGCCCTGGCTACTGGCAACCTTGAACGAATTTGAACTTTCGTCCAGCCAACTTGAACAAATTACCCTCGAAATCGAGGTTCATGCCCAAAAGCTTAACTTGTTCACGGCTTACCCGGCTGCCCGCAATTTGGCCTGTTGCGAAGCGGCTATAGATTATTTCCGGCGACTGGAATTGGCCGGATTGGGGGCAGAAGCCATCTGCCCCTAGCCGCCCGTTGCCCGCTATTCCCTTAAAGCGCAGTCAGGGCCAGGCCGAGCGCGAATAGCAGGCTATAAACCATTTCAAGGCGGGCAGTTCCGGCCAGAACCGGGATTAAAGCGCGGCCCTTTTGAAGCTGGATTTGCCTTATCATTTGCCAGGCCAGAGGTAGTGATAGCCACGAAAGCATTACCCAACCCCCCGCCAGATTTAAGGCCCAGATTACAGGAGGTACAAGATAAGCCCCCGCCAGTAGAGCAAAGTATTCGGATTGGGTTGCTTTTGCCCCAAGCCGTACCGCCAGCGTTTTTTTGCCAACCTTGCGGTCAGTGTCAATATCACGCAAATTGTTTACTACAATAATTGCCGTACCGAGCAAACCCACCGCGATTGCTCCCCACCATGCCAGCGTCGAAACGTTCCCGGCCTGAACATAATAAGTTCCGCCTACCGCTACCAGCCCAAAAAAGATAAAAACGAAAATATCCCCCAGCCCGTTATAGCCAAGCGGAAACGGCCCGCCAGTATAAGCAATCCCCGAAAGAATCGAAAGCAACCCAATCACCACAATCGGCCAGCCGCCCACGTAAACCAGATATAAACCAATCAGGGTCGCCAGCCCGAAGACTACCCACATCCCCATAAACATTTGGCGCGGGGTAATTAGCCCGGCCTGAACCGCCCGGAGTGGCCCGACCCGCTCTTTGTCTGCCCCTTTTTTGAAATCAAAGACATCGTTGGCGAAGTTTGTGCCGATTTGAATAAGTAAAGCCCCCAGCAAAGCGGCCAGAGCCGGAAGCGGGCTAAAAGTATGGGCGGCAAGTGCAATCGCGCTACCAACCAGTACCGGGGCGGCGGCAGCCGGAAGGGTTTTGGGACGGGAAGCCAATATCCAGGCTTGCCGGGTGCTAATTTGGGGTTTGGTGGTTGCCATTTTCTAAAAATTCCTCTCTTAAAACCCGGCGCAGCAACTTTCCGGCGGCGTTACGGGGCAAGCTTTCCTTAAATATAATTTGGGATGGTTGCTTGTAGCGGGCCAGACGGGGTGCAAACCATTCTTGCAATTCGCTGGTTTCCAGCTTTTGTCCGTCTCGCAATTTTACCGCCGCGATTGGCACAGCTCCCCATTTTTCGTCGGGCGCACCGAACACCCCCGCTTCTTCAATCGCCGGGTGTCCCAGCAAAATCGCCTCAATTTCCGCCGGATAAACATTCTCACCGCCCGAAATAATCAAATCATCGCGGCGGTCTACCACATACAAAAAGCCTTCTTCGTCCAGCCGCCCCAAATCGCCAGTATAAAACCAGCCCTTCTTAAAAGCGCGGGCGGTAGCTTCCGGGTTATTGTCATAGCCGGGCGACACCGACGGCCCACGTACCACGATTTCACCTACTTCTCCGACTGGCAGAATTTGCCCGTCACGCTCAATCAGCAAAACATTTGGCAAAAGCGGCAAACCCGCTGACCCCAGTTTGCGAATCGCTTCTTCGGGAGCAAGCGTCACAAATTGGGAAGCGGTTTCGGTCATCCCGTAAGTTTGGACTACCGGCACATTCGCTTTTTCGCAGCGTTCCAGCAAAGGCAAGGGAGCAGGCCCACCCCCCAGCAGCATACAGCGCAAATGCTGTCCGTAAGGTTTGGTTTGCCGCTCGCCCAAAATCTTTTGCAAAGTTGCCGCCACCACCGAGATTATTGTTACGCCCTGTTCATCAATCGCTTGATTTACTGCCGCCGGGTCAAAGCTTTCGTGTAAAACTGCTGGAACGCCGTAAATCAGGCTACGAAACAGAATAGACATCCCGCCTACGTGAAAAAGCGGCAAAATAATCAGCCATTTATCATCGGGCAAATTCCCCAAGTTCAGACTTGAGCCAACCGCGTTCCAAAAATGATTACCGTAGGTTAGGCGCACCCCTTTCGGCTTGCCAGTTGTCCCCGACGAATAAATTATAGTATGCAATTCGTCCAAATCCAGCCACTCACGTGGGGCGATGCCTTTCCCCTCAACGTGTAAGGTGCTGCTTTCAATTCGATTTTCGCAGTTTGTTAATTCTTGGGCTTTGGCGGCGTTCCGCTCGTCGTAAATCAAAAACGACGCGCCCACATCCTGTAATTGCCAATCCAATTCAGGCGCGGTCAGGCGATTATTAAGCGGCACAAGCACCGCTTTTAATTGGATAAGAGCCTGAAAAAGCTCGACAAAGCGCAAGCTGTTATTCATTAGCAAAGCAACTCGACTATCCGGCTGCACCCCGCGTTCCCGCAAATCCGCCGCCAAACTCAGAGCGTGCTGCTGCATTTCGCCCCAGCTTAAATCTTGAGGCGAGTACATTCCGACGGTTAGGGCCAACTTGTTTGCGTTGGCTTGCACCCGCTTACCCAGCCAGTCAGGTATTTGATTTTGGCTCAACTTTTCCATAATTACCTGAATTATTGCTTCCGCCAGAGTTTCCGCGCTCCACTGCCAAGCATGGCCCGTACTACCAATTCGTGAAAAGGCCGCACCGGGAGAAAATAAAGTCGTCCCAGCAAGTTATTATATTTTACTACCGTTGAAAAAATAGCCCATGCAAAATCCCTCTCAGGTTCGAGCAAAAGCGAAACTCTAAAATTTAGATGGCTATCATCCTCACCCATCAAAATTTCGTTTGGACGGCGGTCATGTACTCCGAAAATTGTGGCGCGAGTATCTTTCTCAAAAGTAATCTTTTCTGGCTCGAATTTCGCGCCCGGTGGTGGCACTTTTAGCCCAATAAGGCGTACCACGAAATTACGCAAGTTCAAAAGCCAGATTATCCATTGCGGGGTAGTCGCCAGAATAGCTCGTGCCAGCTCTACCACGTCGGCTTCAGGCGGCACTTTGGCCCGGAAAGCATCCGCGTAATCAGTT
>JBBQGP010000110.1:0-17932 GCA_038323095.1 Chloroflexia bacterium | reverse complement strand
AGAAAATATTAAATCGGGGCGAGAGGATTCGAACCTCCGACCTCTTCGTCCCGAACGAAGCGCGCTACCGGGCTGCGCTACGCCCCGACATTAATAACTTCTTTAGATACTGCTTGCGCTCAAGCTTTGTTTCTCAAGCGCAATTCATAATACCACAGCCCCTTCTATTATGCAAATTTTAGGTTGCTTCACTTAATCGCGTTCCTTGAGGCTCAAGCTGTCAATAGTTTTTGGCTTACTATTTGTATCTCATTTTTATGGGAAAAAGGTAAAATACAGCAAAAAACCTTATGATATGCGATAATAAAATCAGCAGTAAGCCCAAGTAGGCCCGCGTTTTAGATTAAGTGGAAAAATAAGGGAAGATGAAAAAATTTCAGACAATTAGAGGGATTGTTTTTAGTGGGTTGCTCATTCTGCTAATCGCTGCTTTATCTTTTATGCTACTTCCCAGTTTGAACACTGCTCGTACTGTCGCCAGCTTTGCGCCCACCCCTGCCACGCTTCGGCCTGCCTCTGTCCCTACCGCTACTTCCAATCCTGCGCCGACAACTACCCCTGCACCCGCACCTACCGTTACTTCCCGGCCAACTCTTACACCTGCGCCAACTGCTACACTTGCGCCCAAATCGGCTGAAACTCCAACGCCATCACCCTCTCCCTCTTTAATAGAAACTACTCCAGCTGCTATTAAAGACAAAGCTAAAACTCCCCTTGAAGCCGGGTTAATTGTGCCACCACCTGATTTAGGCCGTTCGGCGGGACGCTGGATAGACCTAAATTTGAGCGATGGTAATACCCGGTTGGTAGATAATAATCAGGTTATCAAAGAATTGCCGAGTGCCTGGGGCTATGGCACACCCGGCAGCGATACCGACTACTATAGCACGCCGCCCAACGTCTACTATATCTACGAAAAACGGGATTACTTGCAGTACGATACTCTTTTTGGGACGGGCTACTTTCGAGGCTGGGTAGGCTTTGATGCCCTGCGCCTGAACGGGTTTCATTCTTTTATCCTTGACCAAAGCGAAAAAGTTATTGACGGGCGGCTTGGCCCAGTTTCACACGGTTGTGTACGGGTTGAAGACTGGCGTAGCGTTTATGATTTTGCCCAAATTGGCATGCCAGTCGTCGTTCACGGTGAATATAAAGCTAACCCTTCCTTGAATTTGAGCAAGTTTTGGGGTAATTCTTAGCAATTTTCTCCTGAATTATCTTTATAAAGTTTACTCTTAACTGTTCACTTAAAATTCATTTAAAACAAGTAGCAGGTTTGACTGATTTTGCTTATAATGTTAATATGTCACTATGACAGGTCTTTGAGAAATATAGATAATAGAAGATTCTAATTTTGTTTTAATAATTAGCCCGAACAAATTTCGGAAGGAGTAATTTGGTAAATGGCACAAACTGAACAAGCTGGAAGCGCGGCCTGGGGGAAACCTCAGCCAGCCCTAACTTTACCCGGTGGCCGGGCAATTAATCCCTGGCTGATATTAATTTCGATTATGTTTGGCTTTTTTATGTCACTGCTCGATGCCACAATTGTTAATATTGCGCTTACTAATATTCAAAACAGCCTTAAAACCGATTTAACGACAGTTAGCTGGGTGCTAAATGCCTATAACCTGGTTTTCGCGGTTTTGCTGGTGACAATGGGCCGTTTTGCTGATCAATTTGGGCGCAAACGCCTGTTTATGACTGGCATGGTGCTTTTTAGCATCGGCTCACTATTATGCGCGATTGCCCCCTCGATTGAGTGGTTAATTGGCTTTCGGGCCTTGCAAGCGATTGGCGCGGGAGCCTTAAACCCGGTCAGTCTGGCAATTATTACGGTAGTTTTTCCGCCCAACAAGCGCGGTGCCGCTCTTGGCATTTGGGGTGCGATGGCAGGGCTGGCGGCGGCGGTTGGGCCAGTATTAGGTGGTTTTTTGGTCGAGAGTTTTGACTGGCGTTGGATATTTTTGGTAAATTTGCCTTTCTGCGTAATTGGCCTTTATATGGTTTACCGCAACGTGCCGGAGAGCAAAGACCAGCACGCCAGCCGTAACATTGATTTTGGGGGGATTTTAACCCTGACTGCCGCCTTGCTTTGCTTAATGCTGGCAATTATCGAGGGTAACGATTGGGGTTGGGGTTCGCCGGGAATTCTGGCTTTATTTGCCGGAACAGTAATCGGGCTGGGCTTGTTCTTCTTTGTCGAAAGCCGCCAGCAGCAACCTATTCTGGACATTAACTTATTCAAAATCCGCAGCTTTACTAGCGCAAATTTAGCAATGTTCTTGTTCAGTGTAGGTATACAGGGCGCGTTTTTGATTTTGGTGCTGTACTTCATCAACGCCCAGGGTTATGACGAATTGGGGGCGGCTTATGCCTTAATCCCGTTACCATTGGCTTCTTTTGTATTCTCGGCGGCCACTAGCCGTTTGAACGGAAAAATTAGCCCGCGCGTACTGGGTATAGTTGGAATGGTCTTGATTACGCTGGGCTTTGTCTCGCTTTGCACCCTTTCGGCCAGTTCTGGCTATATTGATACGGCCTGGCGTTCGATTATAATTGGGGCGGGTATGGGTCTAACTTTTACCAGCTTCCCGGCAATGGTTTTGGCCGAAGTACCGCGTAACAAAGTGGGCGTGGGTAGCGGTGCGTTTAATACTTTCCGGCAAATTGGTTTTGCGCTGGGTGTCGCTATTCTTATCAGCATTTTCGCGGGACAAATCAAGGATAATACCGCTCAGGCCCGCGATAGAGCCATTGCCATAGTCAGGGCTGATACTACTTTGCCCGAACAACTACGCACTACTATCGCCACCAATTTGCAAAATTCGGCGGGTCAAGCGGTAGGGCGTGGCTCTAGCGCGGCTAACCAATTTGATTTAACCACACTGGCAGACCGCATCCCCAACGGGCAAGCTCTCAAGCCACAATTGGCCGAATTAAACAAAAGCATTGCCACCGAATTCAAGAAAAGCGTAGTAGATGCCTTTATCGTAGCCTGGATAGTTTCGGCGATAGTTTCTTTCTTTGGAATTATCGCGGCTTTCTTCACCGTCTCCCCCAACACTCGCCCTCGTCCCGCTCAGGAAGGCGGAGAAGCCCCGGTAGCGATAGGACATTAAGTTAAGATAAAAATCAAGAAATTGAATTTTTGGGCTTGATAAGTCATAATAGCTTATCAAGCTTTTTTTATTGGGAGCAAATTTTTATAATGGCAAACCTTAAATTAGATTTGTATAGCGGGGAATTGGAACGACGGTTAGGTTTGGCTTTGGCAGGCGATAAGCAGGAGCTAGAGCAATTTTTGCTGGAAAATAGCAATCTGCCCGGCCCACGCCTGAATATCGCGCTGGTCGCTGCGTTTGCCGAAATAATCGGGCAAATCGTGGCCCAACCTGAGCCACCAGTTGACCAGCTAGAACAACTTTTAGACAGCTGGGCTGGACTTTCTTTAGAAGAAGCCCCCCAAAACTCACCCCGCGAAATTCTTCCGGCAGCTGCAATATTAAGCTATGGGATAGTAGCGACGGTGCGCCCTGACTGGTGGAACGATGAAGTTGCCAAGCTGCATAAAGCTGCTTCCAGCCCGCGCTGGCGTACTCGTGAAATGGTCGCGATGGCTTTGCAAAAAATGCTCAAGGCGGATTGGGCGCGAACTACCCTTGTTTTAGAAGAATGGGCCACCGAACCAGAGAATAAAGCACAGGAGGTATGGCCCAAATTTCTGCAATAAAGTTTAAGGTTTACTGATGGTCAAAGATTTGGATTGCAATAAAGTGTGTCACACTCACCCTAAACCGGGTCGGCGGCAACGTGGGCTTTTTGCATTGCTTCGATAAGTTCCGGGCGGCTACCTGGTACGGGCGTTGCTTCAAAATGAGGCTGGCCGCTTTCGTCCAATTTTACCTGTATTCTGCCGACTAATGTAAAACCAGCGCGGGCAATACTACGGGCCGATACATCATTGCCGGGAGCAGTGCCAATCCAACCCCGTTTGACCTGTTGCTTTGCCAATTCTTCAAGGATAAATCGCAGCAAAATTGGATAATAGCCCCGCCCGCGATATTGGGGCAAAGTTGCAAAATCATAAAAGTATGCCTCACCCGGTTGCGGCAAAAAAGCCCAGCCCGACCCGCCAAGTGGCTCTTTATCAAAAGCAATCCAGCCATAGGTGGCAATTTTCCCTGTTCCGGCAATTTCTCCTACATAAGCTTTGCGATGGCGGCGCAAACGGTTAGCGGCATCGCCGGGCGGGTAAACTCCGGCCTGCTCCATGGCTTCCTGCACTTTTTCGGCTTCGGCCTGATTTACTTCCCGGCAAATGAGTTCGCTTTGGCCCGGCTTGAGCAATTCATCCGGCCAGTCCAGCTTTGATTTACCTTCAAATTCAAAGGCTGATACTGTTCCTGTGTTTGTATTTTCCTGATTTTCTGAATTCATCTTAGCCTTTCTAATTTTGGCTTTTTAACAAGCTTTTTTGAATAATAATTTAACCTTATTATATTATCTTCAATAAACTAACTACTTTTTGGTTATAGAGGTTTAACACGCTACTCAATCAATTATAGCGCACATCTGAAAAAGTTAATATCAGCAAATCGAAGCTACTATTTCGGCTTTTTAGAGAATTTTGTTTGGAGAGATAAAACGGGGGTTTAGTTCAGATGCTTTTCTACTGCTGCGATAGCTCTTTCCCGACTATGGCGACTACTTTCGATTAGCCTGCTGATTTCGGCACGAGTATTTTCAGCATAATTCAAATCCTTGACAGATTTAAGGTTAATTCGGGCTTGCAAAATTGCGCCAAGCAAGGCAGCTTCGGCCAAATGCGCCGCAGTTCCAGCATCGGTGATGGCGTGGGGGTTAGCAGTTTCGGCCAGTTCCGCCGCCAACTCTACCAGCGCGGCACATTCGCGGGCAATTGCCATTGGCGAATCAATGGCGGCTCTTAGTCCAGCTTGAATTGCTTTAGTACGAGTGGCTTTTTCTTCATCCAAAGTGCGCGGCAAACGATACGAATTCATCAAAGCCTGGAATGCTGCTGCGTCCTGGTCTATCGCTTCGAGCAAAATTTGCCGCTTTTGGTCTCCCTGAGCAATAATTTGCTGGACGCGGCTTTCTATGCTGGCAAACGCTTCTTTCCCGGCGGTCAGGCGGGCCACCATTGTCACCAGTCCGGCGGCTTCCGCTCCGGCCAAAGCTGCCGCACCACCCCCACCCGGTACAGGCGCATCCGACCCCAATTCTTGCAAAAAATCCGCTATCCGTTCTTCCGCAAACACTTTTACCCCTTTTTGAGTTTCAAGTATCAAGTATCAGGTTTCAGGTTTCAAGTTTTCGGTATTTCTTTGTTAATTGATACTTTATACTTGTCCCTTAGTTTCCGACTTTATACTTCCGACTTGTCCTAAAAGCGTTCGGCTAATTGGGCGGGCAAGGGATATTGGGCAGGTAGTTCGATACTCTGGCGGGAAGGGTTGGTGGTGGGGGCGGCCTTCGCCTCGAATAGTTTATTTTCCAACTTGTCAAAACCCTTGTACAACCCGTAAGCCAGCTCCGGGCCAGTGATACCAACAATTTGCAGCAAATCTACCTGACCGCTGGGCAATTCAAAGCGGGCGGCGAAATCTCGCGGACGGGTAAGGAACATCCCCCGTACCGGGCTATCCGAAATTTTGGGGTTAAGCGGCCCGTTTAGCGGCATCCAGTCGCCCCATTGAAACAGTTTACCCTTCATCCGCTCGTTATAAACCCCGATTTGGTAGGCAGTCAGGCGGTGCAGCACATCCACCGCCCAACCTGCCCTCTCAGAAGTACGCAGCAGCATTTCATAGCCGTAGCCGCTATAGCCGTTCGGGTCAAAATCCTTTTCGCTTTCGGCCTTCCAGGGCTGGCTAAAGGCACTGGTCACATAAATCCAATCTTCATGCTGGAAGTTTGGCTCGAATTCGATTACCCCAAAGTGCCGCCACGCCTCGTCTATGTCTTTTTCGTAGCCCAAAATCGCCCGCAAAGTTTCGATAGAGATAGGAATAACCGTATCGGGGAGTGGGCCAAACAGCGTCGGGTAAACGTCTTCTTCCCGCTTGCGCCAAACTTCCTCGAACCAATCCCGCTTCAAAAAATCTATAATCAAAAAAATACTTCCTTAAATTTGCTTCTAATTTACAGCTATGGTTTTATTTTTTGGTCAATTTGGCCGCCGCCGCTTCGTCCAGCATCCAGACTAATTGACCGTGTTGAGGGCGAATTAGCTGGCTTGGATAAGTTTGAGGCTGATATTCACCTTCCACCACTTTCGCCAGTGTTTCGGTTTTATCTTGTCCGGCCACCAAAAACCAGACCTGCGCCGCCTGATTAATCGTGGGGGCGGTCAGGGTAATGCGATAGGTATCAAGTTTGGGGACAAAGTTGGAGATAACCGGGCGACCCCGTTCCTGCAAAGCCTGTGTGCCGGGAAAAAGCGAAGCAGTATGACCATCTGGCCCCATCCCTAGCAAAATCAAATCGAAGCGCGGGAAATTCTCCGGGTTTGGGCCATCACCGCCTTCCAAATCAAATTCTTTTTCCAAAACGGCGGAATAAGCTTTAGAGGCTTCTTCGGGCGCGTCCTCGCCCCTCATACGATGAATATTTTCGGGGCGGAGCGGCACTTTGGAAAGCAAGGCTTCGTTTGCCATTCGATAATTGCTATCGGCGTGGTCGGGCGGGACAGTCCGTTCATCGCCAAAGAAAATATGAACCTTATCCCAATCTATCTTATCCCGGCAGGCTTCACTCGCCAGCAGGGTATAGAGCTTTTGGGGGGTCGAGCCACCCGAAAGAGCCAACGTAAATCGCCCGTTCGCGGCAATATTTTCTTTTGCCAGTTCCACAATGCGACGGGCGGCGGCTTCGTTTAGCTCGGCCTGACCGGGAAAGACTTTTATTTCTGAATTCGTGCCAGCGTTTGCGGGTTGCATAATCAACAACCTTTCGTTTTGTAAGTTTTTGGCTTTTGGCCTGATTAGCCAAAAGCGCAATTTGAATTATTCGGCTAAATTGTACGACGCTGGCGCGGGGGTGTCAATTCAGGTTAGCCTATCCATTCCTCAATTTTCTTGGTTAGCGGCTTGTTCATCGTTTTCAGATAAATAGTGGCCTTGCCAAAGAAAATCAGCAAAGCTTGAAGATAAGCCTGCACCTGCCACTCCATCGGCATCGCAAAGCCACTTCGCTCTACCGTTTTCTTAAAATCTTCATCCGACATTGCCCCCAAAACTGCTTCCAATTCGGCATCCAGCGTCGCGAACCAACTTTTGAGCTGGCTGACGCTACCTTCTAACCCGGCTTCGGGGTTGCGCCATGAAAAATCCTGCTTGAAGGTTTTGAACGACTCGACGTAGGCATGTTCTACTTCGCCCATTTCGCGCCAGAGCTGACCGAACGGTACGTTTTGGCCGCCGGGACTATAATTCAAATCGGCCTCGCTCAACGTATCCAGCATCTCGTCCCGCATGGTATGAGTTCCGGCAAACATCGGCCCCTGCTCTTGCATAAAACGGTTCATAATAATCTCCTTTTTGGCTAATTCATTTCTTGGCTGCAAGAATAGCATACCAGAATTAGAGCCGGAAATATTGTAAAAACGCGACAAACACGTATTTTTGTGCTACTATAATTGGGCCAACCCTTTGTATCTTCAAAATTATATCTTGAAAAAAGAACTGTTCAGGTAAAATTTATGGCAAGGCCGAAAACTGCTAAAGCTAGAGGAATTTTGAACCACAAAGCCGGAGAAAAGAAATTTCAGCTTTCCCGCTATTTTCCTTCGCCCGATTTGGCTTTCTTTATCGAACATTACTGGATTGTAAGCTGGGATTTGCGGGGGCAACCGCCCTATTTGCAGGAAATTTTACCTCATCCAAGCGTCCACCTGACCTTTGAGAAAGACAATACCCGTGTTACAGGCGTAGTAAACGGCAAGTTCTCCTACACCTTGCAAGGCGCGGGTCGGGTTTTTGGCGTTAAATTCAGGCCGGGAGCATTTTATCCTTTTGTAAAGTTCCCGATTTCCGAACTTACTGGCAGTTCTATTAGTTTGCAAACTGCTTTTGGGGTAGACCCTAAAGAACTGGAAACCGAAATTTTAGGAGCGGCGGACGAAGGGCAAATGGTAGCTCTGGCTGAAGCTTTTTTGCGACAACACTTGCCAGAGCAGGACGAAAACATAAACTTTATAAATGACATTATTGATTATATTATAGCTGACCGCGAGATTAACAAAGTCGAGGATATTGCCGTCCGCTTTAATCTAAATACTCGCAAGCTGCAAAGGCTTTTCAGTCAATACGTCGGGGTCAGCCCAAAGTGGGTGATTAAACGCTGTCGTCTGCACGAAGCCGCCGAGCAATTGGTCGAAAGCGAGGCAAGCCAACGCCTCGAAATTGTTTCGGATTTGGGCTATTTTGACCAATCCCATTTTATCAAAGATTTCAGGTCTACCGTCGGCAGCACTCCCGCCGAATATGCCCGAAATGTAGATTAAGAGCTTGTAAGAGCCGCAAAAATATGCTTTAATTTTATTATCAAGGGACACGACGAATCTCGCCAACCGCAAGTTAAAGAGGAGAAAAAGGATGTTTCTGGTTGTCAAAGAAGGCCAGGAAATTGGTCGGGTCTACAAACTTCGGGAAGGAAATTTGATTGCCGGACGTAATCCGAGTTGTCAAATAGTTTTGAGTAACGACACTGCCGTTTCGCGTGAGCATTTCAAGCTGACCCGCCAGCCCAACGGGATTTGCACTGTGACCGATTTGAGTTCAACTAACGGCACTCTGCTAAATAATCGGCGACTTTTGCCCAATATCCCAACCGAAATCCAGCCGGGAGTAATTCTGCAAGTGGGCAAAACTCGGTTTGAGCTAATTGAAATATATCAGACTGGACAAGCCCGGCGCGGGTCAGAGCTAGAAGAAGTAAACACCGAGTCAATGCTTCGCCGTAGCAGCGACACGCGCTCGGTAAAAGGCGACCCGCTTATAGCTACCGAATTTTTGCCAGAACTACCCGAAATCAAATCCTGAGATGTCCGAGAAATTCGCCCGCCGTTACCGCCTGGAATCTTACCTGAAACTTCAATCGGGAGCGGATGCTGGATTTATTTATTCGAGCTATCCGCTTTTTGCCACTCGTACCAGCCCAACCGTAATTGAGGTTTTGCGGCGGTGCGATGGGCAAAATTCGGTTCAGGAGGTTGCTCGTCAGCTAAAGCTAAAACCAGCCTCGGTTCTCAAAGTGCTGGACGAATTGCACCAAAAAGGATTAGTTCAGCTTCTCCTGCCTTTACCGCCGCCGGATGAAGCTTTGCCAAGTGTCTCACTCGTTATCCCGGTTTACAATCGTCCCACCGAAATCAAACGCTGTCTGGAAGCTTTGTTCAAGCTGGATTATCCCGCCGACAAACTGGAAATAATTATAGTTGACGATGCTTCCACCGATACTACTCCCCAAATAATCGCTAATTACCCGGTTAAGCTGCTCCAAAACCCGGTGCAACTTGGCCCGGCGGGTAGCCGTAACCGGGCGATTGCCTCCGCCTGTCACGGTTTGATTGCCTGTGTAGATAGCGATTGCGTAGTTTCGCCGGATTGGTTGCGCCAACTTGTCCCGCTTTTCGCGGATGAAAAACTGGCGGTGGCGGGCGGGGCAACGCGGGCTTTCGCCCCCCGGACTTTGCTTCAGCGTTACGAAGATAGCCGTTCCTCCCTTTTTATGGGCCAGCGTCCGTCCGAAGTGCAGCTAGGCAAGCTTTTAAGTTACTTGCCAACCTGTAATCTGGTGCTAAGGCGGGAAGCTTTTGTGCAAATCGGCGGCTTCGAGCCAGGTTTGCGCTTTGGCGAAGATGTGGATTTGTGCTGGCGATTACTCAAGGCGAATTGGAAAATCCGTTATAACCCCTCGGCCCAACTTGGTCACGACTACCGGGCCAGCTTACCCGGCTTTCTCAAAACCCGCTTTGATTACGCTACTTCCGAAGCGGCTTTGCTAACTCGCCACCCTGAACAACGCCGCACCCTTTTTATCCCCCTCAAATTACTCGCAACCTACGCCCAACTAAATATCAAGTATCAAGTATCAAGTAACAAAGAAAAGTATGAAGTCGGAAGTAGGAAGTCGGAAACTAACTCGCAACTCGCAACTTTCTTACCGACAACCGACAAGCGACAACCGATAACCTTTAAAAAGCTCCTGCTTCCGACTTTCTACTTTCTACTTCCGCCTTTTCAGAAGTGGTGGAAGTTGCGGGGGTATGGCTTGCCGCTAAAGTTGTGGCAAGTTTTGCTGGCGGAAGGGCGTTCGTATGGGGCGGCGGGCTACCATTTTGGGGTGCATTTGGGCAAATATTACTCCTGGCCGCTTTTAATTGGGTTAGCTTTCAGGCAAACCCGCTGGAAAATTGCCCTGATTTTGCTTGGCCCGCAAATACTCGATTATTTCAGGCTCCAGCCCAAAATGAATTTGCCGACCTTTGCCGGACTGGGTTTACTCGAAAATTTTAGTTATCAACTTGGGTTAATCGCTGGATGCACGCGGCAAAAAGATTACCAGGCCCTATTGCCAAAAGTGCGAGTCTGGCATTTGCCGGGAAATCTAAAATAAAGTAATATTAGTCGCAACATTTTTCCTGAAAGTGCGTTAGTGATTTTAAATGCGAAAATTATTCTGTAGGAGGGATTTCTAATCCCGATAAAGACGGGTCTGGGTAAAATCGGGATTGGAAATCCCTCCTACATTGAGACTGGTTGAATACTTACAATAAAAAATAGGAATTAGGCAGGAAAAGAAACTGGAAAGATTACCTTTTTTCTTTTATGGTACGTTGCGGACGGGCGAACGCAACTACGCCCGCCTTTTGAAAGGGCGAACTGTCCGCGAGGAAAATGATTGGTGGCTGTCAGGGGCGCAGCTTTATCTTCATTCCGCCGGCTCTTACCAGCATTTGAAGGGCAATTTGGCCGATTACCAGCCACGTGGGGCGTACCCCTATATGGTGGAAGGCGCGGGCCGGGTGGCAGGGCATTTGATGGAGCTAAACCCTGACCTTTACGATACGCTTTTAATCGAGCTGGATTGGCTGGAAGGCTATTCGGAGCAAGCCGGGCCGGAAGAAAACGAATATTTGCGGGTCGCACGCGAAGTTCAGCACGAAAATGGAGCAAAAACGCTGACTTGGGTCTATCTGGCTGCTCCCCATGCCTTTGCCCGCCAAATTCCCAATCTTAGCCCAATCGAGAGCGGTGATTGGTTAGCCTGGCGCAAATTAAATAAAGACAGTTGATGAAACAAACCGAGCTTATTTCTCCTTCCAGTAAAGCAAACTCAAAAATCAAAATCTGGCCGGACTGGTTGAATTTTTCGCTGCTGGATGGCTTGCTTTTGGCGGCTGCGTTAATCGCGGCATGGTTGCCAGTGGGCTGGACCCGCGACCTAAAACGCATCAAGCAAGCCCCGCTTTATGCCTGGCTAAGTTTTGGGTATTTTCTGGTGTATGCGCTGGCGATTTGGTGGGCTTTGCGTCCGGCCAGTAAGGACGAAAATTACCGCCAAAAGTGGCTGGCTTTGACTTTGCTGGTGGCCCTGCCCAATTTCTTTAATATCTGGCTCAGGACAAATTCGCTTTTGCCGGATGGTAGCCTATTGTTCGGGCAAGATGCCGATATGACCCTTTTCCTCAAATACGGGCAGGATTTCGCCCAAAGCCGCTATCCCCTGAACTTCAAGGGCGAATATATGGAATATCCTCAATTCGCCCTGTTTTTATTCTGGTTCGGAGCGATTTTGAGTGGCGGCAAGCAGCTCGATTTTAACTGGATTTTCCCGCTAATCCTGACTTTCTTTCAGCTTATCGCCGCTTTTTCGCTTTACGGGGTTGGGCGAAAGTTGGGGCGGGTGCGAACTGGCTTCCTGGCGGCGGCGTTTGTAGCGGGTTGTCCGGCCTTGTTCAGCTTTAACTATACTCGCTACGATGCCGCCCCCGCCGCGATTTTGGTATTAGCCATTTATTTTTATTTGCCGAAAAGTTCAGAACGCGGGGCGAGGGCAAGCGGGGCATTTGTGGCGGCGGGCGGGCTTTTGAAATGGCTTCCGGCGATAGTCGCCCCCTGGCTCATACTGGGTTATGCTCAGGCACGACGCTGGCGGCATCTGGCGATTTTTGCCGCCGCCGGATTGCTTGTCACGCTGCTAACCAGCCTTCCCTTTTATTTGTGGAATAGCGACGCTTTCTGGTATCCCTACAAATTTCAGGGTAGCCGCAAACTTATTGGCGAAAGTTTCTGGTTTCTAATCCAGCGCGATTTTTTAGACCCGGCCCGCACTACCCCCGAAAAACCCTGGGGCGAACCCGCTAAAGTAATTTTAGGTAATAATAAATTGCTGGCGGCCCAACTCGGCCTGACTTTGTTGGTGCTAATTCTTTCGGTTTGGCGGCTTTGGTGGGTGCGGCGCAAGCTAAAAGTGGAAGATTGGGGGGGCTGGGCGGCGGCGGGGCTAGTCGCGGTAGCAGTTTTTACGCTGGCGAACCGGGTATTCAGCCCACAATATATGGTCTTGTTAGCCTGGGTTTGGGCGGCGGCCCTGCTTTTGCGCCCAACCCGTTATGTCGGGCTAGTTTTCGCCTTTGCCCTGATTTCTATCTCCACCGCCGCCAATTTTCAGGTTTACTTGCTGGGAGTTTACCCCGAAGAATGGTTGCGGGATTCGTGGATTATGTTCGGGGCGGGCTGGTTGCTCTGTGGCTGGCTTTTGCGGAAAAGCTTTGTAACCACTCAGCCCGCTTGATTATATTCTTATTATTAGACCCGCTCTAATAATTCAGTCAGCATATTTGTAGGAGGGATTTCCAATCCTGACCCTGACGAGTCTGGGTAAAATCGGGATTGGAAATCCCTCCTACAACCAGTTAGGTACGTTAGTTACTTCAAAAAGATGCGTTCCGGGTCTACCAAATCCCGCAAGATGCGGAGTTCTTCGGCGGTAGGGACGGGCGTTTCGGTAGCTTCTTCGATGGGTAGCTGGAAGCCGGTATCATCGGCCACGGCTTGGGCGGTCAGGCCGGGATGATAGCTTTCCAAGTACATCTCATGACTCTCTTTTTGAAAGCGCATAACCCCTTTGGTAGTGACGACTACCGAAGGGCCACCCCGAATTAGCCCGGCTTCCTGCCGGCTGTTGCCACCTTCCAGCCAGCCGGGGCTGGTTATGTAGTCAATTTTTTCGGGTAAACGGCGTTTTTCGTGGGCGGCAATAATCACGGTGCGTTTGGCGAGGCAAGCAATATCGCAACTGCCGCCACTACCGGGAAACCGTACTTTAGGATGATGATAATCGCCAATCGAAGTGCTGTTGATATTGCCGTAGCGGTCAATTTGCGCCCCACTGATAAAGCCCACATCCACCCGTCCGGCTTGCAGGCAATAGGTAAAAACTTCGCTAAGGCCCGCCGCCATTGCCGCCCCGCGAACAGTGCGGGGGTCGCCGACAGACATTGGCAAATGGGCCATGCGGCTGGCAATCGCTCCTGCCTCGAAAATAATGATACAGTTGGGGGCGTGGGTTTTTTGGGCCAGCATCGCGCCGAGCATGGGCAAGCCCGTTCCGGCGAAAACTACTTCGCCCTCCTTGATTTCGCGGGCGGCAGCTACCGTCATTAGTTCGGTCAGGCTGTAATGTATGGTAGCTGTCATTTTAGTCGAGCCTCCTGCGCTTCAAGTTTGGGCTATAGCCGTATTCCGGGCTGGCTTTTAATTCGTCCAGCCGGGCCGGGCCGCCAACCGCATCCAGATATTCAGCCTGATTTTTTACACCATACACGAATTTTTCCAGATATTGCTCGAATAAACTTTCGTCCTCCGCACTATCGTGGTAACTCTTTAGCTGGCGCGGGTCATAGTCATAATAATTGTAAACGGCGTAAGGGTGCGCCCCGTAAGGAACATGTACTACATGACTAACCGCAAAGAAGGGCAGCAAGTTTTTCTCCGGGTCTTGCCTTAATTCTTCCTCCGGCACAATTTCTTCGGCGGTAATAATTACGGTATCGGCGCAAAGAGCTTGTTGCACATCGGCAAAGCTTTGGCCTTCGATTCTGACTAGGCCGTTTTCGCTGACCTTTTGAACGTGCAGCACACAAAATTCGGTGTGGATAGCGGGCAGCAGCACCACTTTTTCCGCCGGACTAAAGGGCGATTCCATTACTTGCGATTTTTTGGAAGCGGTGCGAGTGTCGGCGGCGCGTTGTTCGGCTGAAAAATTTTCGCGGGCCAATACATCGCTACCGAAAAGCGAGCGCATGGGCAAAAACGGCACACCCATTGCTCCGGCCTGAAAGCGCGTAACCATTGCAAAATTGCTGTAATCTTCCCATTCGACCTGACCGCGCTGTACCGCTAACCGCCAGCGTGGGCCAATCGTGTTAAAAGCTTCGTCCGCTTCATAGGCCAATTCGACCCGCTTGACGCAGCCCGCCCCAATCAGCACGTCCCAATCCCCACCAGGAGAATGACCAAACAAATACAAGTTGCGTCGCCGTAGCCGGATTAGTTCATAAATCAGGGCCATTGGGTGACGCTGGGTAGTAAAGCCGCCAAAAGAAATTGATGCGCCATCGGGAATCAAGGCAGCAGCTTCGTCCAGAGAAATTAGTTTGCTCGTCATTAAGCACGCTCTTTTCTTAATGAGCTTGATAGTTTTTCTTTTTCCAAAATTCTTTTGAGACAAATAGTACATTCCTGATTATACTCGACCAAAAGACTTATCGCCAATATTCGTTCGACCTGATGAAGCTTATAGGCCAAATGACCCATCCAAAGATACAACTTTGTGCCTGGTATATATTCAACGAATACTGTGCAATAGGTCATATTCTGTAACCAATTCTATAAGTACAATTGGCTTAACGAAGGCAAAAGGCTGACGACACAATAAGTGAACCAATACACGGTTCTTATTGGGTAGTAAGTTTTAGATTTTGAGTTGTGAAATATAAAAGCAGGCCCAGGCTGTACCATTGCGGCCCTGAGCCTGTTGGCGTGAGGTCAAAGACAGTTGGGATAATGAACCCACCCAGAAAAAGAACGTACCCGGCTATTGGCAAAAGAGCTTTCCAGCCCCTTCGCCTGATTTCTCCGATAACCAGAAGCAAAGTCAGCCCGCCCCATTCCGGCCAAAACGCCGTCCGCCCCTGCCATACCACATAATCAGGATTGTTATAAATCGCCGTTTTTATCGCCTCATAGCTGTAGCTGATTAAATCGAAAATCAGCAAAGCGATAACCAGACTTTGGAAGAACAGTTGTCGGTGGTCGGGGGGGGGAAGTTGCGAGTTGCGAGTTGCGAGTTGCAGGTTGCCGATTGTTTGAAGATAAAAGATTGCTCCAGCGGTGAGGGCGATTTTCCAGAGGGGCATATAAAGAAAGGTTGACCACTTGGCAGAAGTGGCTAACCCGTTGCTTATATCGGGCAGAAAGCCGCTTTCACGCCCGTTGCCAGCGTTCAGGAAGTAGTCAG
Organism: Chloroflexia bacterium; assembly: GCA_038323095.1. Taxonomy (GTDB): domain Bacteria; phylum Chloroflexota; class Chloroflexia; order Chloroheliales; family Chloroheliaceae; genus L227-5C. The sequence goes on along the minus strand of JBBQGP010000110.1, from coordinate 2,383 downwards.
GGGCAGCAAGCAAGGCCAGAGCCGAGAAGAAAACGAAAATTTGCCAGGCTAAAGAATTGTTGGGGCGAGTAAGGCCAGCAAAAAATAACAGCCCACCTGTCAGGAAAAGTGGCCCGGCTTTCTCCAGCAAACGTAGCCAATCCAGTAATTCAACTTTAACCGGGATAGTTACCAAATCCCGGCCAAGCTCATATACCAGTGTTAGCGGGTGATTTTGGGCGGCAGCCAGCCGGGTTTGCTCGGTTAATCGTTCAATTCTCGGCCATTGACCCGGCAACGCTCCCGCCTGTATCACCCGGTCTTCCGGGCGCAACCCGGCTTGCTGCGCGGGCAAACTGGCATCGGTGAAAACGTTAGTAGTGTAAAAGGGCGAATAGAAAAACCCCGGCCAGGGTTTGCCTACCGCCCCGACTAGCGGCAAAACCGAAAGCAGGAAGCACAAAGCAGCTAATACTAAAACCAAAATCACCCGTAAATTGTTTGCCAACATAAAAACCGATTATATTTCTACCGGCAAATCCTCGCGGTCTCCCCATTCGTTCCACGAGCCGTCGTAATTGCTCAAAACGTTGTCGCGCCCGGTCATACTCAAGGCGAAAAGGACGGTGGTCGCGGCTACTCCGCCGTTACAATAAGCTATTATTCGCTCACCCGGCTCGGCTTTGATTTTCTCACTTAAGATTTGGTCAATTTCGGCACTTGGCTTGAAAAGGGCGTTTTCGTCTACCAGTTCTTCACGAGGTAAGGAAATCGCGCCGGGTATCCGTCCGGCCCGTCCACTCCGGCGAATTGTTCCGCTATACTGCCCTTCGTCGCGGGCATCTATTAACTTGACCGAATTATCACCCAGTTTGGCGGCCAATTCTTCGGCGGTAACACGCCACTGCGGTTGGATATTCACCGTAAACTTTGCGGGTGGGTAATGGGGAACTTCGGTTTCAAGCGGGCGGTTTTCGCTTTGCCATTTCTTGAAACCACCGTTCAAAACTTTCAAATTGCTGTGTCCGGCGTAACGAAAGACCCACCATAGGCGGGTGGCGAATTGATTGGCGGGGTGGCTGTCGTAAGCAATCACGGTGTGTTCGTCGCCAATACCCGCTTCTCCCAAAATTTTCGCCAATTTCTCCGCTCCTGCCACTTGTACCGCAATCGGGGCGTTTTCATCAATAATATCTTTTGTCCAATCCAGATAAATCGCGCCGGGAATGTGGCCCTGTTCGTAGTCTTTTCGCGCTCCACTGTAGATTGATTCCTGCTGGCCGTTATCCAGCGTTTTAAGTGTGACATATCCTCGCATATCTACGATGCGAATGTTGGGGTCTTTAAGGTGTTCCGCCAACCAATCGGTTTCGACCAGATGGGCGGCGCGGCGTTGGTCATTGGTTTCAGACATGTTTCGCTCCTTCGTTTTTTCTTTTTCTGGTTATATTAGAGATAAATTAAATCCGGCCAGCTACCGTAACTTTTGGATTTCACAAGCGTAATATATAGTGAGAACGAAACCACGATGCACGAGCAACCATCGCTTTTGTATCTCGTTCTTATCGATTTGACTCCTGAAGAGGGCAACCTCGGCAGAAGGCAAATCCTTAATCTGAACCTCATAACTTTACCACATATATTACCTCCTACACAAAAAATGCGAGCACACAAAGCCGTTGGTAACTGCCCAACGGCCTTTTTTTATTTATAACGCCCCAACCTAATTGAATTGAAGCCCATTTAGGGCTATGCTATATTCTCGCGTATTGTTTGTGATTTTTGTTCGATAGCTGTAAAAGTTCAAGTGTAGGAGGGATTTCTAATCCCGATTTTGCCCAAGCCGTTTAATCGGGATTAGAAATCCCTCCTACATTAAAGCCGATTAGACACTTACCAAAAATTTAGTACCAAAATTAAAGGAATATAGGAAGAAAAATGAATTTTACTTTTAAGCTGACCGAGGAACAGGAAGCCATTCGCAAAGCGGTGCGGGAAATTTGCGTGCGTTACCCTGACCAATACTGGCGCGAGGTAGACGAGAAAAAGCAGTATCCCGAAGGTTTTGTGAACGAATTGACCAAAGCGGGCTGGCTGGCGGCCCTTATCCCGGAGGAATACGGCGGCGCAGGTTTGGGCATTACCGAGGCAAGCATTATTCTGGAAGAAATTAACCGTAACGGGGGGAATTCTGCCGCCTGTCACGCTCAAATGTACATTATGGGTACGTTGTTGCGCTACGGCAACGCTGACCAGAAACGATGCTACTTGCCTGCGATTGCTTCAGGTGAATTGCGTTTGCAGGCTTTTGGCGTAACCGAGCCAGATGCCGGTTCAGAAACTACCCGTATCAGCACTTTCGCGGTTCGGCAGGGTGATAAATATGTTATCAATGGGCAGAAAA
>JBBQGP010000109.1:0-18500 GCA_038323095.1 Chloroflexia bacterium | reverse complement strand
ACTCTGTCCGCTACCCGGTGCGGTGAAGGTAACAACTATCCCGCTTACCGGGTTGCCATTGGCATCATTTACCGTTACCGCCGGAGAAGGAGAGAAAGCGGTAGTGATTGCGGTGCTGGCAGGGCTGGCTGGTGGCACAATGACACTGGCTGTACCGGGAGTATTCTGCATCACCAGATTAGCGGTTTTGCTGCCGAGACTGGCAACCACATTATAAGTACCGGCTTTGGTATTGGCCGTAAAGGTCGGCATAGTCGCTACGCCACTGGCGTTGGTGACCGCCGTTGCCGTAAGTGCGCCGCCCGCGAAACTACCACTCACCGCACCATTAGGGGCAGTGAAGGTTACGGTAACGCCACTAAGAGGATTATTACTGCTGTCGGTAACAGTTACGCTCGGCGACGGGTTAAAGACCGTTGTAACCTGAGTGCTGTTAGTAGTACCTGGTGCAGTCAAGCTGCCAATATCAGTATTGGTCAGGCTCGTAGTACCAGAAGCTGAACCACTGGTATAAGTCAGGTTATAGGTACCAGTGGTACTGTTGGCGGTAATCGCCGGACAGGTAGCTACGCCACTGGCATCCGCCGTGACGGTTTTGCTGGTAAGACCACCTGCGAAAGTGCCACTCGCGCCACTGGTGGGCAGCGAACAAGTGACAACCGCGCTCGGTACAGGCGCATTGGCCGTATCGGTAACGGTTACGCTGAAAGTCTGGCTGAAAGCGGTAGTAACCAGCGTGCTGGCACTGGCAACCGTCGGAACAACGTTAGCCGGAGGATTGGTAACGCGCATAAGCACCGAACGCGGGGTCGCGCCCAACCCGGTGGGGTCTTGCGCCAGCAATGTGACAATGTAAGTACCAATTGCGCTGGGTGTCCAGCTAAACGCGCCGGTAGCAGGGCTACCACTCACAGTATTGTAAGTTGCACCACCCGGAGCATTGAGCATACTCAGGGCAATCGAGCGATTGGCCGGACTGGTGGCGTTGGTATTAAAAGTAATCGGCGTACCAATTACTCCCGACAAAATGGTCGCATCCGCCGGAGTTGGGTTGTTAAACTGCGGCATATTGGCTGAGTCGTTGGAAATACGGATAAAGAAGTCAATCGGCGACTTGGACTTTACCACGCCCCCAACCTTGGATTCAACCGTTACCTGGCTGGAATAGAAAGTGGGCTGGCCTGCAAGCAGAGCCGGACTAGGGTTGGTAGTATTCCACTGGTAAAGCCCGGTATTAGGGTCAACTGTCGCCCCAACCGGCTGGGCAAAGCCAGTAGTGCCAGTAGCCTCGGCAGAAGTCGAGAAACGATAGTTTAAAGGCAAAAAGGCGGGGTCTACCGCCGGAACGGTAAAGCTACAAAGGGCGTTCTGGGGGCAATCCACAATTGGAGGCAAGAAAGTTTGCGGGCTACCCGTCACACTAAAATCTACAATAGTTTCTACCCGGAAGTCCTGAATGGGATTATTTACGTGAGGTGGATTGCCCAAACGCGCACTACTCTGCATAAAAGCCGTGAATGGCCCAGCACCAGAGTAAGTGTGGCTGAAACTTGCCGTACCTATAATGTAATCGTTAGCAGGGTCAACCAAAGTTGCTATAATGTTTTCGGTAACAATAGTACCATCACCGAAGTCAATATTTTCAGCAGTAAAAGTATCACCCTTTTTAACTGTACAGGGATTGTTACCGCCACCAGGGAAGTAGGTACATCTGTAGCTTGCGCTAAACTCAAAATCGGCAGTATTAGCCGCAGTCTTCGTCCAGTTGAGCGACCAGCCGCGCCCGTGACTGGCAGAGGCCAATTCGGGCCTTTCGGTGCTGATGTAAAACAGGGATGCAAACAGGGATGCAAAAATTGTCATGACTAGAAACCGGGCGAGGAAACGATTTCCCGCGCTTACCTGATTTCTGCGATTGAAACGCATGAATAACCTCCAATAAATAATAGAACTGTAATAAAACGTAACTGCAAAATAAATTGCCCAAACCAAAGCTTGCCCAAAAAGCAGGCAAGGCAAACTCAAACTGGCGTGGCGATGGTTGATAAATTGGACTAAACGATTAAACAGGGTCGTTAGTTCAGCTTATCATTCTTAATCTTCGATTTTAATGTCTGGAAATGACCCCGTGAAAAATCAGGAAGGGAACAGATGCATTGCTCTCACTCCATTCTGGAATATGCCGCGACGGTTTCAAAACTACTGCTACAAAAGAACGAGCAAATTCTGACGGCAAGATGATAAAGTTTAGGATTGAATGTTTCGCTTCACCACCAAACTATAGGTTCATCTCGAATCGCTCAGAGCGTGTCTAACAATTGGCTCGAAGTAGTGAACTGGCGGAGCAGTATCTTACAACTCAGTCTGATTTTGTAAGATGTGGCTCGGCCCATTGATTTATTAGACTGGCTCTCAGAAGTAAACTTACTTTAGTAGTCTATAAGAAAAACATTACAAATTGCATTACGGCGTTTGGGCAACCTGCATTAAAATATATTAAGTGTACACTCGTATGCATAAAAATTTAATTATAATTTACCCTTGCTTTAGCACCTAATTTCTGATAAACCTTCCGATGAAGTTTGCCAGTATAACGTACCTGAAAAAGAAGTAAACAAGCCACAGGCGAAAGATTAGGTTATAATATAACAGTTATTAGAAGAACACTCGGCCACTACTCCTGAAGGTAGCAACTGAAGATAGCGACGTAGTTGACGATTTGGTGTAAACTTCAAATAATAGAAACAAGTATTAAAAAGATTTGAGGAAAAAGGTCAGAAGTGAAGGAAGGGGATTTTATGGCACAGGCTATTGTATATAGCACTCCAACCTGTCCCTATTGCCGTTATGTAAAGCAATTTTTGGACAGTAAAGGGGTTTCATACGCCGAAAAAGATGTCGCCAGCGATAGAATGGCGGCGGCTGAAATGGTACGCAAAAGCGGTCAACAGGGCGTACCTGTAACCCTGATTGCAGATGAAGTTATTGTAGGGTTCGACAAGGACGCGCTAAACCGGGCCGTCTTGAAAATCAAGGCGCAAGGTCAAGCACCTGTCGGCTTTAAGCTTGGGGTGAAAGTCGCCGATGCCGCCACCGTATTGGCGGGGCAGAACCAGAGTGGGGCGGTACTTGGCCCAATCCCGGCAGGCTCGGCGGCAGCACAGGCAGGGTTGAAGCAAGGGGATATTATCGTAGCCCTCGGTTCACACGCCGTCAAAAATGTCGACGATTTACAAAAAGCCTTAGCCGCGCTTGCCAATTTACCTATCGCGGGCATGGCCGATATGGTCGGCCTCACCTACTTGCGCGACGGCCAACGCTTGCAAGCTAGACTGAAATTAACTGGCAAGTAAGGGTTTGACACGGATTTTTACTTTTACAATGAAGCTTTATGAAAATTACTTTGCTAGGCCACGAAGCGGCCCTCGATATTGTTTTGACCGGGAGGCCGCGTTCGCTGGCTTCGATACTCAAACGCCGTTTTGAGGTCGAATTAGTTACGCCCATATTTAGTTCTAGCTCGCTCCCTGATGATTTAAGCGAAGTGCCGGTAAGTTGGAAGAAAATAGAAGCCGGAAATTACCCCCGTTTTTTCTCGAATGCCCGGCAAGTTATAGACGCGCTGGACGGCGACATAATTTACGCCCTCAAACCCCGCCCTGCCAGCTTTGGTCTGGCCCTGCTGGACAAACTCAGGCACAAACGCCCGGTACTGCTGGACGTGGACGATTGGGAAAAGTCTATGTGCTACCCCTACAGCAAACATTGGCTTAAAAATGTGGCTTTGTCATTACCCCGCGCCCACCAGCCCAATTCTTATCTTTATACTGCCGCCCTTGAAAAATTAACCGGGCAAGCTGATGCAATTACTTCGGTTTCAAGCTTTTTCCAAAAACGCTATGGCGGGGTGATTCTGCCGAATGGCTGCGATACCGACTTTTATGACCCGGCCCATTTTGACCGAATGACTTTGCGGCGAGAACGCGGCGTAGACCAGTTCAAGCTAATAATGTTCACCGGGGCAGCCCGCCCGCATAAAGGTTTGGAACAATTATTGGCGGCTGTCGAACTTTTAGACCGACCTGACGTGCGGCTAATCTTGATTGGCCCGGAAACCGAAATTATTACCCGGCTCAAGGCTAACCCTTGCGTGCAATACTGGGGCTTCTGGCCGCCTTCGCGTATTCCCGAATTGCTGGCGATGGCCGATTTAGTGGTTTTGTCGCAACTCCAAGGCCAGCAAGCACGCGGGCAAATGCCCATCAAGCTTTATCAGGCGATGGCGATGGCCCTGCCCGTAGTTTCTACACCACAGGCTGATATTGCCGAAGTGCTGGACAATTGCGGCTTGCTTGCTCCTTCCGCCGACCCCGCCGACCTTGCCCCTAAAATTGCTGATTTGCTGGATAATCCCGCCGAAGCCGCTCGTTTGGGCCAGCTTGCCCGCCTCAAATGCCAGCAAAATTATAGCTGGGATGCAATGGAAAACATTCTCGACGAGGTGCTTGCCCCATTTTTGTAAAAATTTAGTATAACTATTGAGCCAGAGTCAATGTAGGAGGGATTTCCAATCCCGATTTTACCTAAACCCGTCTTTATCGGGATTGGAAATCCCTCCTACACCTGAACAATTACTTTCTAAATAACATTCTTTTTCGCGTCGTCCGCGCCTTAAATACGTTATAATAGTAAGGTTCACACTTCTTTATTTATCGGCTGGAAAGGATTTCCTGACTAATGTTTCTCAATCGTTTTTCTCTCGCTTTCAAACCGAAACCGAGTTCAATAAAATTAATGGTAGTGCTGGCTTTGCTGGCCTTTCAAATAATGCTGGCAATTGAACCGACAAAAGTAGCCGAGGCGCGTCCTGCCCCGCTTACTTTGCTCAATGCCAATTTTGTTTCCCATTTTGATACAGAAGATAGCCAAACCGGGCTGATAGCCTTGAAGCTGGCCGACGCTGCCGGAGCGGAACATTACGCCGCCGCCGTCAATGACTCCAACTCGCCTTTTTATCACCAGTTTCTAACCCCTGCCCAATTTATGCAACGTTTCGGGCCAGACGAAAGCACTGTTAAGCAAGTAACCAGCTATTTTGAAAATCAGGGTTTTAAGGTCGAGCGCGATAATTTGCTTTTGAGCCTGAATGCTACCCCCGCCACTTTTGAGCAAGCTTTTCAGGTGCAGCTAAATACTTATCGGGCCAACATTGGGGGCGAAACTCAGGAATTTTACTCGGCTGACCGCACGCCCTATATTAATGAAGCAATTGCCCCCTACGTCCAGTCGGTGCAGCTTCATAATCGGCCTTTACGACGGGCGAGTATGCCCGCACCCGCTTCGGCTCAAGCTCAGGTTAGCCAGCCCAACGGCTTAGGGCCAAGCCAAATCCGCAAGGCTTACAACATTCAGGGTTTGCTGGATGCCGGGTCGCAGGGGCAGGGTCAGACGCTAGGAATGGTGCAGCTAACCAGCTACAGCCAGGACGATATTAAAGTTTACGCCCAGCAATTCGGGATTAGTGGCTACAAAATCGAGGATATTCTTATTCCCGGACAATCGCCCAATTCGCGCGGCGCGGGGGAGGCGGCCCTTGATATTGAAATTTCGATAGCGGTTGCCCCCCAAATTACCGTTTTAGTGTATCAGGCGGGTAACAGCTTGACCGGGCTGGAACAAATTATTGCCAAAATCAATAGCGACAATCGCGCTCCTGTCAGCACTTCCAGTTGGGGGCAATGCGAGGATTATTTTAGTACGGGCGAACTTAATACTTTACACGCTTTGCTAACGCAGGGCGCGGCGCAAGGGCTACAATTTTTGGCGGCCACTGGCGATAGCGGAGCGTTTGATTGCAACAACCAGTCGAACCAGTTCCCCCAGCTTTCAGTCGATTACCCCGCCTCTGACCCCTTCGCGATTGGCATTGGCGGCACATCCTTGCGGCTGGACGCTAACGCTAACTACCAGAGTGAAACGGTATGGGCCAATGTTTCTGATAAAACCCGCTCTGCCAGTGGCGCGGGTTCGGGTGGCGGCCTCAGCAAGCTTTACGAACGCCCTTCCTGGCAAAACGCGCCCGGTGTGCAGAACCAATACAGCAACGGCAAGCGGCAAGTTCCCGATATTTCGGCTAACGCCGACCCCGCAACGGGCTACGCGATTTACTGTACGGTTGCGCCCGGTTGCTCGGCTTCCCGGCCCTGGCTGCGGGTGGGCGGAACTAGCGCAAGTGCGCCTTTGCTGGCGGCGGCGGGAACACTTATCAATCAGTATAACAAGCAGCGCGTTTTCACCGCCCCCAGGCTCTACGAACTGGCCTCCAAGCCGCAAGTTTTGCCAATTTTCCGCGACGTTACTAGCGGCAACAATTTGTTTTATACGGCTGGCCCTGGCTACGATTTTGCGACGGGTCTTGGCTCGGTAGATGTATTTAACCTGGCGCGAGTGCTGGCGGGTGAGCCAGTTAATCCCGCTCCTACCCCCACGCCCCAGCCTACCCCAACCCAACCGCCCACGCCCTTACCTACTACCCAACCGCCCGTACCCGTGCCAACTACCCAGCCGCCCGTCCCGACCAATCCCGGCAATGTTCTTGCCCCTAATCCCGGTGGCTTTGCAAATTCGGCCTTTTCTAATTTATGGAATCGTACCGATAAGCTGGTAGCGGATGGCGGGGTTAGCCGGAGCTGGCTCTGGGGGCAAACTCCTTTGAACGTTCGCAACGAGCCTTACGTCGGTTCACCAAGCGGGCAACGGCTTGTGCAGTATTTCGATAAAAGCCGGATGGAAATTAACAACCCGGATGCTGATAAAAACACTCAGTATTACGTTTCAAACGGGCTGTTGGTACAGGAAATGATTAGCGGCTCGATTCAGCTTGGTGATACCAATTTCCAAAATAAAGGCCCAGCCAATATCGGCGTGGCGGGCGACCCCGACGATACTACCGGGGTAACTTACGCCAATTTGAACCGCTACCTGACCGCGCCACCCAATCAGCTAAATATCGTACTTTACAATACCCTGAACCGCTTTGGCGATACCGGGCAAAATCCTTACTTCGGTCAGTACAACGTTATATCCACCACTTTTATCCGCGAGACCAACCATTCTATCGCCAAGCCTTTTTGGGATTACCTAAACGGGCAAGGCCCGATAGTCGGCGTTGATAATCGCACCGTTTCCGGCCCGCTTTTCAACCCAACTTTCTACGCTACTGGCTTACCCGTCACCGAGCCGTACTGGACACAGGTCAAGGTCGGCGGTCAAACCAAAGATGTGCTAATTCAGGCTTTCGAGCGGCGTATCCTGACCTATACCCCTTCTAACGCCCCCGAATGGCGGGTCGAAATGGGCAACGTCGGCCAGCATTATTTCAAGTGGCGGTATCAGAGCTAGGTAACAAGTCGGAAGTCGGAAGTATAAAGTCGGAAATTAGTATCCTTCCGACTTTATACTTCCGATTTGTTAGCTGCTGGCAAATTTTGTCCTGAAATAAACTTGGGCTAAGAGAGCGCAATTCCAAATATGATAAAAGTAGTGCTTGTGGACAAAGCAAATTTAAACTAAATTAAACATTATTAAAATAGCCGGGAAACAGGTAAGTACGAATGGAAATATGGCTGGGGTTAAGCGCGGCTTTAGGTTGGGGCGTGGCCGATTTTTGCGCCCGCTTTGCCAGCCGTCACGCCGGGTTTTATCGTACCTTGTTTTATATGCAATTCTTTGGCGCAATCGGCTTATCGCTTTACTTGCTGTTTTTTGAATTGCAGCAGGCGGGCCAATGGCAAAGCGAAACGTTGGCCCTTGCCGCCCTTTTAGCAGTGGGCAATACTTCGGCAGGATTAGCTTTGTATTATGCTTTTGAAGTGGGCTTGCTTTCGCTGGCTTCCCCAATTGCAGCCAGCTATGGCGCGATAACCCTTTTTCTTTCAATTTTAAGCGGCGAACGACCTTCCGTCCCTCAACTTATTGGCTTAGGGCTAACCGTAGTCGGAGTAGTCCTGGCTTCGGTGCAGCTTTCCAGCCAAAAAAAGGAAGGCGACCAATCGCCCACCAAAGGTATCGGTTGGGCTATTTTTGCTTCGCTTTGTTTTGGAGTAGTGTTTTGGGGCTTGCGCTTTGTTACCCCAAACCTGGGAGGGGTAGTGCCAGTTTGGGAATCGCGCTTGATTGCCCCTGTACTTTTGTTGCTACTGGCTCGGCCTGCCCACCAAACCTTGCAAATCCCACCTAAGCCAAGTTGGAAATGGATTGTGGCGGTAGGTATTATAGATTCGCTGGCCTTTCTCTCATATACACAAGGAATTCATTTGGCGGGAGCAACCGGGCTGGTAGCGGTTCTTTCCTCACTTTTTAGCCTTGTTACAATTATATTAGCTCGAATTTTTCTGAAAGAACGCCTGGCAAGCTGGCAATGGTTCGGGATTGGGTTAGTTTTGGTTGGAATTGGATTGGTCGCCTACGGTTAGCACTTTGGCACGCTTTTTGCACGATTCTTATTAAGGACACCTCTAATGTTGATTAGTGAATATGCTAATCTGATAGAATAAAGGAAGATAATTTTAAATTAGATTTCTAACAAAAATAAGTACCGCTTTACTACCATTGCTTCATCAAATCTGAACAAAATCATTAGCAGAGTTGTCCGGGCAAAAAGGAGTTGAAAAATGGGCCTAAGCGAAAAACGTATTTTAGTGGTAGACGATGAAGAACCCATCCGCGATTTTCTTAGCCTTATGCTGACAGATGAAGGATATGAGGTCAAGGCCGCTCAGGATGGCGACCACGCCTTGCAAATACTGGGGCAAGATTACCAACCTCATTTAATTTTGCTGGATATGCGAATGCCTGGTATGGACGGCGAAACTTTTGCCGAAGCCTATCGCCAATTACCAGTACGACACGCGCCAATTATTATGCTAAGTGCCGCCACCGATGCCGCTAGGTTTTCAACTCAAATCAAACCAGTAGATTATTTGGCAAAGCCGTTTGATTTAAACCAACTGGCCGATATGGTTGAACGTTACACTAATTTGGTTTGATTCGCTTTAGTAACAATTAAAGCATGTTCAAGGTAAGCGAGGGTAAATCAAGGCCGCTTACTTCAAATCGCCAGCTTTGGCCCGCTGCAATCGGTAGCGCATCGGTAAGCGTCCCGGTGGTAATAACTTCGCCAGCCTGTAACCCATTTATCCCGGCATCACGCAAGGTTGCCAGCAGCCAGTTAATTGCGAGGGCCGGACTACCCAGAACATTATGCCCAGCCCCTTCTGCCGCCAATTTATCATCCTGATAAAGTTTTACGCTAAATTCAGCCAGAGCCAGGCCAAAATCAGGGCGAACAGGCCGTGTTTCACCCACCATCAAAGCGGCGTGCAAGCCAAAATCGGTAATAGCATCGTTAGGAGTACATTTCCAATCGGGGAAATTACAATCCACAATCTCAAAGCCCAGCGCGTACCATTCCATTGCCGCCAAAATTTCTTCGGCTTCCAGATTATGCCCGATTAAATTTCGTTTTAACTTAAAAACGATTTCCGGCTCAATCCGGGGGGCAGCCATCCCTGCCAGACTTAATTCAGCTTGGGAATAATGAACAGTTTTCTGATAAAGCGTGGCCCAGATAGGGTGGCCGATACCCAGAGCAGGCCAGATAGCTTGATTGGTAAAGCCAATTTTCTTGCCAACTATTTCGTAGCCGTTCGCCACCCGATTTTCTCGCAAAAAATCGGCGACGCTGTAAGCTTCGGCCAGCGAAAAACCGGGATAGCGTAGGGTTGGTTGTTCGATTGTTCCAGCTTGCGCCCGTACTTCTAAAAACTCTCCGGCCAGCTTTTCGATTTCCACTTTTTTCAGAGCCATTTTTGTCCTCTCTAAATTATACCCCGATAAGTGAGCGCAAAAGCTTAACGCGGGCGCGACTTACTGGCACAATTGTTTTTTTCTTGTCAGCAATAATCAAATTATAAGTGCCATTGAAAAAAGGTTGTAATTCTACCACGTGTTGCAAATTTACAACATAGCTGCGATGCACCCGTACAAAGCCCTGCGAACCAAGTTTCGTATCCAGTTCGGTCAGCGAAAAGCGACACAAATACTGTTCCTCAAAAGTATTGACGAACACCCGGTCATCAAAGGCGACGATATAGCGCACATCGCTAAGGCTGATAAGTAATACGCCATCGCCTTTTTCTACCGGGATTTTTTTAAACTGCAAATCGCTGGATTCACGGTTGCCGCCGACGACTGCTCCAGCTTTTTCGCCGCTTCTCCCCTTGAGCAAGCCGGGCGATATAGCCGCCTGTAATTTCTGAACAGACTGAGCCAGCCGTTTGGTATTAAAGGGTTTCACCAGATAATCTACTGCGTTTAGCTCAAAAGCTTTGACGGCGTGTTCGTCATAAGCGGTTACAAAAACAATTTTGGGCGGGCTATCCAGCTGGTTAATTATTTTAACCGCCTTTAGCCCGTTCAGGCCGGGCATTTCTATATCCAAAAAGATAGCGTCAAAAACATCGTCCTGCATCAGGGCCAAAGCTTCGGTAGCGTTAGCACATTCGGTTACGGTTGAAATATCGGGCAGAGATTTGAGCATATAATGCAAATCGGCCCGCGCTAGAGCCTCATCATCTACGATTAAAGTTTTCAGGCCCACTTTTACACCAATTTCTTTTTAGACTAACTGCAACCAGCTAAACCTGCTTTCTACCAGGCGTTATACTTCTACTGCTTAATTTACACCGAAATTGCAAAATGAACAATCCAGACAGAACCCGGCTTTTGATACTAAAACTAAGTATAAACTCTACTGACAGGTACTAAAAAAAATTTTCGTTACTGATACATCAATATAACCTAATCTTCATTATAACTTTATAGCAGATTTGAAGTTATAGAGGTAAAATTAGCTATACTAACTTTAGTAATATACGGCATTGTATTGAGCAATAACTAAGGTAAGTGCTAGAAAGTAAAAATGACTCAATCAAATAATATATCTAATATGACACTGGCGAAATGTCTTCAGGACAACCGTAACGCTTGCCTTGATAGATTTGTGAGCGGAGTTCACATTGAAAATAGTCCATTTTATAACGAGGATATTTTAATTACGCGAGTACGAGCCGGTACTTTTTTGGATATGATTATCACTTACCTTGTATCCAACCAGATTGAAGATTTGAACCAATTCTTTCAAAATTTTTTCAAACAAATGTTATTAGCCGATTATAAATACGAACATCTGAAATTAACTTGCGATTTACTGGAGCAAATAATCGTCCAACTAATTCAGGATAAATTTAGTAATGAGCCAAGCTATGATACTTCTTTACGTTCAGCTCGTACTCTAATGCAACTAGCCCGGTTAGTGGTCGCTACCCAACATCTTTCACATCTGACCGATACAGGTAGCAGCAACGCTACCCAAACTAAAGTTACGCAAAATACAAACGCCACCTCGCCATTTTCACGCCCGGTTAATTCACTTAACCGAAATTTATCGTTACAAAACGAAAGGGCCAAAATAGCAACATCTAATCCACCCAGCTTTACTAATAATCGTACCCTTAACAACGTCAGGCCAATATCTCCGGGAAATCAGCAAAACCTGGATTGGTCGGCGGGCGTTACGGGCTATATTGGTTGGCCTATGACTGCAATTAATAATATCAGCCCCCCAGAATATAAAGCCAGTTTACCTGACGGCAGCATCGTTAATGTTTTGCTGGCAAACCGACCCCTTTCTTACCCGGTACACGTAATTAACAATGTTCAACTGGTAGTTTGTCATTTGCGGAAAATAGGCCCATTCATAATGGCTTACCCTTAAATGTGCTGTGATTAAATCTTATTTTCAAGCTTAAACTTGCCATAAGATAAATTGGCGTTATAATAATAGGTATGCTATTATTCAAATTTCTACAATAATCATAATCTTTGATAGAGATTGTTCAAAAAGTGAAAAGAGCGTTTCGATGAGCGATGAATCTCTAAACCCACAAAACTTAAACACCGAGGAAAACCCTGTACAAGCTGAACGCGGAAAACCTCCTTTAAACATTTCGCTCTATGAATTGTTTCATGATGCCTTTAGCCACCGCCTGACCCCTTTGCGGGCTACCAAAGTAACTTTGGTAGATATTAGCCATTCTTTAGAGGAACTGGTAATTGCTGACCGCTTGCCTGCAATGGTTTTTACCGGCTTTCAGGAGAGTTCGTACTGGCGACAAGAAACTGACCGTTATCTGGCTTTAGCTGGTATTGCCCATTCCGTATCCATTTTTGCAGGAGGCATGCCGCCGGAAGCCCCCAATAGCAATTATTTGCACGTAAATTTAGCTTACAAAGACACTTTGCGGCAGGAATGGTTTTTGCTGGTTTTGACCAACCAGTTTTCGGCTTTGCTATGCGGGCGAGACCGTTTGGAACTGGTGGAGGAAGAACCTTTTCGAGCCTTTGATACGCTTTGGACGTTTGAGCCAGATTTAATTAACGACTTGGTGCATTTGCTGGCGCGGGTAGTTGAGCATTACCGGCCCGAACGCTACGAAACTTTGATACAAAGTCTGAAAGATTTCCCGCCCCGCCAGCCGGATGCCCGCTACGTAACCCTTTTGACTAGCCGGGTAGTCGGACATCTGGAACGTCAATACCAGGCGCAACGCCAGCAGCATAGTTTCCATAGCTCTCCAACGACCATAGTAGAGTCAGGTCAGGAAATTGATACTGCCCTTTTGCCGCTTTTTTCGGCCAGTTATCTGCTTTTGCTGCTTGGAAATATTGGGGTTGACAGAGTAGAGCATTTTGCCAGTCAAGTAATAGCAGATTTGGTTGCTTTCAAGGCCAGTCATCTTTTTATAGATTTAAGCAAGGTCAGCAATATCACGCCGGATGCCGCCCTACGCCTGGTTAGAATGACTCGTGAACTTGGGATGTGCGGTATTAAAGCGGCTATGACCAACCTTAGCCCGGAAGCTTCCGCCATTTTTGTCAAAAACGATCTGGATTTGGCAGGAATAACTACTTATACCAGTCTGGAACAGGGCTTGAAAACCATAATCTAAATTATTTGGTAACTATCCAGCCAGCGTCAATGTAAAAGGGATTACCCTTCCCGATTTTACCCAAACCCGTCTTTATCGGGAAGGGTAATCCCTCCTACACCTGAACAGTTACATTACTTGAACTGCCCTTTTGAGCGAACCCTGCCATATTAAATAGCTTCCAAGTGAAGAATCTTCTACCCTAGCCACAATTTTAAGCTGCAAATCCGGGTTAGTCAAGGAGATTCTTCCTTAGTCAAAACTCAAAACTGTTTATAGAAAGTCGCGTAAAACTACGTCCTTTTAAGGGCAGTAGATATAAGCGACATCGCTCTTGACCACGCCTGGTCGAGCTGATTACTCTTTAACATTTGACTAATGTTCTGTTTTAATCACATAATATGTGCTATGCTTAAAACCTTTGAGTATCGAATATATCCTACTAAAGGGCAAGCCCGCAAGCTGGATACGCAACTCAACGACTGTCGCTGGCTCTATAATCATTTTCTCGGCGAACGTAAAGCCGCCTGGGAAAATGATAAAAAGAGCTTGAATTATCATGCTCAAGCACTTAGTCTGCCAAACCTTAAAGACGAGCGTCCCAGTCTTGCACTGGTACATTCCCAAGTTTTGCAGAATGTGGCAGTCCGCATTGACCTTGCTATGAAAGCCTTTTTCCGCAGGGTAAAAGCAGGTGAAACTCCCGGCTATCCTCGCTTCAAGAGCTACGGACGTTATGACAGTATGACCTTCCCTCAAGTAGGGAGCGCGGCTGCACGGTTAAAGACGGCAAGCTGGATTACTGATATAGAAGGTAAATTTGTTTTCATCAGCCAGACTTATAAGCGTACTTATAACGTAGTTAGTGAACAGGTGCTTGGTAAAAATATCCTGAATATTTATCCTCGTGAAATTGCCGAAGAGTATATAACCAATATCCGGCAAGCTTACGATACTGGTCAAGCACTTCAAGTGGTCGAGCCTTTTCCCCGGTCTGATGGTACTACAGGACACGCGCTGGTTTACAAATTCCCCTTACCCGACCTTACCGGACAACAACTGGTAGGCGGGGTTTCGATAGATATTTCGGATCGGGTTGAGGTGGAGAAAGCATTACGCCAAAGCAAGGAAATGTATCGTCTGCTGGTCCGCAATCTCCCGGATAGTTCGGTCTTGATTTTTGATCGGGATATGCGTTTCCTTATCGCTGAAGGAGGGCTGCTAGAAAAGAGCGGATTTAGCCGGGAAATGCTTGAAGGCAGAACCCTGCAAGAGGTGCTACAACCCGAAGATACCGCCAGACTTTTGCCGTATTATCAGGCGGCCCTGGCGGGAATTGAAAATAACTTTGAAGAGTATTATGATGATCGAGTTTATATGGTACGAGCAGTACCTATTCTGGATGAGCAACGCCGAATAGTGGCCGGGATGGTATTTAGCGAAAATATTACCGAGCTTAAACAAGCTCAACAAATTTTGGCGGAAGAAAAGGAACAACTGTCGGTCACGCTACGCTCTATCGGTGACGGAGTTATTACCACCGATCTGAGCGGAAAAGTGGTAATGTTAAACCGGGTGGCTGAGGAGTTGACCGGGTGGGTTCAAAACGAAGCAATCGGACTACCAATCACCAATATGCTAGAATTAATAGACCAAACGACCCGGCAGTCCCAGGTGAACCCGGTTGAAGAAGTGATAAAAAGCGGCCAAACAATCTTGCTGAGTGACCATGTTATGTTAATAACCAGAGATGGTACCGAGCGGCTGATTTCGGATAGCTGCGCACCCATTCTGGATCAGCAAAGTAGAATTATTGGAGCGGTTTTAGTATTTCGGGATATAACTGAACAAAAGCGGGCCGATGAGGAACTTCAAAAAACTTCGCAGCTTGAAGCGTTGGGGGTGCTGGCGGGCGGTATTGCGCACGATTTCAATAACTTGCTGGCCGGTATTCTCGGTTTCCTCGATCTTATAGACCTCAGTCTCAACAATGAAAAAGCGATAGAAGTTGCCCAGGTTATTGATTTTATCGGCGAAGCGCGAAAAGCGGCCATTCGTGCCAAAGATTTGACCTTTCAACTTTTAACCTTTGCGAGGGGTGGTAACCCAATCCGAAAATTGGCGAGTTTGAACCAGATTATTCGGGAGGCTACCAATTTTGCCCTGCATGGACGGAATGTAGGGGTCGTGTTCAATCTACCGGAACGGTTATGGACGGTGGAAGTGGATAGTGGGCAACTGGGGCAAGTCATTCAGAACCTGGTGATAAACGCGGCCCAGGCCATGCCGGAAGGAGGTTTCCTGACTTTTTCCGGGGGAAATCTTAGCCTTGTTAAAGAAACAATCACCCAATTGGCTCCCGGCAAGTATGTAAAAGTTTCCCTTCACGATACCGGGTTAGGTATTCCTCCCGAAACTTTAGCCAAAATCTTCGATCCTTACTACACTACCAAACTGGGGGGTTCTGGGCTGGGATTAGCGGTTTGCTACTCTATTATCAAAAAACACGAAGGCTATATTACGGTAGAAAGCGAGCTAGGAAAGGGTACCACCTTCCACGTTTACTTACCGGTATCGGGAAACCCGGAGGAGCTTGATAAACCGCCAGTCGCTCCCCAGCGCGTACTCTATTCGCAAGATAACAAATATCGGGTGCTGGTAATGGACGATGAACCTTCACTGCGGGATGTATTAAAACGTACTTTGAACAGGTTGGGTTCTGAGGTAGAGGTAGCCAAAAATGGCGGCGAAGCGATACAGTTGTATGAGGCTGCTTTGAAAACTGGACAACCCTTTGATATTGTATTTCTCGATCTGACTGTGCCGGGTGGGATGGGCGGTAAGCAAACGTTGGTACGCCTCCGCGAACTTGACCCGCAAGTAAAAGCGGTGGTATGCAGCGGTTATTCCAGTGACCCGATATTGTCAAATTATCAGGAATACGGGTTCTGGGATGTATTGACAAAACCCTTTCGTATAGAAGACCTTGTCAAGGTACTAAGGCGAGTTAGCCAGGAATATAATGAAGTGCCGCTTTCCCTGGGGTAAGCAGGAAATACCCAAAGTGGTTATCGCACATCTGGCCTTGCAAACCAATGTTGTTGCCGAAGATTATGTGCGCTTTGACTGGCATGGTCGTACTATCAAAGATTATCGTTCGCAAATCCGACAATAGATGGGTTTTCGAGAGCCTATCGTGCAAAAGGACTAGACGATACCTTAATACAGCCCTATTGAGGACACGCCAGTCGTCACTCTCTGAAAATTTATTCTAAATTGGCATTGGTCAATGCCCAAACGGAATATACTAGCAAAGGCAGTAACTTGCGGTTTTCGCTGTAGAGAAAACTGCAAATTATGAGCTTATAACCGGGTGATAGGCCACTTTCCGATCTAAAAGCTGGTTAAGAAGAAGCAAAACAGTCCTATAAAAGCTTTAAGCGACAAATAGTGTAAAAAACTGACCACTTAGAGTTTCCCGTGAGAACCTGGTTGTAGGGCTGCTTAACTTGAAAGCTTATCACTAAATTTGCGGAAGAACCCAAAAATGTTCCATTACATCAGGAACCCCAATTACGTCATCCACGTATTCCTGCCCTACGTCTAGCTTATTAAGCGAAAGCCCTAATTACTTATTCGGTTACTCAACTGGTTTGATCTGGTTCAGGGAGCTATTCCAGGGAAGAATAATAGTGAAGGTCGTACCTTGCCCGATTTGGCTGGCAAACCCAACGCTGCCGTGATGCAACTCGACGCTTCTTTTGACAATTGATAGACCTAGCCCAGTACCTGAAATCGTGCCAACGTTTTTAGCCCGGTAGAACACCCCGAAAAGATGCGCCTGGTCTTCGAGTGGAATACCAATCCCTTCATCTCGAATTTCAAGCACAACCTCATCGTGGCGCGGAACCAAGCTAAAATAAACCGTCTTACTATCAGGAGAATATTTAACAGCATTGGACAATAAATTAGAGATGATGGAGTGCAACAGCCTTTCGTCAAACCAGCCTTCAATCGCTTGATTGGGATGATTAAAGTTTATTTTATGATTACTCATCGTTCCCAGCTGAAATTCTTCTACCCTTTGCTGGCACAATTGGGTCAGGTTCAAATAGCCTGGACTGAATTCTAATTTACCCGCATCCGATTTACTAATGAGCAATATATCATTTAAAAGCTCGATCATGCGTTTGACCCCACTTTGAATACGTTGATAAAGTTCATGTTTCTTTTCGTTCGACCATTTCTGGTCGTAGCGTTCCAGCAATTCACTGCTAGATAAAATCGTGCTGAGCGGGGTGCGAAATTCATGAGAAGCAGTGCTGATAAACCGGGATTTAAGGTCATTAAGTTCATGTTCTTTCTCTAATGCTTTCCACATTTCCTCATTCGCACATTTACGGGCGGTAATATCCTGTAGATAGACCGCTATTCCTTCCATATAAGGGTAAGCACGCACCTCAAACCAGGCTTTTAGTGGGGGATAAAACCCCTCGCCGCTAAAAGCCTTCCACTTTCCTATAACTGCATGGGCTTCCTCGAAAAAAACTAAACTGGCTGCTTCAGGCATTTCCTTCCAAATGTTTTTACCTAATAATTCTTCCTGGGAGTGCTGCAAAAATCGTTCGGCCTGGGGATTGAGATAGGTAAAGCACCAATGGTGGTCAAGCGCAAAGAAGCCATCGGTGATACTTTCCAGGATACTTGCCGTTCGCCGAGACGATTCTTTGAGGTCTTCCTCCATCCGACGTCGTCGCGCTACCTCCACCATTAATTGTTCGCCAGCCTCCGCCAGCGCAGTGGTGCGTTCTACCACTTGTAGCTCTACTTCTTTGTTAAAATTTTGTAACACTCGACCTCGTTCGGCTCTGGTGCTAATCATTTGGATCAAGTATTCCGGCTCGATTGGTTTAGTCAAAAAATCAGCCCCACCCAGGTTCAGAGTCACCAATTGTTTATTTAAATTGACTTCCCTGGAAAGAAAAACAATTGGCAGGTTCAAACAGTCCTTATGCTGGCGGATAACTACGGCCAGTTCCAGACCATTACAATCATCCCTATAAATATCAATCACTACTAAATCAGGTTGAAAGTCAGCAATACTGGAGATAAGTATAGTCAAATCGCTTGTAGCCTCTACCACCATTCCGGCCTGCTCTAAAATCAAGGTGTAAGTTTGAAGCAGTTTTATGTCATCTTCCACTAACATAATACGATATGGTGTGGGAGTTCGTTTTATGGTTAATTTATTTAGCTTAATAATAAATTCATTGAATTCAAAAGGTTTGACTAGAAAAGCGTGGCCGCCGGCCTGTACAGCCTTTAACCGGGCGACCAAATCATTCTGCTCAGAACTAAAAATAATTGTAAGAGGCGAAAGACTTTCAGAACGCAGAAGATTTAAAACTTCCACGCCCTGCGCCTGCTGCTCGAAGCAAACTTGACTCAATA
>JBBQGP010000108.1:0-18517 GCA_038323095.1 Chloroflexia bacterium | reverse complement strand
ACCCAGCTTGCGAAAGACCGCCACTACCGAAACCGGGTCGGTGGCTGCGACGATTGCTCCGAAAAGCAAGGCAGTTTGCCAGGAAAGCCCGCCTAGACCAATTAGCACTCCGCCCACCAGCCCGGCGGTTGCCAGCACCCCCAGAATTGCCAGTACCGCAATAAACCGAAAAACCCGGCGAAGTTGCTCAAAGCTAAGATTATAAGCGGCTTCAAACAACAGGGCTGGCAAGAAGACAATTACAATCAAATCGGGGCTAAGAACTACCGAAGGAATGTTAGGCACAAAAGCAATCGCCAGACCGACCAGCACCAGCACTATAGTATAGGGCAACCGAATATATTTGGTCAGCACCGCTACTACCGCTACTATTATTAGCAAGGCCAATACGGTTGTAACATTAGTATGAGTATTATCAGTATTTTCAGCCAAGTTTAATGAACCAAAAAGGTCTAACATGTTCTAATCTTTCTGTAATATTCTTTCTCTTGGCACTACCTAAAGAATTTAGAGCCGATAAAAAGCTTCAAGCCTAACCATATTATACAATAGATGTGCTTTAGGTGTGCTTTACAAAAACAAGGATTCCCCAACTTGCGATTCCAAGACTGAAATGATATTATCTGCCGCATTAGGAAAGCTATTTAGGCTTAGGAAACGAGGTAAATTCAGGTGCAATCGATTGAGCGGAATGAAATTTTAGCCGCCAGTTTCGGAGTAAATCAAGTTGGGCATAAATCGCAAAACCAGAGCGGGCTTTACCGCTGGACGCAAACCGCCGCCGATTTTTATTGGAGCGTCGAGAAAAGCGGCCCGGTCAAGCTAAAAATGTCCTTACTTGCCTTTGCTGACGATAAAGATGCCCGGCTGACATTGGAAGGCCGCGAACTTTACCCGGCCAAAATTACACCTGCGCCCCAGCTTATCGAAATAAACTTTGAGGCTAAAGCCGGGGTAAACCGTTTAAGGCTGGAAAGCCTTTCGCCAGTGGTAACGCCACGCGATTTGGGTCAGGGAGAAGATACGCGCCCTTTGGCCTTCCTCATCCAAAATCTGAGCGTTAGCCTCAATGAGTAAACCGGGATGAGCCAAATTGAAGAAGCAATCAAAAATATTGCAAAGCCTTTAAGATTTTCCGGCTTTTCCAAATTTTATTTAACGCTCTTTTTTGTAATTATTTTCTACTTGCTGCTAACCGTTTTTTTGACCTGGCCGCTAATACTAAAGTTTGGTAGTTATGTGCCGGACGGTCCGCCCGAAGACCGCTTCCAAAATTTCTGGAATTTCTGGTGGACGGGTCGCGCCCTGCTTAATTTCCAAAACCCCTTCCAAACTAACGCTCTTTTTTACCCTTATTATAATGGCGGGGCAAACCCGACCATTCCGCTTTATTTACATACGCTCCAGCTTTTCAATTCAGTATTAGTGTTGCCCGTAACCGCCCTTTTCGGGGTAGCGGCGGCTTATAATGTCCTGATTTTCTTTGCTTTTACCATGAGCGGGTTAGGGGCGTTTTTGCTGGGGCGACATTTAACCAGGAATCTTTGGGCCGGGCTACTGGCTGGAATAGTTTATACTTTTTCCGAAGCCCATTTTGGCAGCGTTACCACCAGCATTACTAATATTATGTCAATCCAGTGGCTACCGTTTTATGTACTATCACTGCAACTCTGGCACGAGCGACGCGATTTGAAATGGGCCGGAATCGCCGGAGTTTTTCTGGCACTGGCAGCTTATACCGATTGGTACAACACTATTTTTTTGGTATTTTATACAATTTTCTTTTTTATTGTTACCAGTTTCCCCAAAAACTGGCTCAAGCAATCGCCCGGTGTAGCCTTTGCTTTGCTAGTCGGTGGAATTTTGGGTGCGCCAATAATTATTCCGGCCTTTTTTACCTTAGGCAGCCCGATTTTTGCGGCCCAACTCGATTTTAACCGGGATATTCGTTCTTCTAATTCTTTGATGGAGTTCATTAATCCACTTGGAACAGTCGGGGCATTGTTTTGGGTGGGGCTGTTGGTAGGGGTTGGCTTGTATATAGCGGGCGGAAAATGGCGAAAAGCCGCGGTATACTGGTCTGGTTTTTACTTGCTATGCAGCCTTTTCACGCTCGGCCCACGTTTGCAAATCGAGCGCGTCGGCGAACCGACTCCTACCGCCATACTCCTGCCTTACGCCTTGCTCAAATTTGTTCCCGGCGCGTCAGTGATGCGTTCCCCTGACCGCTTTGATATTCCCGGCCAACTAGGATTGGCAATTGCTTTCGCTTTCGCCCTTGCCTGGGTGTCGGAACTAAGTAACAAGTATCAAGTATCAGGTATCAAGGAATCAGAAACTAGAAACTTTCTTCCCTCTAACAACCAACAACTAGCAACTAACAACTCTATTTTAACTCAAAACTCAAAATTCAAAACTTTCTTACTCCTGCTTTTCGCTATACCCTATTTGCTGCTGGTAAATATTGCCCCGCTAGATTTGGTACAAGTGAAGCCGAGCGGCTTTGTTAGCAGCTTACCCAAAAGTGGCAATTATGCCATTTTAGAATTGCCAATAACCCGCCACTACAATTTTGACCACGAGCGAATGTTGAACCAAATTTATCATAAGCAACCGATAATGGGCGGCTATCTGTCGCGCCCGGTTACTGACCCTTACCGTTTCCCCGATTCGCCTTTTCGCTATCTGGCCGACCAAAGCTACGTTTACGGCGACGACCCAAACAAGGAAATATTCGCGGCAAAGCATACTTTTGCCCAGCTTGATAACATTTTGAAGCTGTACAATTTTCGCTACGTTGTGCTTTACAAAGACGATTACAAGCAGGAAAAGGAGCGCAAGGGCAACCGGGAACTAATCGAGCGCGTAATCGGGCCGGGAAATTTGATTTACGAAGATGAGCATAATTTGCTATTCAAAGTGCCGGATAGTTTCGGGCCGAGCGAAATTGTTACAACGGCAATCTTTACGGGTAACGGCTGGTACAAGCCGGAGCAAAACGCCGATGGGCCGTATCGCTGGACGGAGCAGCAGGCTGATTTGTATCTAACCGTCAGCCAGCCTCAGAAAATAAAGCTGTCTCTCACTGCGCTGGCTTTTGGGGATGACCGAACTATGCTTGTTAGCCTGAATAACCAGAAGCTTTACGAAGGGCGCGTCACCCCTGCTCCCGGCTTAATCGAGTTTGAATTTGAGGCTTCTCCCGGCACGATGCGGCTAACCTTCCAAAGCCAAACTCCGGCCCAATCCGCTAAAGATTTGGGGCAGGGCAACGATACGCGCCCTCTCGCCTTTTTGATAAGAAATATTAGCTTCAATAATTCGGCTCGGTAAAGCGGTGCAATTCTTAACCCCCGCGACGAGTGTGATATAATTTTCTTTGAATTATTATTTGTAAGGAATTAGGGCTAGATTCAAGGTTAGCCAAAAATTTTTGGTTGGGATTACAAGGGGAAAAATGCGAATCAGGCGAGGTCAAAACCAGAAGGGAAACGTTAGCCAGCAAACCCGCGAGGTGCTGGATACAGCCATAACCAGTATTGTTCAGGCGATAGGCAGCAAGGCCGGGGTGCTGGTCTTTTGGGATGAGAAACGCCGTGCGCCCAGCCAATTTTCACCTTACGGCCTGACTCCCGGTATGTTCGATACTTTGCGCCCCCTGATTACTGATTTGACTGACCGGCTATACCGGGGCGAACCTTTTCGGCCCGGCGACAATAATAACGAAGAATTACCAGCCCTGAAAGTGGATTTGCCAACGGCGCAAGGCCCTTTACAGGTGGTCGCCTTGCCAATTTATGCCGAAAACAAGTTCTACGCTTCGCTTTGTTTGCTGCAATCACTAACCGCCCCCGATGTACTGCTACCGGGACATAACAGCCCGGCCCTGCCGCCCGGCCCGCCACTTGGCATAGATTTTCAGGAAGCACAGGAAGAAATTTCGCCCGCGCCTTATAGTTTAACGCTTGACCAGGACGAAGTAATGGCTCGCAATACTCGGCTTTTGCGCCAACTGGTACAGGAAAAGCAGTGGCTACAGGCGATTATCAGTTATAGCGCGGATGGTATTTTGATTGTAGACGCGCAGTGCAATATTATCGGCTTTAACCCGGCTTTTGCCCGCCTGACGGGTTGGACGGTAGACGAATTGCGCGGCCAAAATTGCGCCGAAGCCCTCAAATTCAAAACGATTAGCGGCAACGGTACTTGTGGCGAAACTTGCCCGGTGCGGCTTGGCACTTTTGTAAATCGGCCTGAAATCGAATGTCGAAGCGAAGTCGAAATTATTACCAAAGATAGCGAAAAACGCGACGTAGAATTGAGCTATTCGGTTATTCTTTCGCCCCAGCGTGATATTCTGGGCGGCATTATCGGGGCAAGAGATATTACCGCCCGCAAGGAAGCCGAAGAATTGCAAACCACTTTTCTTTCGGTTATCAGTCACGAATTGCAAACGCCAATTGCGATTATCAAAGGCTATGCCGGGCTTTATGCAGATGAAACTACCCCGATAAACCCGGAGCAAATCCGCGAAAAGATGCAAATTATTGAGGAAGAAAGCAACCGATTAAGCAAGTTAGTCGAGAATTTGCTGTATGCTTCGCGTTTGCAAGCAGGCGGGCTGGAATTGGAACGCTCCCCGGTGGTGCTGCCCGGCCTGATAAACCGGGTCGTCCAGAAAATGAAAGACGTGAGTAAGCAGCACAAAGTTCAGGCCGTTCTGCCCGAAGAACTCCCGGCAGTCCTGGCCGATTACGACAAAATCCAGCAAGTGCTGGTCAATCTTATCGAAAACGCAATTAAATACAGCCCCAGAGGTGGCACAATTACAATTGAAGCCAGCCCAAATAGTAATGAAGTAGTGGTAAGTGTTTCTGACCAGGGCATTGGCATACCCGAAGGCGAACGTCAGCGCGTTTTTGACCGTTTTAGCCGCCTCGATAGCCGCTATGTGCGGGAAAGGCAGGGGGCAGGCTTGGGGCTATATATCTGTAAAGCAATTGTCGAGGCCCACGGCGGGCGTATTTGGGTGGAAGCCGTACCGGGCGGCACAGGGTCGCGCTTTAATTTTACCCTGCCTCGCGAAGAACCTGCCGCGTTACCAATTTTATTTGGCAAAGTGTAAAGTAAACGTAACTGTTTGTGTGTAGGAGGGATTTCTAATCCCGACATAACGGGTTTAGGTAAAATCGGGATTAGAAATCCCTCCTACATTGAGGATGGCTGAATAGTTACAATTAAGAAGGATTTTTAATAAATAAATGAGCCAAACAATATTAGTAGTGGATGACGAGCCAAAGTTGCTCGATTTAGTCAGAACAATACTTGAAAAAGAAGGCTTTAAGGTAGTCGAAGCCCATAACGGCTACGAGGCGGTAGAGCAAGTGCGGCTGGCTTTGCCCGATTTGGTACTGCTGGATGTAATGATGCCAGAAATGGACGGCTTTGAGGCTTTGCGCGAAATCCGGCAGGCATCGAATGCCCCGGTCATTATGCTGACGGTGCAGGCCAGTGAAGCCGATAAAGTGCGCGGCCTGGAATTGGGGGCAGATGATTATGTCGCCAAACCTTTTGACCATCGCGAACTGGTCAGCCGGGTAAAGGCGATGCTACGGCGGGCGGCGATGCCTTCGGCCTTGAGCAAATCCGCCGAGCAGGTAAAAATCGATGATTATTTGCAAATTGATTTTGACAAACGGGAAGTAATTGTAGCTGGAAAACGTCAGAAATTGCGCCCACTCGAACACCGCTTGTTGTATCATTTGGTGAATAATGCTGGAAAATTACTTAGTCACGAAAATCTTTTGACCAAAGTTTGGGGACGCGAGTACCGGGACGACGAGCAGCTTTTGCGCCTGTATGTAACCTACCTGCGCCAAAAAATCGAGCCGAATGCTTCCCACCCCCACTATATTATGAACGAGCGCGGGTTGGGTTATCGTTTTGTAGATTTTACCACTGTAGCCAGTAGCTAACGCTTGGGACGCTCTTCCATAGGAATGGCGATAGGGCGGGAAACCATCCGGCGGCGGGAGCGAATCCGGCGGCGCAAAAAAGTAGTCAGCCCTGCAATAGCAACGATTACAAGAGCGGCAGTGGTGAACCCGCTAAAAATCTGGTTTAGCATTTCGAGGCTGCGCCCAAAGAAAAAGCCAAGCGTTAGATGCGAGCTGCACCAGAATAAGGCACCCAGAAAATTGTAAACGAAAAAGCGGCGGTAGGACATTCGGGCCATTCCACCTAAAATTCCGCCCAAAAAGCACATTACGGGCAAGTATCGCCCGAATAAAACAGCTTTGCTGCCGTGTTTCTGAAAAGCTTGCTCGGCAATTGCCAGCCGTGGCGAGGTAATTAAAACGTAGCGGCCATAGCGTTCAAGAAAAACGCGACCACCCTTAATCCCCAACCAATAGCCAAGCATACCGCCCAACGTTGCGGCCAAAAGGGTTATCGAAAAAACTGCCCAAAAATCCAGCCCTTGCCCCTGTCCGGCTAAAGCTGCCGCAAAAAGAGCCACGCTAAAACCCGGCAAAGGTACTCCGGCACATTCTACGAAAATTACCGCAAATAAAAAAACATAGCTCCATAGGGAAAGCGACTGTATCAGGGACTCCAAAAAATTTACTCCTGCATACGTGCTGCCAGCGTTTGACCAGGCGCACTCAGTTTGAGGATAAACTGGCGTTGGCTATTCTGGCAGTATCTATTAAAAGGGGAAGCCTTGTTGCTTCCGAATTCAACAAGGCTTAAAAAACTATTACAAGTGATTTTTAATACAGTTTTACCTGTGACAAATCCAGCACAAATCGAATTGGGCCAGTTGGGGCGGTAGGTTTGCCCTTTGCGCCCGGTTCTTCCGTAACCAGCAATTGAGTATAATTGTCGTAGGCAAAATTTGGCGGGAAATTGCTTTCAGGAATAACTTGATAGCGTCCGCCCGCCTGACTGACAAAAGAAGTCAAATATTGATAATCTTTAGCGGTAGCTTGTGCGCCATTTTGAGGCAAATGGACTACCCACATTACATAAACGTTATTTTGGTCGGTGGGCAATAGGCCACTATAGGTAAAAGCCCAGGTTTTGTAATCACCGACGTAAAGTTTAATACTGCCGACGGGAACGGGGTCAGTAGTTTTGAGGGGGTAAGTTGCCAGTTTTTGCGAGTTCAGAATGTTGACCAGCCCGGTCTCCCGTTCATTTGAGCTTGAGCCTTTTTGCACCTGCTCTAAAGTGTATTTATAGCCTTGCAATTGGTCGCTAATACTAAACACCCAAAAAAGTAAAGCAACAAACAAGGGCAAAAAGACTAGCAATACCCCAATAGCTGTCCAGCCACCGCGCCCCAAATTATTTTTGCGGTTAGAAAGCGTGGGCAAATTGGCCCGGCCTTCTGGGTCGCTAACCGGCGAATTCTCATTATTAGAAGCTGCCTCACCAAAAGCCGACCCCAACCGGTCAAAAGCTTTGCTCAGGCGATGGCTACTGCGTCCGCCCATGTCCGAAGCGAATTTGGAACGCAGGACAGGCAGGTCTGCTTCATTTTCATTTTCAAGATTGGCCGAAACTTCTTCCGGCATTTCCGCCTCTGGCGGTTGTGCTACTTTATTTAAGTCTTTCATACAGTATAAATCGTAACCGAAGACGGCCCTTTCGTCAAGGGCTACCGATGGTTATTTAGTACCAACTCTGCTTTATCTAGCGAAAATTATTACTAATCGTGTCGGGCGGTAGTTGCTGGAAGCGCATAGCCTGTTCGATAGCGGCTTGTTCTTCGGTAGAAATAGTCTGGGTAGCAATCCCGCGCTTGACAGTTTTGGCATACATTCGGGTGGCAGTGCGTCCGTGCAAACTACTCATTACAAAGCCATCCCCAAAGCTATCCACAATCGCCAGAGCAAAACTTTGGTCGCCGCCCATATCGGTAAAAGGATTAAAACGCACCAGCCCCACCGATTGATAGGAATGGTTTTGGCGCAGTTCCAGTTCTCGCATTGCGGCCTGCAACACTTCCAAATCATTGGCAGCGTTATCCAGACGATGCAGCCTCTCCAACAAAATTTCTAGCCCTTCGTCACCGCGCTGCCCGCGTACCAACCGTTCAAGCTGGCTAAAATTGCGATTCACTCGGCGTTGCAGCCCAAAAACCCAAACTAAAGCCCCGATTAAAGCTACCAGCGTTAGCAGCCACAAATACGGCCCGGCACTTTGAAAAAAGCGTTCAAACTCAGTCAATTCTTCTCAATCTCCATTTGTCTAAATCAATTGCAAGCATTCAAACTAATCTGATTTTAACAGAATGTAACCAAAAAGGCTAATATTTTTTGAGGGAGAGGCTGTTACTCCGCCAGAAACGCCACGAAAAGATAAGGTCTGCTAAAATAAGCCAGACAACTGTTTTCCGCATTCGCAAAATTTGCAAGAATAAGAGAGGAAAATTTAATGATAGAAGTGGCAATTATGGTTGAGGGCCAAAACGGGCTAAACTGGCAACGCTGGCAAAGGATGGCGCAAGCAGTGGAAGATTTGGGCTTTGTGGGGCTATACCGCTCTGACCATTACACTAACGCTAACCCGCCGGATTTGGATTCACTCGAATTGTGGGTATCGCTAACCTGGCTGGCAAGCCATACCAAACGGATTGAGTTCGGCCCTCTGGTTAGCCCGGTTTCTTTCCGCCATCCGACGATGACGGCGCGGATGGCAAGCGCAGTGGACGATTTATCAGGCGGGCGATTAACTTTGGGGTTGGGGGCGGGCTGGCAGGTACGCGAACATACTAACTATGGTTGGGATTTGCTGGAAATAGGGCCGCGCTTTGTCCGCTTTGAAGAAGGCTTGAGAGTAATTACCGATTTGCTGGCGGGGGATGGCCCGCTAAACTTTGAGGGCCAGTATTTTCATATTAAGGAAGGCATCTTGTTGCCGCGTCCGCAACGTGCTTTCGGCCCGCCGATTTTAATTGGGGGTAACGGCGAGAAAAAAACCTTGCCACTGGCGGCCCGCTATGCTTCGGAATGGAACGCAGTCTATTTGCCCGCGCCGGAAATCGCCCGTTTGAATACTCGTCTGGATGAATTACTAATCGAGAATGGCCGCCAGACTAGCGATATGCGCCGTTCGCTTATGACCCAGGTAATCTACGGCAAGGACGAAGCCGCCCTACAGCAAAAAGTTAGCGAAAGCAAGCAGACTGCCGAAGCTTTGCGGGAGCAGGGCTTGATAGTCGGGACAGCTTCGCAAATTGTCGAGCAGCTTGGGCAGTTGGAAGAGGCCCGCGTCCAGCGCGTAATGTTGCAATGGCTGGATTTGGACGATTTGGAAGGCCTCGAAAGTATGGCGAAAAATATTCTTTAGTATCTGTCAAGGCCGTTAATCATTAGTATCGGCAAATTCTCCAATTAAATCATCAAAATTGCTTTGCTGACCTTCGCTTTGGGTCAGCAAAGCCGATGAGCTTGCTTCTATAACTGGCAGGGTTTCATTTTCTACCCGCTTACGAGGCAATTTCAGGCGGTCATCCTGATATTCAGAGGGACGTACCCGCCGCCGAAGATTTCGTTTACTCAAATCTACTTGACAATCAAAAACTACCGAACGATTTTTGCCAGTTCCTTTGGCCCGGTACATAGCCGAGTCCGCCGTCTCAAATAAATCGGTGGCAGTTTCGACGGGCCTGCCGGGAAAAGTCGAAATTCCGATGCTCATTGTAACCCGGCTTTCTTCTTCATCCACCTCCATAATTAGTTCGTCCTCCATCACCACTTGCAGTTCAATGGCCGCTTTGCGAATACGTTCTGCTACCAACAAGGCATCTTCCGGCCCGGTATCGGGCAAAAGCAGGCACATTTCATCGCCACCGTAGCGAAAGGCAACATCGGTAATACGACATTTTTCACGGATAAGCTGGCCGATTCTTGCTAAAAGTATATCGCCCTGTGAATGACCGTAAAAATCGTTGTACCATTTGAGGCGGTCTAAATCGATTATCATCAAACTCAGTGGGCGGTGCTGGCGTTCGGCCCGTTTCATTTCGCGCTCGATTCTATCCCAAAATTCGCGTTTGTTATAAAGCTTGGTCAGAGGGTCGGTACGGGCCAGCATATCGATTTGCTCGAAAAGGCTGGCCCGTTCTGCCGCTACCGCAATTTGCTTGCAAATGCTAAGGGCCAGCGCGAAATCACTTCCCCAAAAGGCATAAGGCTTATAGCTGGCAAGATGCAACACCCCGTAGGTTTTTTCTTGAGTTTTGATTGGGACGCATAAATGCGATTGGATACCTTCAAAGTCTCCTAAAACACCACAAATTTCTTTACCGGGTAAATTTACCGACATATATGGCTCGTTCTGTCGCAAGGCTTCGCAATCCTGAACGTGTTTCATAGAGGCTTCTTGCTGATAGGTGCGGCTTGTTAATACCGAATTAACTGCATCAGCCCGGCGTAATTTAAGAGGATGGCCGCGCCGCTGTAGTTCTAAACTTTGAAAAATTCGGGGATAAGAAGTAATCAAGGGCAGGTTAAAAGGAGCGTTCGGCTCGTTATCATCGGGTAGCGGGTAATAATCCGGGCCAAAGTAATTATCTTCAAGCGGTGCAGTCGGAGGTAGATTCTGCGGCTCAAAGATTGCCATTAGCTTCAATTCAGTGTTTTCTTTAATAGAATGAATCATCCCCAAATCGAAATTAATTGCGTTAGCTACTTCACCCAGAGCGCGACTATAAATTTCTTCAATACTACTCAAGCCGTTAATCACGTTAATTACGCCCAGCAAGCTTTCCTGCTGCTGGATTTGCTGGCGCAATTCATCGCCCAAAGCCTTGATACGATAAATATCTTTTATGGCAATAACGCCCGAAACTACTTCGCCGCTTTCGTTGCTAACAGTATTATAGCTGCACGAAACCCAATTATCCTCAGCATCTTTAGTATGTATCAGTGTTTCAACATTGGCTATCGGCATACTCTGGCGAAAAGCCCGGCGCATCGGGCAGTTATTGCATAACAGGCCGCCGTTAGGATTGCGCGGTAGCAAAACTTCACTACAAGTATGACCAACCGCTTCGTCGGCACTCCACCCGGTCAAGCTTTCCGCCCCTTTGCTAAACAAGGTAATTTTGAAATCGCGCCCTACTTCAATAAAACCGTCCACCGCCGCATCCAAAACCGCCAAATGACGGCGTTGCTCCCCTTCCAGGCGTTGCACCAGGTTTAAATTCTTGAAAAAGGCTACCATAATCCCAACCAGTGCCAATAAGCCTTCGACATCTTCATCAACAAAGCGGCCTTCGGTTTTGTGCATAACTAAACAAAACCCCAAAGTGGCTTGCTCCACCTGTACCGGGACAAGCAGAAAATTCCGAACACTTAGAGGCTGGATTTGTTTATTTCGGTCAAAGCAATAAGCGGAGTTAGTAAAAAAGGGTTGTTTTTGTCGAAGTGGATTGGACAAAAGAGAATTTGTTTCATTACTATTAGAACTATCAAAACTGGCAATATAATCCAGCTCATACTGAATTTGGCTTAATTCGCTTTGGTTAAGGCCATGAATCGGTAAAAGAGGGCTAATATTATTGGAAGCTTTATCGCAGTTGAGTAAAAGGCAGTGCTGCACTTGCAACGTTTCTGCGACAACTTTGAGAGCTTCCGCTAAAGTTTGTTCCTGAGTAGAAAAGCTGTTTATAACGCGGGAGAGCCGCTTCAAACCTTCGGCTTGTCGGAAAAGGGAAATATTGCCTTTCTCAAGCCTGGTTAAATCAATCAAAGACATTTTAATCACCGAAGCACAAAGAATAAGAGACCCTGGATAACGCTTCTAGTATAGATTGGCTGAAAGGTGCTTCGCTTTTCCTTAAAAAGCTTAATTCTAATATACTACAGATTTTATTAAAAAGAAAGTGCTTTTTGTGCCATACTTGTTAAAAATAAGTTATCTAAAAAGCTTTTAAGTCCCGGTTTGATGCAAAAGCCGAAGCAAAATGATATAATCTAGTCTAGCTAAAACGAATAATCTTATTCTAAAACTGGAAGTAGCAAGCCAAAATGAATTATAATTCTCGTCGTTCCTACGCTTACAACGAACCTAAAAGTTTCTTTAGTGGGGCATTAAACTGGTTGATTTTGCTGGTAGTAGTGGCCCTTATCGGGTTAGCCGGCTATGCCTTGCTGAGTGGCAGAGGCAAATCACCCGTTATTTGGGATGGTAGTGGTATTGGTTCGGTTATAAACGCGCAGGTAGTAGGGTCGAATAACGCTGCTATCGGCCAAAGCTTGAGTTTCCCGGCAATTTCACAGCGCGACAAAGGCCAATACCTTAGTGAAACAGAATGGCGCGAATGGAGTCCCAGTGCCTGTTCCGCCGCCGCCCTGACTGCTGTGCTAAATGGTTATGGCAAAGGAGTAAAAATTAGCGACGTGCTAAACTTTATGCGTGACCAAAACGCGATTAGTTCCAGCCGGGGGCTTTACAGTTATGGCGTGTTTAGTTCAATTGCTACCAAATACGGGTTGCGGGCCGAATACAGCGAAAGCAAGGATTTAGAAACTCATTATAGCAAAATTATAACAGCCCTTAATCAAGGCTATCCTGTGGTCGTCAATATTCAGGATTCAAATTATTTTCCCAACGGTCATTTTATCGTGGCCGTCAAAAACAATCCTGATACTGATACCATCTCGATTATTAATCCTGACCCGGAAAAGGGAAAATCCGTCGCGCAAGAATGGTCGCGGGCCACCTTCAAAACCTATTTTAGTCGTGCATTACGAAGCGCAATTTACCGCCAGTTGTAGTTAGTTGTTAGAAGGGTGGTCGGTTGTCGGTGGGGAATGTTTCTAAATTTAGAATTGATTTTAGATTTGCTAAATTGTGGTGGTCTCCTGGACATGGAATGTCCGGGCTGATAACATGAATCCGTGGCTAAAGCCGGTAGGGGCTAGGCCAGATTGAACCAGACCCGCCTCAGCCCTTTAGGGCCATTTTCATGTTATCAGCCCCGCCCTTTAGGGCAGGAAACGACCACTAATTTGAGCTTTGGGTTTGAAGTTACTTGTTACTTAGTTCCGAGCTGTCAAAAGGAATAAGAACGGATGTCGGTAGAAAGAGCAGCCACCGGGCAAGCGGTAAGCGAGATTCAAGCCTGGGGACGGCAGGTTACGGCCAATGTCGAGAAAGTAATCGTCGGCAAAACCGAAGTTATCGGGCTGGTACTAATCGCGCTATTAGCCGATGGTCACGTTTTGTTGCAAGATGTGCCAGGTGTGGGCAAAACCATGCTGGCGCGGGCGATTGCAGCCAGTATTGGCGGGAATTTCCGGCGTTTGCAATTCACCCCCGATTTATTGCCTAACGATGTTATCGGCGTTTCGATTTACAACCAGCAATCCGGCGCGTTTGAATTTCATCCTGGCCCGGTTTTCAGTAATATTTTGCTGGCCGACGAAATTAACCGCGCTACCCCCCGCACCCAATCCGCTTTGCTGGAAGCAATGGCCGAGCGTCAAGTAACCGTCGAGGGTCTGCCCCAGATTTTACAACGCCCCTTTTTGGTGATGGCAACCGAGAACCCGGTGGAATACGAAGGTACTTTCCCTTTGCCCGAAGCCCAGCTTGACCGTTTTATGTTGCGGATTCAGATGGGCTACCCCGCTCCCGAAGCCGAACGCCAGATGGTACGCAGCCAGCAAGTCCGCCACCCTATTCAGGATTTGCAGCCAATTTCCAGCATTGCAAAACTGGTTGAGTTGCAACAAGCTGTCGGTAACATTTTTTTAGAAGATTCGTTGCTGGATTATATTATCAAGCTAATTAACACTACCCGGCAAAATACCGAGTTGGCACTGGGTGGCAGTCCCCGTAGTACCCTCTCTCTGGTGCGTTGCGCTCAGGCCCGCGCAGCTTTGCAAGGTCGTGACCACGTTCTCCCCGACGATATTAAAGCTTTGGCTGTTCCCGTGATGGCTCACCGTCTGATAGTTCGCAGTGAAAGCGTGATGCGGGGGCGCAAAGCCGAAAACATTCTAACCGACTTGCTCCGCTTCCTCGATGTTCCCGTCGAACCAAGAAGATAAGTAGCAAGGGGTTTTCCTATGTGGTGGCTGGCGATAATTGGAATAGTAGCCTTGCTAGTTTTGCAGGGAATTTGGCTTAATTACTGGCTGCTAGGTATTGCTATGCTATTGCTGGCGGTGCTAACCTTGTCTAATCGCTTTTGGCTATGGCAAGCCAGCCGTAACACCCGTGTTACTCGCGAAGTAATCGAACGCGCTTTTCGGGGTGATACTATCGAAGTGCGCCTGACTGTCCATAACGGCGGCAAATTTCCTTTACCCTGGCTAACTTTGCGCGATACCGTTCCAAACGGGCTGGAAATTGCCGAAAAACCCGAATGGCTGCTGGCGGTACATGGCGAGGAAAAGCGACAATTATATTATCAGTTGGAATGTCGGCGGCGAGGTCGCTTCCAGATTGGCCCATTGGATGCTGTCGCTGGCGTAATTTTCGACACTCGGAGCAAGGAAAGTGGCACACACTTAAGCTGGCAAAACCGTAGCCGTTTAGTGGTTTACCCGCATATTGCCCCACTCGAAAAACTGCTGCTACCCAGTCGTTTGCCGCTTGGCAACTTACGCACTCGTCAGCCCCTTTTGCCTGACCCTAGCCGGATTGCCGGAGTGCGCGAATACCAGTCTGGCGATGACCCGCGTTATATCGATTGGCGCAATACTGCCCGGCTCGGCTCACTTCTGGTCAAGCAGTTTGAGCGCACTCGTATTGTACCTCTGGTGGTTTTTCTGGATTTGCGGCCACCCGATAAATCGTTTGCGTGGCGGCAAATTGCCGAAGCTTCGATTGTAGTCGCCGCTTCGCTGGCAAGCCGGATGAACGAACTCAAGCAGCCTTTTGGCCTTTACAGCAATGGCTATGACCCCGGTTGGGAGGCAAGTAGCTGGGACAAAAGCTTGCCGCCCGAATTTGGCCGCCCTGAAATGTCGCCCCATACCGGCACGCCCTGGCTTTATGAAATTCTGGATAAATTGGCCGGAATCGAAATTCGCCCTGATGCCGCTAATCTGGAACAACTAATCGGCAGGTGGAGCAGCAAATTACCATGGGGCGCGACTATCGCCTTTGTCAGCTTTGAGCCGTACCCCGATTTAGTAACCGAAATCGGACGATTACGCAAGGCGGGCTTTACCGTTATGGCAATTTTTACGGGGGCAAATAATCATTCTGACCGGGCGATTGCCGCGCTGGATGCCCTTCGTTCGCTCGGCATCCGAACCTATGATATTGTTTACCCCGCAGAACTTAACTTGACGACTAAATAGGGACGTTGTAAGCTTAAAGAGTTATTAAGCTATTAAATTTAACAGGCTTGTGTGAACCAGAGAGGGACAGCATGAAAAGTTTGCGCTGGACATCTAAAGATTTGGACGCTTTTCCAGAAGATGAGAAGCGTTATGAAATTATTGATGGAGAACTTTACGTGTCAAGACAACCACATTGGAATCATCAAAATGTTTGCTCAGAAGTCGTAACTTTGCTCAAAGTTTGGAACAAACAATATAATATTGGTGGTATCGCAACGGCTGCGCCTGGCCTTATCTTTTCCGAAGACGATGACGCTGCCCCGGATGTGATTTGGATAAGCAAAGAGCGGTTAGCGACTGCCCTACAGGATGACGGCAAGCTGCACGACGCGCCGGAATTGGTGGTGGAAGTGCTTTCGCCCGGTAGCACCAACGAAAGCCGTGACCGCGAAGTCAAGCGCAAACTTTATTCCCGGCGGGGAGTGGTTGAATACTGGATTATTAGCTGGCCGAAACGTCAGGTAGAGGTTTATCGTCGGGATGCTACGGGCGTGGCTTTGGTACTGATTCAGACTTTGTTTGAAAGCGATATTCTTCAATCCCCGCTTTTACCTGACTTCTCCTGTCAGGTTAGCGAAATTTTTGTAGATATAATCTAAAATTATGCAAGCCCAGCCACCAGTAAACAACCGATTAGTACAGGTAGACCCGGAAGTATTAGCCCGTTTCCGCCCACCAGCAGGTGAAACCCTGTTCTTTGGGTTGGTACGCAGTATTCAGATTTTGCTGTTTTTGGGTAGTTGTCTGGCGGTAGTTGATTTTTTTACAAATTGGGGTAGCCCGGATTTAGTCTGGTTGCCTTTTGCTATCTTCGCCTTGCATCTAATCGGATTTTATCGGGGTATCTGGCTGGAAGAAGCTTTTCGCCCTAACAATTTTTACACGATTCTAGCCGAGCTGATTGCCATTACTGTAGTTCTAGGAATACTCGAAACCGTTCTAAATTTAACCGGGATGATTGCTACTACCGGCATAAATTTTGTGCCGAACGCAATTTTTATCGGGGCAGCCTGGCAGATGGGCCGCAATTGGTCGCGCTACTTCTGGTATCTACACGTTCAAATAGACGAAGCTCCCGAAACCGACGGCGGTATACCCGGTTTTCGGGGTCGCGCCACTCTCATCAATGACCACCGCAAAGCTTATGATGATATGCGAAGCGGCTGTTATTGGGTAGCCGGAATTCACGTGGCTGTCGTAATGATAGCAGTAGCTTTGGCGAAAAGCGGCTATATTACAACTAATCGCAATACCGAAAATTTCACCCAGAATTTGATAATTTGGGGTGCAATTCATCTATTTTTGCTTATCCCGGTGCTGGCTGGAGCGCGCTTGCGCTATTTGCGGACGAATTGGCGGCTCAACGGCCTGGCTGAACCGGCAGGCTTTATTACGCGCTGGGCCTTTTACCTGATAACGCTGGTGGGGCTGGCCTTTCTGCCTACTTTGCTACTTTCGCAAATTGATTTATCCGGCTTAATCAAACTACCGAACGGCCCAGATAAAGCTGATTTACCCTTGCCCCCACCGCCCCGAATTACGCCGCTCCCCGACCAACCTTTTCCGTCGCCGCCGATTGCGCCGGGCGAACAGCCGCCGCCTATGTGGGATTTAAGCGGTTTGGTGGCAGCCATCGGCTTTGTTCTTTTAGCCGCAGTTGTTGGAGCAATAATTTTCTTCACTATTTTCAATTTGCTAAAATCTGGCTTATTTTTGCCACGCTGGAAAAAGTTTAATCTGAAAGTAGGCTGGGGTAATTTTCTGGCCTGGTTGCGAAGCTTGTTCGGGCCACGCCGCCAGCGTGAAGGCTTTGAGCGTGAGGAAGGCGAGGCCGGGTCAGATTTTGATTTGCTGCGTTCTTTCCGGCGCGAACGCTTGCCCAACGACTCACGCGGCAAAGTTCGCTTTTATTATCGTCAGGTTAGCGAACGAGCGCGAAGGGCCGGAAAACCCCGCTTGACCGGGCAAACCCCTGCCGAATACTCCGATTATCTCGCCCCCAACCTGGAAGAAGAACAGCTTAACCCCAATCTGGAAAAGCTGACTGCACTTTATAACGAAGCTCGTTATAGTCCGCACCCGATGGATGAGGCGCAAGCCGGAGAAGCCCAGCAAAGCAGCGAACCGCTAGTCGCGTTCTTTCGCCATAAAACCCGTCGCGCCCGCCACCAACCGAAAGACGACTCTCCTCCGGCATAGCCACGCCTGCTAGAACAAAAAAGTATAAACTAATCAGGCCGAGTTTTTCTTTTCCAATTCGGTGCGATTTAGTAAAGCGTGAATACGGGCGGCTAATTCATCAAAGGCAAAGGGTTTGACAATGTAATCATCTGCTCCGGCTTCAAAGCCTATCGCCCGGTCATAAGCGGTATCTTTGGCACTCAGTAGTAAAATTGGTACGGCACTATTTTGGCGCAAAAGCCGGGCCGTCGCCAGACCATCCAGACCGTTTGGCAACATTACATCCAGCACCACCAAATCCGGCTTGTATTGCCGAACCAGATCTATCGCTTCAATTGCGCTGGGAGCAGTCTCTACCTCATATCCGTCCAGGCTCAAGCCACGCCGCAGCATCCGCAAAATCATAACATCATCGTCAACTACCAATACTTTTGCCATAAGCTACGCTTCCAATCCAATCCTGCCGCTATCGCCAGCCCAAAAACCGGCTACAAAAGCGAAATCAATCAAAATCAAAAACTTCACCTACAACAGGATAGCAAGCTGGAATGAAGAAGCAATGAGGAATTTATGAGTAGAACATTAAAATTCTTTGCGGCTAAAAGAATAAAGTCCTGCCAGAAACAGCCCACCCGTTAAACCAACCAGCCCAATAATAGCCGTCGCTACAACTATCACGGAGGCGGTTCGGCTTATCAACCATAAATATTGAGGGTCAAGCACTTCCGGCAAATAAACCTCTTTGAATACAACATTTATCAAGAACCAGAGTGTCAGGCCAATAATTCCAGCCAGCACTATCGGCACGAAAATAGTCAGGCTGATGGTTTGTAAAACGTTGCGAGTGAAGACCGAGGCCACTCCGCCCAAACAAACTATGCAAGTTCCAGCCAGCATTACCAGCCCGCACAAAGCCAAACTTTCCCAAAATTTCGAGGGGCGGGTTTGAAAGCGGTCAATTAACATTA
>JBBQGP010000107.1:0-18704 GCA_038323095.1 Chloroflexia bacterium | reverse complement strand
AATATCGGCGGACATGGGCCTGGCGGCAACATCGGAGCAATTCATGGCGGACACGGCCATGCAAGTGCTGCAAGCGATAGCGGGCATGGTTCGCACGAAATGGGCGGGTTGGGCTGGCTCAATTTTAATGCTTTGATAGTTTTTATTACGTGGTTCGGCGGAGCAGGTTTTATCCTTAATTCGCTGGGGACTGCTGCCTGGATTTCTTTTGGGTTGGCAGTAATAGGCGGGGTGATTGGCTATTTTGCGATTATGCTTTTTATGCAAAAAGTGCTTTATAGTTCGCAAACCCCCTATTTGCGTGAGAGCGATTACAATTTAACCGGGACGGTAGC
The DNA here is from genome assembly GCA_038323095.1 of Chloroflexia bacterium. Classification (GTDB taxonomy): domain Bacteria; phylum Chloroflexota; class Chloroflexia; order Chloroheliales; family Chloroheliaceae; genus L227-5C. Next base: position 18,369 of record JBBQGP010000107.1, on the reverse strand, counting down.
GCGGGTCAGCAGCCCGATACTAAGTTCCGGCATGGGTGAGATTATTTATACCAAATTTGGCACGCGCCGCAGCGCACCCGCCCGCAGTCTGGACGGGCGCACTTTCCCCAAAGAACTGCAAGTGGTTATCTTGCGTTACGAAAATGGGGTGGCCTACGTCGAAGATTTGGACAAGATGCTGGCCGAAGCCGGGGGCGAGAAATGGCTCACCGGCCACGACCTAAGCGATGAAAACAAACAAATTTAACAAAAATCCCTTATTACGACTAAAAACAAAATAGTCGAAGGGCAGGTAAAAAAAAATGAATTTGGTAATTGCGGTTGGTATTGGCGTATTCGCGGTACTGGCTTTGGCGATTTGGGTTAGCGTTGGACTTTACCGCAAGGTTGGCCCAAACCAGGCTTTAATCGTCTTTGGACGCGGCGGCACTCAGGTTGCCGTTGGTGGTGGCCGGATTGTTTGGCCCTTTATCCAAAACGCCCGCGAACTTTCGCTTGAACTTATGAGCTTCGACGTTGCCCCACAGCAAGATTTGTATACCCGGCAAGGTGTAGCGGTTACGGTTGAAGCGGTTTCCCAAATTAAAATTAAAAACGACCCAATCAGTATTCGGACTGCCGCCGAGCAATTGCTCAATAAAAACGCCAGCGAACGCGAAGGCTTGATTCGTCTGGTAATGGAAGGGCATCTACGCGGCATTATCGGTCAGCTTACGGTAGAGCAAATTGTGAAAGAGCCGGAAATGGTCGGAGACCGTATGCGGGCTACTGCCAGCGAAGATTTGAACAAGATGGGCCTTGAGGTCGTTTCGTTTACTATCCGCGAAGTGCGCGACAAAAACGACTATATCGCCAATATGGGTAAACCTGACATTGCCCGTATCAAGCGTGATGCCGATGTTGCCACCGCCGAAGCCGAACGCGATACGGCAGTAAGGCGATCCGAGACCTTGCGGGAAGCCAGCGTCGCCCGTGCTAAGGCCGATCAGGATCGGGTTATTGCCGAGACTGCCTCGCAATCCCGGCAGGCCGAAGCTAACCGCGATTTGGAAGTTAAAAGAGCTGATTATAACGCCAGCGTCCAGCGTCAGAAAGCGACTGCTGATAAAACTTACGAAATCCAGACGGCAGTTATGGAGCAACAGGTAACGGCAGAAAGAGTTAAAATCGAGCGGATACGCAAGGAAGAAGAAATCAAGGTTCAGGAAGCTGAAATCACCCGCCGTGAGAAAGAACTTATTGCTACGGTCTTAAAAGGGGCGGAAGTGGAACGGCAGCGCATCGAAACTTTGGCTGAAGCCGAGCGGCAACGTGAAATTCTGGAAGCTACCGGGCGGGCCGAAGCGACCCGACTGCAAGGTTTGGCTGAAGCTGGTATTATCCGGGCCAAAGGTGAGGCGGAAGCGGCGGCGATGACCCTGCGTGCCGGAGCTTACCATGAATACAATCAGGCCGCGATTTTGGACAAACTTTTGAGTGGTATTCCCGAACTGGCCCGCGCTATCAGTGAACCGCTTTCTAAAGTGGACAAAATCACGATTGTTAGCACCGGCGATGGGACGGGCAAAGGCGGCTTTGGGGCTAACCAGATTACTAGCGATATGAGCAGGATGGTTGCTCAGGTTCCGGCCCTTTTTGAGACCTTAACTGGCCTAAAAATTCAGGATATGATAGGGCAAATTCCGGCTATCAGAACCAGTTCTAACGGCAATGGCAATGGCAACGGTAGCTCTATCGTGAAGTTATCTGAGCCTTTGGTCGAAACCCGGCCCGAAGAACCTGGCTCGAACTAAAGCTTTGCATCAAGACTGAAAAGGTGGGTAACTGTTCAGGTGTAGGAGGGATTTCCAATCCCGATAGAGACGGGTTTAGCTAAATCGGGATTGGAAATCCCTCCTACATAAAGACTGGCTGAATAGTTACAAAGGCGGGACTCTTCTAAAAAAGAGTCCCGCCTTTTTTAAGAAAAACTAAAAGCGTTTGCTCATAAAGCGACTGGCTAACCTTAATTCCCGTCGATTATAGAGTAATATCAACCCAACTATTACCAAACCAAGCCAGCCAGCCAAGCGTAAAAATAATTGTGCGGGGAAAATTAAATTAACTAAAATTAGCAAAACAGCAAAAACAGGTACTCCCAGCCAATTCAAAGCTACGTACTTTTTGAAAAGTGGTCGAGCCACCAGCGTAATTGCCAGCGCAACCCCGGCATCAGCGATTACGGTTGCGATGGCCGCGCCAAGCGTTCCCAGAGCCGGTATTAAGACTAAATTCAGGCTCACGTTCAAAATTGCTCCCAGTCCTACGCACCATAAATAAGACTTATTTTGTCCGGTTGCCAAAAGCAAACTAGCGTAAGGAACGTTTATAAAAACAGTCACCACTTGCCAGATTAGAAATTGCAAAATCAGGCTAGTTGGAGCGTAGGCCGGGCCGTAAACTAACCCGCTAATTTCTTTCGCTAACACAAAAATTAGCCCGGCCCCTGCCAGCGTCCCAAAAATCAAATAGCGTTGTACCAGCGCGACCAAAGCATTTTGCTGTCGGACAGAAGGGCTACGGGCCAGTAGTGGCAGCAAAACTTGTTGCACTACTACCGCAAACCCGACCAGCGCACTAATAATCTTGTAAGCCGCCGAGTAAAAGCCCAATTCGCTACCATAGCCAAAAGCCTTGAGCAAAATTGTATCAAAACTATAATAAATTGAAATCAGGAAAGCCGAAGCCAGCAAAGGTAAGCATTGATAATAAACTTTTAGGCTCTGAGCAGGGTTAGGTCGAGTCAAGCTGGGACGAATTAGCAAAAACATTCCCGCCACGTACAAAACTGCCGCCCCTAGCGCAACTAATGGCACTTTTTCCAAATCTTGTGGGCTACGAATTAAAAACAAAATCCCGCTCATGTAAATGCAGGCACGCACAATATTTAGCCCGGCCAGTCGCTTCAAGCGATTTAGGCCGCGCAACATCCAGTCCAGCGAGAAAGCCAAAGGCAGTAAAATCAGGACATACAGGAAACTGAGGGAAGGATTGCCCAGTAAAGCCGGAGCGAATTCGGCCAGCCCAGCAATTGTTCCAACCAGCAGGAGAGCTAAAAAACCACGTACAAAGAAAACATTAGCAATAAAAGCGGGTAAGTTTGCGCCTTTTTGGGCAACATAGCGCAAAGCCGGAACGCTTAACCCGCCTTCCATCGTGAGGGCGCAATAATCAAAAATAACCAGCGCAAAAGCCAATTGCCCGAAGCGTTCCGGCAACAGTGCTTGAGCCAAGCGTGCAGTAGTTACAAAACCCAGCCCGCGCACCACTATTTCGGCAGCAGCTACTACCAAAAAGCTGGTAAGCAAGGGCGATTGACTAATTCTTTTCAAACTGGGTTAGCCCTTGCTTACCAGCACCAACCCCGCCCCGCTACGGGCTTCGCCTACCCGCCAAAGCGGTTCGTTCGCTGCTTTAAATGCGGCTTCGATTTCCGAAGTTCGCGCCGGGTCTACCGCAAAAAATAAACCACCGCTAGTTTCAGGGTCAAACAGCAAATCATCAATGTCGGTTGGCAGCTCGGCCAAAATTTTGACTTTGGGCTGGTCGGTTTGCAGGAAAGCCCGGTTACGGCCTACCCCGCCCGGCAAACAGCCCATTTGAGCATATTTTCGCGCTCCTGGCAAAAACGGCAAACTTTCGGGGTGTAACACTAAATCTACCGGGCCACTTTGCCGGGCCATTTCCGAGCTATGTCCCAAAATTCCAAAGCCGGTAATATCGGTACAGGCGTGTACCGCTTCAACCCCAACTTCCCGGATAAGCCGGGCGGCATGGTGGTTCAGGCGGGCCATGCTTTCAATCGCAGTTTGCAGCGTATCGGCATCTACTACATCCCGTTTTCCGGCAGTAGTAATAACCCCAATCCCAAGCGGCTTGGTCAGATAAAGCACATCTCCCGGCTTTGCCCCGCCTTTGGTCAGTACCTTGTCAGGGTCAATCAGGCCCGTCACGCATAGACCGTATTTTGGTTCTTTATCGGTAACGGTATGACCGCCCACTACTACCGCGCCAACTTCGGCCATTTTTTCCGCGCCACCCTGCAAAATCTGGCTCAAAATCGAATGTGGCAAATCTTCGGGAAAGCAAACAATGTTAATACCCATTATCACTTCCCCACCCATTGCATAAACATCGCTCATCGAGTTCGCCGCCGCGATTGCCCCATACATATAAGCGTCATCTACCACTGGTGGGAAAAAATCGACGGTTTGTACAATTGCCTGTTTCGAGTTGAGTTTGTATACCGCCGCGTCGTCGCTAACTTCAAGGCCAACTATAATATTAGGATTAGTATATTTTTTTAAGGGAAGCAGTACCTGCTCCAGGTCCGAAGGACCCATCTTACCCGCTCACCCGGCACAAGCCGCCAGCGAGGTTAGCTTCACATTGGTAAATTTATCATCGTGATTATGTATTACTTCTGTCATAAATACTCACTTTATTTATTGGTTGTACTGCAAAAAGAAGGGCCAGACGCTTATCGGACTACCGACATCCCGGAATAACGCCAATTGTTCATCCCGCCATCCAGATTATAAATCGTCTGATAGCCCGCAATAGCCGCCACTTCCGCAGCGGCGGCACTACGCTGACCCATTTCGCAGACGAATAAAATCGGCTGGTCTTTGGGAACATTTTGTTCGCTCAGATTCACCGAAAAATCGTACAGGCCGTTAATTGGCACAAGCGCGGCATTTTCAATGTGGCCGTTCTGATATTCGTAAGCCTGGCGCACATCGATTACTTTAACTTTGCCTTCCTCAATTAGTTTTTGGGCATCGTCGGCATCTATCTGGGTAACAGGTATTTTTTTCATTCTATAATCTCCCGTTAATTAGTAGTTGTTAGTTGTTGGTTGTTAGTTGTTAGAAAAATAATAGATTAATGTTAATTTGTCGTATCGTCCTGTAAAATTTCAGGTTGTTTTACCTCAATCAGCCGTAATTGTTACTTGCCGCTATTATAGCACAAGCTAGGAGACTGGTATAAGCTTATATTTGTGCCGAACGAGCCGTTAATATTTCAGGTTGTTTACCTTCGTAAAAAGCGACGGGCCACCCCTTTTAGTTCGTCTATCCCCAAAACAAGAGCCGCCCCCCCATAAGCTATCGCGCCAAGCCCAATCAACCCCAATGTAACCGCGATTATTAGCAGCTTGTTCGCATCGAGAATAACCTCGTTCAAGAACCGGGTCGCCAGCCAGAGCATTGCCGCCATAAAATCAGCCGCCAAAAAGATTTTGACCATCGGCAGTAACAAATCTTCGCCGGGAACGCTGAACGAACCAATTTTGCGATAAAGCAGCCAGAGCAAAGCCAGCATTTCAAAATTGGTCGCCAGCGCAAGGCTAAGAGCCAGCCCCCCCGTCCCTAAAGTTTGCTCTCGCCCTAAAATCGAGCTAAGAATGATATTAAGCCCAACTGTCATAACCACGATAATTACCGGGGTACGGGTATCTTGCAAAGCGTAAAAAGCCCGCGTTATAATCTCGACCACGCCATAAGCCAGCAAGCCGAAAGTAAAATAAACCAGCCCTTGACTGACTAATTCGGTACTGGTTTTGCCAAATTTGCCGAATTGCAATAACGTCGCCACAATAGGTCGGGCCAAAAGTGCCAATCCAAGCGAGGCGGGCAAAGCGAAAAACACAATCTGGCGTAAAGAACGGCTGAAAGTAGTTTTTACTCCATTCATATCGCCTGCCCCAAAGAGTCGGGACATGGCCGGAAACGCAACGGTAGCGACGCTCATGGCAAAAATACCGTGTGGCAGCATAAAAAGCTGGAAGGCGTAGTTCAGGCCAGAAATACTGCTACCATCGCCAATCCGTGAAGCCAGATTAGTGATAATAAAAAAGTTGAACTGGAAAGCAGCTTGACCTATCAGGCGCGGGCCAAGCACTTTTAGCACTTCGCCCAAGCCCGGCGCACTCGAATCGAGTTTTGGACGGTAGCGCAGCCCAACTCGAAGCAAGGCTGGGAACTGCACCAGCAGGTAAATTCCTGCGCCAATTATTACACCATAAGCTACGCCGTAGACCCCGAAAGGCCCGGCCAGAAACAACGCCCCCAAAATAATACAGCCATTGTAAAAAAGCGGAGCAAGGGCCGGCCACAAAAAATGCTCAGTGCCGTTTAGCAAGGCCATCGCAATCCCGCCCAAACCCAGAAATAGCGGTTGCAGCAAAAGCAGGCGGGTCAGATTAATTGTAGTTGCCTGAAGTTCGGGCGAAAGGTCGGGCGCAATCAAATTACGCACTAATTGCGGAGCGATAAAGTAGGTGCAAAGGCTAACTACTACAATCGCGATTAGTGAAGTATTTATAACCGCGTTCGCCAGCCGCCAGGCTTTTTCCGCTTCGTTTTGCCCGATAAAGCGGCTAAATACCGGGATTAAAGCCGAACCCAATGCCCCGCCGATTAGCAATAAATAAAGCAAATCGGGAATCCGAAAAGCCGCTATGTAGGCGTTAATTTCACCACTTGTCCCAAACTGAGCCGCCATTACAACTTCCCGAAGCAAACCTAGCCCCCGGCTACCTACTGTCGCCAGCATTACAATTAAGGTATTGCTGATTAAAAAGCGACGCAAAGGGCGGGGCGGCACAGGAACAGGTGGGCTAATCTGGGCCTCGAAATTTTCCTGACCGATAGCTGGTGCGGCAGGTAATGGCCCGCTTTTTGATTGTGCAGGTTCGGATGGTGTACTCATAGTTCGATTTTACCATAAAATTTGCTGCAAAATAAATTAACATGTAAAATGAGGAAGCTCTGTTTTTCTTTAATGTCCTCGTATCAATGTTGAGATTTTAATAAAATTTTAGTGTGACGCAAAAAATTATAGAAAGGTTCACCTAACACTATGCCTCTTGCTAAAATGAAAGTAATACCAACCAACATCCCCGGGCTTGATACCTTATTGGGGGGCGGTATTCCAGTTGGAAGTTTATTGATAGTTGTTGGTTCTCCCGGTACAGGCAAAACCCTTTTATTGCAACAGCTTTGTTTTAGCTGGACGCAGGAGCAAGCCATTGAAAATACCGAAGCTAGTTCGGATGAAACTGCCAAAAAACCTAAAGCTATTTTTTTTAGCACCCTTTCCGAACCACATGACAAGTTAATTCAACATGTCGGGCAGTTCGAGTTTTTCGATGAAACCCGCTTGAACGAGCAAGTCAAGTTACTTAGTCTTACCAAAGCAATGGAGCAGGGCTTGGGTGAAGTAGCTGACGAAATTGTCAGGACAGCCCGACACGAACGAGCCACTTTGGTAACGCTGGATAGTTTGGGCGGTCTGGAAGATTTAACCGAGGGGCGGGGCGGGCTGAGACGCTTTCTTTACCAGCTTTCCAGCCAACTAAGTACCCTGAGCATTACCACTATAGTGACGCTGGAACGCAATATTGATACGATGAATTCTGAAAATGAGCTAACTGTGGCCGATGGTGTAATTCATCTAACCAATTATCGGCAAGGGGTACAGCGCGTGCGTCAGGCCGAGATTCGCAAACTAAGAGGCGTAAATATGCTGGATGGCTTGCATACCTATCAGATTACTAATGCTGGTCTAACTTTCTATCCGCGCTTGGAAAGTCTGAGTGAAACATCCCTAAACTTTAAGGGGGCAGGAAAGAATGACCAACGCCTTAGTTTGGGGTTGCCTGAACTAGAGCAAATGCTGGGCGGTGGTTTACCGACTACTTCATCAACGGTAGTGGCTGGGTCGCCGGGAACTGGCAAAACTTTGTTTAACTTGCATTATTTGGTAGCCGGGGCGGAAAAGGGTGAACAAGGGTTGTACGTCGGATTTTACGAAAGTGTAACACAATTGAAAGACAAAGCGCAACGTTGTGGAATAAAACTTGAAGATATGGTAGAGAGTGGCTTGATAGATATTTTAACTATCACGCCAGTAGAGCTTGAACCAGACCAGGTAATGAGCCAGATTCGAAGCAAGGTCGAAGCTGGCAACATTAAACGAGTGGTACTTGATGGTGTAATCGAACTCGAAATGGCCTGTCGCTGGCAGCAACGCAGTTATAACTTTATTGCGGCTTTAGTAAATTACTTTAAAACTAAAGAAATTACTACTTGCTACACTTACGAAGTAGCCAAACGGGTCAGCGCCGAGTTAGATTTAGGGGAAACTCCCTTTACAACGCTGGCTGAAAACTTGCTATTATTTAGGCAAGTTGAATACCAGAACAAATTGTATCGGGTAATTGCTATTCTGAAAATGCGGGATAGTGCTTATGATTCTTCTATTCGGGAATTTTCTATAGAGGATGACCGGGGCATCAAAGTGTTAGCCCCAACAGAAAGTGTAAGGGGAGTGCTTACAGGTATAGCTCGTAAGCTGGATGAGGACGAATAAAATTGAGCGGGGAACAGGGCAACCTACCAGAAAAGAGAAAATTAAACTTTGGCTAAGGTTTTAGTGGTTGAGGACGAGCTAAGTTTACTGGATTTGCTGGCAACTATAATCGAAGAGCAAGGGCATACAGCTTTACGGGCCAGCAATGGTCAGCAAGCTTTAGCCTTAATAGAGCAAGAGCAGCCACGTTTGGTAATTAGTGATGTAATGATGCCAGTAATGGATGGTTATCGCCTGCTGGAAAATATCCGGCTAAGGGACGAATGGCAAAATATCAAGGTTGTCTTAATTAGTGCTGCCCCAATTAACAAAGAGCGTCATCCGCCGGCAGACGCTTACGCTTCCAAGCCGTATGATTTGGAAGGTATAGAAGCTTTGGTCGAGAACTTGACCGCCGGACAGTAAAGCGAAAAAATGAAATTAACTTTTTTGGGAACAAGTTCCGGCACACCCAGCCGCACCCGCAACGTCACCTCAATTGCCCTGCAACTAATTCAGGAGGGCCGTCTTTGGCTGTTCGATTGCGGGGAAAGCACCCAGATGCAAATTTTGCGCTCGCCCTTGCGCCTGAGCCAGCTTGATAAAATCTTTATTACTCATATGCACGGCGACCATCTTTTTGGCATTATGGGTCTACTCGCCAGCCGTTCCCTCCAGAACGGTGGTACAACCCCGGTTACGCTTTATGGCCCACCCGCCTTGCCTGAATACGTGCGGAGCATAATGGAATTAACCCAAATGAAGCTGAACTACCCAATTTATGTAGAAGTAGTTAGTCCAGGGGAAATCTATGCTGATGAAAATTGGCAAGTAATTTGCGCCCCGCTCAAGCATCGGGTACGGGCCTGGGGTTATGCCGTTATTGAGCGGGAACAGCCCGGCCATTTTCAGGCCGAAAAAGCCAAAGCTCTGGGAATACCACCCGGCCCACTTTATGGCCGCCTTAAAAATGGTGAAATTATTACTCTGGAAGATGGTCGAATAATTAATGGGGCAGAATTATGCGGCCCACCTCGTCCTGGACGCAAATTAGCCTATTGCAGTGATACTATCTATACTTCTAATTCGGTAGAGTTGGCCCGCAATGCTGATGTTCTAATCCACGAATCGACTTATCTGGAAGAAGATTTGGATTTGGCCGAACGCGCTCAACATTCTACCGCACGTATGGCCGCTACCGTCGCCAAACAAGCTGAGGTCAAAACCCTGATTTTGACCCATTTCAGCCCGCGCTACGAAGCCGAGGGCGGCTCTAGGCTGGGCGAATTGCTGGGCGAAGCTCAAAACATCTTTTCTAACACCCTCATGGCTTACGATTTCTGGACTTATGAACTGCCTCGTCACTAATTCTTTTTTATCAGCAATAACTGTAAAAATATAGTAACTATTCAGCCAGCGTCAATGTAGGAGGGATTTCCAATCCCGATAAAGACGGATTTAGGTAAAATCGGGATTGGAAATCCCTCCTACATCTGAACAGTTACAAAATATAATTTATTTGTTCAAGATTTCGGGCGGTGAAGACGGATTGGAGTTGCTATCGAGGGAAGCAGCGGCTTTACGGTCAGCTTTGCGTTGGGCCTTCTCGCGTTTGAGCCGGGCGGTTTTACGGCGAGACATAGTAAAAACAATTAGCAAATAAACTACTACAGCTATTAACAGGAAAAATTCATCAAAAGAATTTGCGCCATGCAGCAAAAGCAGGCCGGGCATAACTAGGCCCGCTTTTGCAGGACGTAAAGCTTCTGTAAGCCGTAATCCCCAAGCTGCGGCAGGGCTGCACTTAGCCGATGATACCAGGAGCGATAGTTACGGCGGCCCGAACGTACAAAGAAAGGGTAAATCGCCCAGGTCATCACGTAATAACTGCTGCTAAAGCGTTTAATTTTCTTCAAATCAAAGTGCGGTTCAGCAAAAGAAAGTAAATCTTCTTCGTCTACGTAGCAATTGTGCCAGAGCGGGGTCATGATTTCGAGGCCGAATTTTTGGCGTAATCTGTTCAGGCTATAAGCACTTTGCACCGAAACTTCGGAAATCAGGAAAAGCCCGCCCGGTTTCAAGACGCGATGAGCTTCCAGCAAAGCCGATTTTTGATGCTCCAGGCTGCCCAAATTTATCAGGCAACGTTTGGTAATTACTTTGTCGAAGGTGTTGTCAGGGAAATCCAGATTCAGGAAATTGCCAACTCGAAAAGAAGCTGCGCCATTAAGCGGTCCGGCCCGGTTTAGGTTCAGGTTGGCGTGGTCAATCATGCTTGGCGCATAATCTACCCCGGTTATCCGAATATTTTTCATTCGAGCCAGTTGAATCGTAGTGTAGCCATTGGCGCAGCCCGCATCCAAAACCCTGTCACCTTCTTTGAGGAAACCCGAAAGTACCTCGCCTTCGCGGTGCAGCATGGTTTCATCTACCCAGCTTGCGCTGGGGGAAAGGCCATATTTGCGCCCGCGCTGTTCCCAGTGCTGGCGAATAGGTTCAAGGTCGGTCGGCAAACGCAAATTACTATTGCGATTGGTCGCGCTGACCGCCGTCGATTTTTCGTGAGGAAGTGAACCGGGATTAGGCCCGCTATCCGGGGAGCCAAAGGAGGAAATGTCCGTCTGAGTATCTTTACCGCCCATTAGTTATTTTTTCTATAAAGGATTTTTGAATAAAATGCCAGTAGTCGCCAACTTTTACGCTGCTTATTATAACAGATTTAAGAGTAGCGTATAGCCTACAAAGTGGCTATCTTTTGTATATAAATTTTAATATTTCCAGGGTGTTTCAGTAATTGACTTGTAATTTTGGTTAGTCTATGATTTAGATAGTTACCCAAACAGAGCGCGTTTTGGTTGTCGGCAAAAGCTGAATTAGTAGTAGTACGTTTGCAGCAAAGGATGTAGCAATAATGATAGCCTTTTTCCGTAGGGTTGGGCTTTTTCTGGCCTTTTTCTCTTTAGTAATAATTGCCTCATTTTTGATAAGTGGCTTCAGCCTGAATGGGCCTGAATGGGCAATTACCGCTCTAAATGCTTCATCCCGCCAAATTTTCGCTGAAACCAATGCCAGCCGACCCACCTCTTTAGTGGAAGTGCGCCCGGCTTTTCGGCCTGTGACCGATTTGGACGAGGATATTTTGCTTGAGCAGGATAGAAACAGCCCAAAGCGCGAAATCCAAAGCATAAACGATAATCCTGCACCGCTTCCGACACCACCGCCATCAAGCCCGCCGCCCAGTTTGGGTAAACTTGCGCTTGGCCCTGGCATTACTTATTTTCAGACCAAACGCAATTATGCCTCTGGGCCAGCCGTTTATAACGTGCTGGAAATCGCCGACATTAGCGATTCGCGCATTGGCCTTAAAGTATCGTTGCCCGGCGATAAAGTCCAAAACCGGGAGGGCGTTAGCGGTCATATGAACCGCAACGGGCCAAACATAGTGGCAGGAATTAACGGCGATTTCTTTGATATTGGCAAGGCGTATAGTGGTGTTACGATTAATGCCTCGATGCAAAATGGCGAACTGACCCGTACCAACGAGGGTAATCGACCCGCTTTTGGGATTGGTAAGGACGGATTGCCGATTATTGGTGTGCCACGTACCAACGCCAGCCTGACCGTCGGCCAACGCTCCTGGCCGATTTATCATATTAATTATACTCCCGGCGAAAATTTAGACCAAAGGCGGGATTGGCTGGTAATGTGGACTCCTGCTTTTGGGCCAGGCACCGCCACAGGCAACGACCCCGCCACACTCACGGTAGTAATCCGCAATTTGCGAACTTCTTTGCCCTTGAAGCCGAACACAAATTATACCGGGTCGGTAGAAAGTCTTATCGAAGGGGGCGGAAATACGGCAATTCCGGCGGATGGTGTGGTAATTCAGGGGCGCGGGTCGAGTGCCGATTTTTTGCGGCGCAATCTGGGCAAAGGTACAATTTTGAGCTTTAAGGTAGCGATGGACGAACCCTGGGCTTCGGCTCAACAAATTGTAGGTGGCTGCAATCGCTTGTTAGTAGATTGGGTAATTGTCAAGGCGGTAGATAGCGATTGCGCCCGGCCCGAACGTGACCCGCGTATGCCACGTAGTGCGGTAGCCTTTGAGGGGAAACGGCTTTGGCTGGTAACGGTGGATGGCCGCCAGCCGGGTTATAGTATGGGGGCGAACAGCGACGAATTCTCCCAGTTTTTGTTTGATTTGGGCGCACGTCACGCTTTGAATCTGGATGGAGGCGGCTCGACGACCTTTGCTATCCGGCGCGAGGGGAGGCCACTTATCCTCAACAGCCCTTCGGATGGTCGGGAGCGGCCCATTGCCAACGCCTTACTAATTAGCCTAAAGCAAGGTTAAAGCTCAACAGTAATGAAACCTTTTTTGGCTAAATAACGTATTAAAAGTGAGAATGTCTTTGCCCGGAAACCACAGGTAAAAGAACTATCAATACGCCCTTTTTACAATTGAAATAAAGTGTTAATTTTGTATATGAATTGGCACACAATACGCAATTTGGTTAGCTTTTTGGCAGAAAAACTGTTATAATCGAAAGAGCTAGTCAGAATTGCTTGACTGAAAACCTTTTTTATTTGGAGACACTTCCCGCCGCCGATTGCCGACGAGCGACAGGAGAAAACAAAAACTAGGAAGTGGTCTGGAGGTTACTTTATGGGTGACAACAAGTGGTTAAGGAACAGTTTCGTCTACCTCATAATTATGGTGGCCGTACTTGCGCTGTTCTTCACCATTTTGGGGAATCGGGGCGGGGATAGTAATAGTGCCATCCCAATCAGCCAGGTGCTGCGGGATGCCGCCGACTCAAACTCCAAGATTAAATCAATTGCGATTGCCAACGACACTGATGTGGTGCGCGTACAATATAGCGATTCGCGGGGTGAAAAAATAGCCCGCCGTGAAACCGGCACAGATTTTACGACCCAGCTTCGCAATGCTGGCTTTGATTTTAGCAAGAGTAACGTAGAGTTTAAGGTCAACGAATCCTCACAGTGGGGCGGTTGGCTTAATACCTTGACTTTTATTTTGCCGACGCTACTTTTTATCGGCGTTTTAGTCTTTATGATGCGACAGGCGCAGGGTTCTAACAATCAGGCCCTGAGTTTTGGCAAAAGCCGCGCTCGTATGTTTATGGGCAACAAGCCGAGCGTTACTTTTAACGATGTCGCCGGCGTAGAAGAAGCCAAGCAGGAATTGGCCGAAGTGGTCGAATTCCTCAAATACCCTGACAAATTCGCTGCTCTGGGAGCGCGGATTCCAAAGGGTGTACTTTTGGTCGGCCCTCCCGGAACTGGTAAAACTTTGCTCTCGAAGGCCGTTGCCGGAGAAGCCGGAGTTCCCTTCTTTAGCATTAGCGGTTCGGAATTTGTCGAAATGTTTGTCGGCGTTGGTGCAAGCCGCGTCCGCGATTTGTTCGACCAGGCCAAACGCAATTCACCCTGTATCGTGTTTATTGATGAAATTGACGCGGTAGGTCGCCAGCGCGGAGCTGGTCTGGGTGGTAGCCACGACGAACGCGAACAAACTTTGAACCAAATTCTAGTCGAGATGGACGGTTTTGATAGCAACACTAACGTAATCGTAATTGCTGCCACCAACCGCCCGGATGTACTCGATCCGGCTTTGCTCCGTCCAGGCCGCTTTGACCGTCAGGTTGTGCTTGACCGCCCGGATGTACGTGGTCGTATGGCTATTCTGGATGTTCACGCCAAAGGCAAGCCGTTGGAAAAAGAAGTTTCGCTCGAAACTCTGGCGAAGCAAACTCCCGGCTTTAGTGGTGCTGACCTCGAAAACTTGATTAACGAAGCGGCGATTTTGGCGGCGCGACGTAACCGCAAAACCATTTCGATGAGTGAGCTGGAAGAAGCGATTGACCGAGTTATCGCCGGGCCGGAACGCAAGAGCCGGATTATCAGCGATACCGAGAAGCGCATTACCGCTTATCACGAAGTTGGTCACGCCCTGGTTGCCCGAATGTTGCCCAACGTTGACCCGGTTCACAAGATTTCGATTATCCCACGTGGTATGGCCGGTGGTTACACTCGTATCCTGCCGAGCGAAGATCGCTTCTTGGGGACAAAATCGCAGTTTGAAGACCAGATTGCCTGGGGTCTGGGTGGTCGTGCCGCCGAAGAAACCATCTTTGGCGAAATTTCGAGCGGAGCAAGCAACGACATCGAAAAAGCTACCGATATGGCCCGCCGAATGGTCACTCAGTACGGTATGAGCAAGAAACTTGGCCCAATGGCCTTTGGTCAGAAGGACGAGCTGGTCTTCCTGGGTCGCGAAATCAGCGAACAGCGCAACTATTCGGATGAAGTAGCTTACGAAATCGATAAAGAAGTTCGCTCCATCATTGATGTTGCTTATGGCAAGGCCAAGCGCATTCTGGCGGACAACCGCGAACAGCTTATCCGGATTTCGGAACTGTTGATTTCCAAAGAAACGCTGGAAGGCGACGAATTCGAGGAAATGTTCTCAATCCCGCGCCCACAGCCCAAGCCGTTCTTCCGACCCGGAATGGTCGAAGCTCGGTCTCCTGAATTGGGAGAGCGCGAAAGCGAAGCAGCCTCTCGTATGCGCGACCAGAATCAAGGCGGCACGGGTAGCACTTTCCGACCCGCTCCCGGCCCAGCCTAAGCAAGATGAGTTTTGAATTATGAGTGCTGAGTTTGGGTTAAAATTAAGATGAGGCACTTATAATCAGAAGTTTTGATTAGACAGAATTAAAAAGGCTAACGACCAAAATTCGTTAGCCTTTTTTAATGGTTATGAAGGAACTAACTCTGGCATAATTCTTTTTGTTAGCAATAAATTATAGCTTTTTACGGCTTGTTGCTTATAATATTCAGGGTAGTTTTAGGGTAAAGCTGGATTTAAGGAGAACGATTGATGGTTTTCAATAAACACAAAATTGCTATGGTTAGTTTAATGTCAGCTTTAGCACTCCTGCTGCTGCTACCCGGTTTTGCTTCCGCTCACGAACGCCGGACTGTTGGCAAGTATCAGATGGTTGTGGGCTGGATAAATGAACCGGCTTACCTGAATGACCGCAACAGCCTTGATTTGACGATTTGCAACGGTGATTGCAAGACCGAAAACGGGGTTGTGACTAACCCAATCAAAAACGCTCAGGAAACCTTGAAAGCCGAGGTCAGCAGTAACGGAATTGCTCCTATTGCCCTAACTTTAAGCCCACGCTTTGGGGCAGACGGCAAATATAACGGCTGGGTTTACCCGACCAAAACGGGCGATTACACTTTCCACATTTATGGTACTATTAATGGCGATAACGTAGACGAGAAATTTTCCTCTGGCCCGAAAACTTTTGGTACAATCGAAGAACCGTTGCAGTACCCGGTCAAAGCGGGAGCGGAAACCGTCGCTTTGCAACAGCAGGTAAAAGAGGCCAGAGATACTGCCGGTACAGCCACCATCTTTGCTATTCTCGGTACGGTCTTTGGCATCGTGGGGATGACCCTCGCTATTTTCGGGTTGGCACGTGGTCGGCAAATGATGACTGCCACTTCTGACGAAATTGAGAAAACGGGCAACGGGCGCGGGCCACAGGCGGGCTAATTTTTAGGAGAGTAAGAGTGGGAAATACGAATTACCAAGTCCGGCGATATTAGCCGGATTTTTCGATTAAGAAAATGTAACTGTTCAGGTGTAGGAGGGATTTTTAATCCCGACCTAACGGGTTTAGGTAAAATCGGGATTAGAAATCCCTCCTACATTGAGGCTGGTTGAATAGTTACAAGAAAATTTCAAAGGTACAATTAATATAAAACTGGCGGGTTTGAGGTAAAATTAAGGTCTAATAAAACTGTATTACTTATAAATTTAATGGACGAGAAAATCAGTTGTCTGGAATGAAATATATAATTCTAAAAATTGTATCGTGTTTTTTCCTGCTTTTACTGATGGCAAATTTGGCAACGGCGTTAGTCTGGGCGCACGCCAATTATGTCCGAAGCGACCCGCCCGCTAATATTAATCTGCCATCCGGCCAACCACCTGGCCGAATTCAAGTATGGTTCAGCGAAAATCTTGAGCCAAAATTCAGTGAATTGCAGGTACTCAATAATAATCGGCAGCGCATAGATAATAACGATAGCCGCGTGCCAAACGATACACCCCAATCTATGATAGTTAGCCTTAAACCAAATTTGCCGGACGGCCCTTACACTGTAATTTACAAAACTACTTCCGCCGAAGATGGGCATGTCATCAAAAACAATTTTGCTTTTGTGGTAGGAGTGGGTGCAATTCCGCCACCCGCCACTAATGCCGACAATACTATTACCGACGCAGTGGATGATAATTTTAATTTTTGGAGCGTAGCAATTCGCTGGCTGAATTATTTGGGGAGTGCGGCTTTAATCGGCGGGATTGCCTGGCAGTTGTTTATCTGGCAACCAGCTTTGCGAAAAGTCAAAGACCGCATTGGGTCGGAGCAAACCGAAGCCGGACAAGAAGCGACCCAGCGCGGCAATCAGTTGCTCCAAATCGCGGGCGGGCTACTTGGGCTGGGTTGGCTGGCTTTTCTGCTTTATCAGGCCACCCGTTTTGGTGGTCAATCCCCGATTGGGCTGTTTACCAGCTCGGCTTTGCTCGATTTTCTGTTTAGTACCCGTTTTGGGCTAATCTGGCTGGCGCGGCTTGGCTTGATTGTCGTCTTGGGATTGTTTTTAAGTTATGTCAACAAGAGATTAGTTTTACCTGTCCCGAAATTTTCTCGGTTAAATCTTGTGCCGGAAGCCGAACCGCCCCTACCCACTTCTATGCCTGTCAGTCAGGTAACTACAACAAATGGTAATAGAGCTTATTGGATTTTGCTGCTGCTGGGCGGGTTGATTTTGCTGACGACCAGCCTGACTTCACATGCGGCGGCCAGCAATCTAGCCTGGTTGCTCATCCCGCTCGATTGGTTGCATTTGCTTTCGACTGGGTTATGGGTGGGCGGGCTGTTTTATCTGGCTCTGGCGATGCCGCCCGCGCTGGCAAAATTGCGGCCCGGCACGGGAGACCGCACCCGGATTCTGGCCGCGCTTATATCCAATTTTTCTTATGTAGGAATTATTACGGTTACGCTTTTGCTGATTAGCGGGGCAATTCAGGCGGCGGTACATCTGGGCGCGGTCAGCGATTTGTTTGATACGGGCTATGGTCTGGCCCTATCTGTGAAATTGGTAGCAATTGCCCTGATGCTGGGGTTAGCGGCGTACCACTTGCTCAAAGTTAGCCCCCAAATGAACAATTTTGCCCGGCGCAAAGGCGAGACTAACGGGGCGGGTTCGATGGCGGCGGGCCTTTTGCAAATTCGCTTTCGTCGCACGGTAATAATTGAAGCCATTTTGGGAGTAATTTTGTTGGGCATTGTTGGCGGCCTGACCAGCTTTGGTCCACCCGCCGGAAACGCTGCTTCTGGTTTAAATTTACGGGGACAAATAGCCGACCTAAACTACGTTTTGCGGGTAGACCCGGCCCAAATCGGTAGCAACAATTTTGACTTAACCCTGACCCAGCGTGACGGGCAAGTTTTGAGCAAGGCCAACGCGGTAGTATTGCGCCTGAATATGACTGATATGGAAATGGGAACACAGGAATTGAACCTGAACCCTATCCCGAATTCTCCCGGCCACTATCAGGCAAACGGCCAGATTTTGAGTATGTCAGGCAACTGGCGGGCCGAGCTAATCGTCCGGCGCGATAGCAAGGAAGACGCGATAAGTCAGGTCGGGTTTAAGGTACGTTAGGCAGGGGTACAGGGAACATCCTGTCAGGGTCATAGGGGTGTTCCCTGAAAAATTCCTTTACTTTGGCTTAAAGCCAGGAAAGAAATTATGCGAATAGTTGGAATAAGCGAACTTCTGGCGAGGGTGCAAGAATTTATCGGAGCAAATCCGGCCTGGGCCGATATTTTGGGCGAGGAACGCCGGAACACCCTGACCCTTTACCGC
>JBBQGP010000106.1:0-18707 GCA_038323095.1 Chloroflexia bacterium | reverse complement strand
ATGGTGCAAGGGTAAATCGGGGTATTCAGCCTGTAGTTCCGGCCAGCCCGCCGGATTGCCGGTTAGCACCAGAGTAATTTTCTCAGGAAGCTGGCGCAGGGCCTCGAAAATACGACGGTGATTTTTGTGCGGCCATAAATTCGCTGGATAAAGAAAAAATGGATCTGATGGTATAAGCTCGGCTTCCGCCGGAGTGAGAGTGGTTTCAAGCTGGAGCAATTCCAGATTTGGGCCGGGTGGAACCAGCACAATTTCGGCTTTAGTATCCGGGTAATGCTGCCGTAAAATTTGTTCGCTCGATTTTGAGTAAACACAAATCGCGCCCGCGCTATTAATTAGGGGTGGGAAAGAACGGCGACGGGCTTCCAGCACTTCCGGGCTAAAAAGTTCGGGCATTTCCTCGTGTTGCAAATCCGGGATTAAGGCAATCTGGCGCGAAAGCGGAAAAAGCGGACTTTCACTTTCAGCCGAAGGGTAGGTGCGAAACAAAACCTCAGCTTGTTGCTTCAGCAAAGCCTGAGTAAGTTCGCCCCAAAAATTAGCTTTGGGCAAAATATAAAGTTGGACGTTAGGCGGAAGCGGCTCGGCGGGATGATAACTGTCGGACGTGGCATAAACCAAAAAATCCGCATCGGGATAAAGCACAAAGGCCCGGCTCAACAGATTTTGGAGCTGCGGCACAATCCCGCCCGAACTTCCCGGAATGATTTGATAAAGTTCAATTGCAATTTTCATTATTTGTTTTGTTTTTGTTTATTAAATTTCAGTTTCTGAAGCAAATTACGATGTAGCCAGCGTTCCAGCCGCACCCCCCGCATAGCGGCCAACTGTTGAGCCTGCTTTTTCCACCAGTTAGCCTCAGCCTGAGTTGCTTCAAGTTGTTCTTGAGAATTAGTTTCGTTCGGTTGAGGTTGAACAATCCGGGTCTGAAGGTTTGAATCGCTAGTCGCCAACGCCGCCTGCAATTGGGTTATATCCTGCAAGCGGGCCTGTCGGTCAGCTTCGGTGGCCTTCAAAGCTTTGTCCAGTGTTTGAATTACTTCCAGCCGGGCCTGACGGTCAAGTTCGGATTGCTCGAAATTGACTTGTAAATCGAGCAAAGCCTGTACCAGCCGGGCCGACGGGGGTTGGCTCAAAGCTTCGGTTTCGGCCACAGGGTTAATCGGGCTACGACCAACCAGCATAAACATATCGTAATGGGCAAAAATGGCTGGTTCAAATTGCAGATAAGGCGCGTTTAACTGCTCAAACAAACGGCGGACAGAAGTCTGGCTGAACAGATAAAGATGCTCATCCGCCTGAAGTAGCTCTAAAAAGCGGTCACTTTCGGTTAGCATCGCTTCGTAGCTTTTGCCCTCTTTATAGCAAGGGGTTTGGATAAGCAAAAAGCCGCCCGGTGCAAGTAAATCCAGACAAAGGCGCATCGTCCCCACCGGGTCGGGCAAATGTTCCAGCACGTCCATCAGGGCGATAATATCGAGCGAAGCGGGGGCAAGATTTTGCTCTTCCAGAGGGCCATGCAACACGGGTATAGCAAAAGTCTGGCGGGCAAATTTTACGACCCATTCGCTAAGTTCCAGCCCGGTAGCCTCGAACCCGACCCAATTTAGCATAGCCACAAAGCCGCCATGAGCGCAGCCCAGTTCCAGCGTGCGGGCGGGAGGTCGCTGGTATTTCAGGAGGGTACGCAGCCAGTACAAATCGCGTTCGGGCAAATCGGCCCGCGCCCGGCTGATGATGTTGCCAAACCCCAGACCGGCTTCCTGATGCGAAAACCAGTATTGGCGACCATAGAAATCCTGCGTATCATCCGTCACCTGACTAATAGACTGGTCAGGCATCCAGGCTGTAACCAGCGTTTCGCAAACCGGGCAACGCCAGTAAACGGGCGAAAAAGGCAACAAAGCTTGATTGCCGCACCAGCAAGCCAAATTCTTTTGAATTTTAGCTAACTCCTCTCTGGAAGGATGTCCGAAAAACCGCCGGTTATACTTGGAGACGGCGTAATGGTAAAGCGGGCCAGCCTCGCTAAAAGAAAACTGCTTGTTCAGCAAATCCTGCCGCACAAAAAAGGCATTCACTCCCTGTGAATCGCAAGCTACCAGACGATAACCTTTTTGCTGGCCCAATTCGGCCAAAGCTTTCAGGCTGGCCCCAAAATAATTTGTGCTGTCCCAGTGGTGCGCTGGATTATAGGGCATAATCCATTCAACCTCTGGCAGGTAGCTGGCATTATATTCAATTACTACTACTCTGGGAGAATAATTGGCTAAAGCTTGCCAAACCCAGTAATCGTTGCCGTCCAAATCTATTACCAGCAAATCAAATTCAGTTGGGATTTGGGCGGCTTCAAAAAGACCGTTTATATTATCCCGGTCAATAAAGCTATTGAAAATACGAACCGGGAAATCAGCAAAAGTTTGGCTGGCTTTAGCCGCTTTTTCGGGCGAACCTTCCAGCCAAACCCCTGACCAGCCTTGTTTTTCGAGCAAATAGCGGGTGTTATTTTCCAGACCGTCTTCGATGCCAAATTCAACAAAAAAACAATCAGTAGAGCTAATTCGCCGGAAAATTTCAGCTATAATGCCGTCTTCGCCATTTTGGGAATAAAATTTTTGCTCGAAATGGCCTAAATTCAAGGCATCCTGCTCAAGCTTTTCCGCTTCAAGCTGCTTATAATTCGTAACAGTCAAAATTAGAGACCTCGACTGTTGCGATACCATTCAATTGTTTTGGTCAAGCCTTCCGGGAAGCTGGTTTTGGAGCAGAAGTTAAATTCTTGCTCGGCCCGTGTAGTATCCAGCTTGCGGCGGGGCTGACCGTTGGGTTTGGAAGTATCCCAAATTAGTTTGCCCTTAAACCCGGTATATTCGACAATCATTTCGATTAGTTCCCGGATAGAAATTTCCTCGCCTGAACCCAAATTCACCGGGTCGGGCTTATCATAATTCAGGGCAGCCAGCACAATACCTTCGGCGGCATCGTCGACATACAAAAATTCGCGGGTCGCACTGCCGTCTCCCCAAATTACAATCTCATGTAAATCGGCTTCCTGCGCGTCCAGGCACTTTTTAATCAAGGCCGGAATAACGTGTGAGCTGGACGGGTCAAAATTGTCGCGTGGCCCGTACAGGTTCACTGGCAAAAGGAAAATCGAGCGGAAGCCGTATTGCTGGCGATACGCCTGACCCTGCACCAGCAAGGCTTTTTTGGCGAGGCCATAAGGGGCGTTGGTTTCTTCGGGGTAGCCGTTCCAAAGGTCGTCTTCTTTAAAAGGAACAGGGGTAAATTTGGGATAGGCGCAAACTGTACCAACCGTTACAAATTTTTCTACGTTATTAAGGCGAGCTTCTTCGATTAATTGCACACCCATAATCAAATTATCATAAAAAAAGTTGCCGGGATGCTCCATATTCGCGCCAATTCCGCCCACTACTGCCGCCGCGTGAATAATAATGTCAGGGCGCAAATCTCGAAACAAACTTCGTATCTGCTCAATTTCACGCAGGTCATAATCTTTTTTGCGTGGGGTCAGGATTTCGCTACAACCCGCTTTTTGCAATTGGGCTACAACACTTTGACCTAAAAACCCGTTTCCGCCCGTTACCAGCACCCGTTTATTTTCCAGCGCGGCCATGATACCTCCCGTTAGTAAACTTATTTTTTGCAGGAAATTACAATTTAACTCAACTTAAACAGATATTTATACTTTGAATTATACAAACCCATCTGATAAGTGTCAAATTTTGGGCTGCTCAAGGGGCTGGCCCAAAAGAACTTGACAAAATAATTGGCAGTAACTATAGTGACCGTAGGACTAATATAATTTGAACTAAGCTTTTTTACAACAGGCGAAGCGGCCTTTGCTGAAAGCATTATTGGCAGTTTCTTGCTCAAATTTTATTTTGAACTCTTAGTTAAATAGCAAGGCCGTTAATGGAAGTAGAAGATTTAAAGCATCCAGCCGATTACAAAAGGGTGCAGGATAAATTTGAGCTTGAGGATAAAAGCTCTTTGGCTAATCAGGAATTGGTGGCCGAATTACAAAAATTGCGCCAGTCCAAAGCTTTGCTCGAACAGGAAGTAGCCCGGCAGCAGCAGCTTACCGAACAAGCCTTAAATAATTTCAAGCTGGCTCAGGCCCGCTTCCGGCAGATGGAAAGCGAACGTGACCGGCAAAGTCAGGCAATAGAGCAGGCCAAAGCCGAGGTCGAGCAGGCTAGAGTTGCAGGCAGGCGTATTCAACAGCTAGAAAGCTCAATTCAGCAGCAAGCCCGGCAATTGGCTCAAGCCAGGAGCGAGGCCGAAGAGTGGCAGGAAAAAGCCCGCGATTACGGACAGCAGTTGCCCAAGCTGCACGCCTACGCCCAATGGCTGGAACAAGACCGGCAAGTTTTACAACAGAATTTGACGCGCTTTGAGCAGGATTTGAGGGCTTTACAATCTACCCGCACCGTTCGCGCCGCCACTAAGGTAAGCAGAGTGATTAACACGCCTCTGCGATTGGCTAAAAATACGGTGCGCGGCCCGCTCCAAGGTGGTTTGGATTTGCCCTTGCCTGAAAGTGTGGCCGATGGAACGCTAAAGCTGGCGGGTTGGGCTTATTCCAGCTCTTCGCGCATTGGTGATATAGTGATTCGTCTGGACGATACTTTGCTTGGCAAGGCCCTTTATGGCATTGCCCGCCCGGATGTAGTAGCAAACCGAGCCTGGCAATTGGTGCTTAACTGTGGCTTTGAGGCCAATCTGGAACTAGACCGCGCTTTGTTCCCGGATGGCTTGTACAATTTAAGCGTGGAAATAAGCGACTTGAACAATAATCGCCAAACTTATACCCGCCCGGTAGTTATCAAGCATCCTCATTTGACCCCAACTATTACTCCGGCTACCCCGTTACCGCCTTTTTCTTACGAGCAATGGATTATCCGCAACGAGCCTTCGGTATTAGAATTGGAAAACCAGCGTCGCCAGTCACAGCAGTTGAGCTACCGCCCGCTTTTGAGTATTTTGACCCCGGTTTATAATACGCCGCCCGCCTTATTGCAAGCCGCCCTCGAATCGGTAATTAACCAGACCTACGATAATTGGGAACTTTGTTTGGTCAACGGCACTCCTGGCAATCTAAAGGTTAAAGCTTTGCTGGACGAATACGCCCGACAAGATGCTCGGATTAAAATCCAGCATTTGAGCCGCAACGAAGGCATTTCGGGCAATACTAACGCGGCCCTGGCAATGGCTCAAGGTGAATTTGTGGTTTTGCTTGACCACGACGACGAAATTAGCCCAAACGCCCTTTACGAAGTAGCAACCGCCCTTGATGCTAATCCTGAACTGGATTTTATTTACAGTGATGAAGATAAGTACGATTTGGAAAATCAGCGTTGTTGGCCTTTCTTCAAGCCGGATTGGTCGCCAGATTTACTACGTTCTCAAATGTACACTTGCCATCTGGGAACTTACCGAGCTGAGCTAATCAGAAAGTTGGGCGGCTTTAGAAGTCAATTTGACGGAGCGCAAGATTACGATTTGGTGCTAAGGGTAGTTGAGCAAACCAATCAAATTTATCACATTCCGCGCATTCTTTATCATTGGCGTATGTCCGCAAATTCAACAGCGATGGGTAGTCAGGCCAAAAATTATTCGACTGCCGCCCAGTTACGAGCAGTGAACGATTATTGCCGACGCTTGAATTTGAACGCAGTGGTTGAGACAGGATTGGTTGAGCATACTATTCGGGTGCGGCGGGTTTTAACCGAGTATCCAAAAGTTAGCATTATTATTCCCACCCGTGACCGGGCCGATTTGGTACAGCAGTGTATTGAAAGTATTCGTAGTTTTAGCACATATCCCAACTACGAGATTTTGCTGGTTGATAACGATAGCCAGGAGGAAGCCAGCCTTGAATATTTCCGGGAATTGAGCCAACAGCCTAATATTCGGGTACTGTCTTATCCAAAACCTTTTAATTTTTCGGCAATTAATAATTTCGCGGCGGCTCAAGCGCAAGGCGATATATTGCTTTTACTCAATAACGATATTGAAGTTATTAGCCCGCACTGGCTGGAAGCAATGGTCGAACACGTACTACGGCCTGAAGTTGGAGCAGTCGGGGCAAAATTGCTTTATCCAGACCGCCGCTTGCAGCACGCCGGGGTAATTATCGGGATTGGTGGGGTAGCAGGACATTCGCACAAGTATTTACCAGCTTCCGAGCCGGGTTATTTCAGTCGCACTATGCTTATTCAAAATTTGTCGGCTGTAACTGCCGCCTGTGTGATGGTACGAGCCGAAGTTTATCGGGAAGTAGGCGGGCTGGACGAAAAGAATTTGGCGGTAGCTTTTAACGATACAGATTTTTGTTTACGCTTGCGCGAAAAAGATTATTTGATAGTCTGGACACCCTATGCCGAGCTTTATCACCACGAATCGATTAGCCGGGGGCTGGATACTCACCCTGAAAAAGCTTTGCGGTTTCAGCGCGAGGTCAAGTATATGTTCGAGCGGTGGGGCAAAAAACTGGATTATGACCCTTATTATAACCCAAATTTAACTCTTGAAATAGAAGACTTTTCGATTGCGCCGATCTCCAGAGTCACAGGAAAATTATAACTATCCTAAAAAAGTTACTGTTCAGAAATTAGAGAATTCACTGAAATGCAAACTACTTCAGAAAAGTCAATTTTAATCGAGAGAAACAAGGGCCAGCAGCCTATTTTTCTGACTGCTGTATTGCTTTTGCTTGGTCTGCTTCCCGTGATAGCCTTGTTTGCTATTATTAGCGAATATTCGGTAAATGTTCCTTATTGGGACGAATGGGAACTGACACCCCTGGTTATAAAATTGCACACTGGCGGCATCACCTGGAACGAGCTATGGGTACAGCATAACGAACATCGGATACTTTTTCCCCGCTTGATTTTCCTGGCACTCACCAAAATAGGTGGCTGGAATACCGTAAACGAAATCTATACCAGCTTTGGTTTTGCTCTGTTAGCTTTAATAATTCTTTGGCGATTATTAGTGAAAACTTTTTCCTCAAAGTCTTCATTTCTATTATTATGCCCATTTTCTTTACTATTCTTTTCAGCAGTCCAATTCGAGAACTGGACAGCCGGGTGGCAAGTGGGCTGGTATCTAATCACTTTGTGCCTGATTTTTGCCGTCTGGGTCTTGGCAAAGTGGCCGGGAAAATGGTTTGGGCTGACTCTGGCAATCGCGGCTACAGTTGTCGCTACCTATTCTCTGGCGAGTGCTATTTTTATCTGGTTTGTGATTGCGGCGGGTTTGGTAGTGGAACGCCGGGCATGGCGTGTTAGTCAAATTTTGGTTTGGTGCAGCTCGGCTGTCGTTTTTTTGGGACTATATTTCTATAATTCTGTAACAGGTTTCCTTGAACCGTTTTACTTTCTGCGAGAGCCGCTAAAATTTAGCTATTACGTAATGGCTTATCTAGGTAGTCCTTTTGGTTTTGGAGCTAACGAAAACGGCCTGGTAATTTCGGCAATTTTTGGCGGCATTGGGTTAATGTTAGCCTTGCTTGTCCTGGCCGTTATCTGGCGAAAAACTTACCGCACAAGCCAAACAAAAGACACAAGCTTTACAAAATTTTTGCCCTGGCTCGAACTAATGCTGTTTGCGGCTCTTAGTGCCTGTATGACTGCTTTAGGCCGGGCCGGTGCTTTCGGGCTTGAAACCGCCACTAGCAGCCGCTACACTTCCATATCCATCCTGTTTTGGTTTGGCCTTATCGTCGGGGTTACGATAGTTCTCTCTAATTACAGTTTTACTGGACGCAAATTGCTGAATTTTTCGATAAAAGGTTTGCTGGTGCTGGTTGCTATCGCCTTTTTAGCTGGTTATTTGTCTTCCTATTTATCAGGTTTTACTCAATTAAAGCTTATTGACGAACAGCGCGAATTTGACCAGGCTGCCGTCTACAATTTTAATAGAGTACCCGAAGATATGCTGTTGAGTTCCTACCCTGACCCCAAATTACTAAAGGAACGCGCCTGGTCGCTTTCTCAGGTCAAAGACAGTGTTTTTAACCCGCCGCTAATTACCTATCAGGACAAATTAAGCCAGCGAATAAGCTCCAATAATTATAAAGTATACAATTTTCCGGCTAATTTGATGACTCTGATACGGGGAAATCAAGCTTCAGTTCAACCACAAGCTAACACTTTCAAGTTTCAGCAATCCGGCAACGAAACTCCTAATATCTGGGTTGAGGCTGCCCTTATCAAAAATTACGGTAGCCAAAGCTGGTGGCGTGGCGCGGACGGACAAATACTTGATATTCAATCTAACGAGGCGATTAAGGTTAATATTTATTGGGACACTGGCAAAAGTTTGAGCGAAAAAGAAAAATCAATGATTTTTGGTACTAAAGTATCAGACGCAGTACATTTCAAAACGGTAGTACCAACGGGTACTAAAGGTTTTAGAATAGATTTGTATTATGTAAGCGGACGGTCAAAAGTTGAGGAATTAAAAGTAAATCTTTATTACAAATAGTAATTTTTGGTAGTTATAATTTTGAAGCGTTTAGATAAGAAACAGGTACTTAGTGGGCAGAAATTATCAAACAATCTTGATTACGGGTGGGGCGGGTTTTGTTGGCTCTAATCTGGCGACGTGGTACAAAGCCAATAATCCACAGGCTGCCGTAATTGCCGCCGATAACCTAAAAAGGCGTGGTTCAGAAGCTAATTTGCCCCGCTTGAAAGAACGTGGCATCGAGTTTGTGCATTGCGATATTCGTAATCCCGAAGATTTGGGCTTTGCCAACCGCCAGATTGATTTAGTTCTGGAATGTTCGGCAGAGCCTTCGGTGCTGGCTGGCTTTGGCGAAGCTCCCGATTACTTGATTAACACTAATTTGGTAGGCACAATCAATTGTCTGGAACTGGCTCGAAGAAATAAAGCTGATTTTGTCTTTTTTTCGACCAGCCGGGTTTACCCTATCCAAAATTTGAATAATATTAGTACCAGCGAGGCTGAAACCCGCTTTGTGATTAATCCCGGCCAAACTATGCCAGGTGTTTCTGAACAGGGTATCGCCGAGCAGTTTCCGCTCGAAGGTAGCCGTTCGCTTTATGGCGCGACCAAGCTTTGCTCCGAACTACTTATTCAGGAATACGGCGCAATGTATGATTTGAATTATCTAATCAATCGTTGCGGGGTTTTGACTGGCCCCTGGCAAATGGGTAAAGTTGACCAGGGTGTTTTTGCCTTATGGATGGCAATGCACTACTTCAAAGGGGAACTAAGTTACATTGGTTGGGGCGGGCAGGGCAAGCAAGTCCGCGATTTGTTGCATATTGCCGATTTAACCGATTTATTGCAAATACAGTTGGCTCAATTTGATAAGCTCAAAGGCAATGTATATAATGTTGGAGGCGGACTCACTTCGAGTTTGTCTTTGCTCGAAACTACCAAACTGTGTCAGGAAATAACCGGCAATACTATTCCAGTTCAGTCTATTACGGATAACCGTCCGGCTGACTTAAAATTATATATTACTGATAATTCGCGAATAAGTGAGGTTACTAATTGGTCGCCGCGGCGTACTCCCCGCGAAACTCTGCTTGATATTTATAGGTGGATCCAACAGTCCGAAGGACAAGTCCGGCATTTGTGGCTAAAGAGTTGATAAAGGAGCGTTTGTTATCACTATGTCTGTAGCGATTGTAACTGGTTCGGCTGGCTTAATTGGCTCGGAAACTGTCCAGTTTTTCTGTGAGTTAGGCTTTGATGTGGTTGGCGTGGATAACGATATGCGCCGGGTATTCTTTGGGGATGAAGCCTCGACCAGCTGGAACCGGGATTGGCTAATCCAAAAGTTCCCGCAGCGTTACCGTCATCATAACATTGACATTCGTAATCAATCTGACATTGAGAAACTGTTTCAAGAGTACAGTTCTCAAATCGAGTTGGTAGTGCATACCGCCGCCCAGCCCTCCCACGATTGGGCCGCCCGCGACCCCCTGACCGATTTTACGGTTAATGCCAATGGTACCCTTATTTTGCTCGAAGCCGTCCGCAAATTCTGCCCAAAGGCAGTTTTTATCTTTACTTCGACCAATAAAGTTTATGGCGATACGCCCAACCGCCTGCCGCTTATCGAGCAGGAAACTCGCTGGGAAATCGACGCTTCCCATTCTTTTGTGCAGGGTATCGATGAAAGCATGAGCATTGATACTTCCAAACACTCGCTTTTTGGAGCATCCAAAGTGGCGGCAGATGTTTTGGTGCAAGAATACGGGCAGTATTTCGGGATGGCAACCGCCTGCTTTCGGGGTGGCTGTCTAACCGGGCCAAATCACTCCGGGACGGCTTTGCACGGGTTTTTGTCCTACCTGATTAAATGCACCGTAATCGAAAAGCCTTACACGATTTTTGGCTATAAGGGCAAACAAGTCCGCGATAATATTCATAGTACCGATTTGGTTCAAGCTTTTTACCAGTTTTACCAAAACCCGCGCAGTGGCGAAGTTTATAATATGGGTGGTTCACGCTATAGCAATTGCTCGATGCTAGAAGCGATTACCCTGTGTGAAGAAATTAGCGGCAAAACCTTGAATTGGACTTATACTGAAACTAATCGGATAGGCGACCATATTTGGTATATTAGCGATATTCGCAAGTTCCAGAACCACTATCCAGAATGGAAGCAACAGTATAATTTGCGGCAACTATTAGAAGATATTTACAATAAAAACGTGGAACGCTGGTTGGCGACCAGCAGTGAGGGTAAAGTATGACGGCTACCGAAATGGAATTAGAAGCAATTTATAAACGAAGATTCAACTCTACCCTATCTTTTCGTAAAGCGATGTGGCAAGTTCTCTGCCAGAACTTTTTTCAACGCTTTGTGCCAGCCCAAAGTACCGTCCTGGAGATTGCGGCGGGCTATTGCGAATTTATCAACAACATTCAAGCTGCTCAAAAGCTGGCGGTAGATTTGAACCCAAGCACACTTGAATATGCCAATTCGGATGTTAAGGTCGTTACTACTTCCTCGACTAATCTGACCGTGATTGAGCCAAATTCAATTGACCTAGTGTTTACCAGCAATTTCTTTGAGCATCTCACCAAGCCGGATATTGTCCTGACCATTCAGGAAATCGGCAAGGTACTCAAGCCCAACGGTACTTTTTTGATTTTGCAGCCCAACATTCGTTATTGCTACCGTCAATACTGGCAGTTTTTCGACCATATTACCCCGCTTGACGACCAAAGCCTGGCTGAAGTTCTGGAAACTAACGGTTTTAAGGTTACTTATAAATTGGTTCGGTTCCTGCCTTATACCACCCAGAGTCGCTTGCCTAATTCGCTGGCCTTGCTAAAACTTTATCTAAAGATACCTTTAGCCTGGAGGATATTCGGCCAACAAACTTTTATGGTAGCCCAAGTAGTTAAGTACGAGGTTTAACAGTGAGTATAATTTTATCAGTAGTAATACCAGCTCATAATGAGCAAGATTGTATCTATAATACGGTAGCCGCTTTGTGTAACATATTTCAGGCCGAGCGTATACCCTATGAGATTTTGGTGGTTAATGACCATAGTTCTGACGATACGGAGCAAGTTCTTAATCATCTGGCAATGGAGTTCAATGGAGTACGCTGGATTAGTAACCCCAAATCGGGCGGGTTTGGCTACGCCATTCGCACCGGGCTGGAAAATTTTCAGGGGGACGCGGTTTGTATTGTAATGGCCGATGCTTCCGATGACCCCAAAGATGTAGTGCAATATTACCGTAAGCTGGAAGAAGGTTACGAGTGCGTCTTTGGCTCACGCTTTACCCAACAAAGCCGCGTGGTAGATTATCCGGCTTACAAATTGCTCATCAACCGTATGGCTAACTGGTTTGTCAAAAGCTTGTTCCGGCTCGATTTTAATGATGTAACCAACGCCTTCAAGTGCTACCGCCGTGAGGTTATCGAGGGTATCTCGCCTATTATGTCTTGCCACTTTAATCTAACGGTAGAAATGCCACTCAAGGCAATTGTGCGAGGCTACTCTTACAGTGTGGTGCCAATCAACTGGTATAACCGCACTACCGGCGTTTCCAAGCTCAAAATCAAGGAAATGGGCAGCCGCTATTTGTTTATTGTGCTGTATGTTTTTCTGGAAAAGCTACTTTCACGCGGTGATTATATCCGGCGGGATGCCCCTCACAAAATCAAGAAGGCTCTGGCTGGAGACTAATTCGGCCAGACCAAAGAGCCAATTTAGCGGCTGACTAACACCCAAAACAGTTTTGTACTATTTGCAACCCGGCGGGAATATTAAGCAAAATATAGCGGTAGCGGTCACGCTCTTGCTTGGTAACTTTTTTGGCTTGTTGCAACTCGGTGATTTACTGGCGAAAATTAGCGTTTTCTTGCTGTAATTGGGCTTTTTCCAATTCGAGCCGGGCTATGGTTTGCTGTAAATCAATCAAATCAGGCTGGTTTTGTCGGAACTAACATCCACGCTGGCTTCTCCTCATAATTGTGGCATTGTATAACTCTTCCCCTAGTATAAAATTGATTGGTTTGCTCTACAAAGCTCGCTTAATCCAGCTTTGAGCCAACTATTCTAAAAATTCACAAAGTCGGTGGCGTTATTATCTAAATTAAGTTTGCGTTTTTGATAGCGTTCTGTCGTGCGTGGGTCGGTGTGGCCGACGGCGTATTGCACCTGTTCGAGTTTAGCCCCGCCTTCCAGAGCCAGCGTCACGAAAGTAGCTCGCAAGCCGTGTGGACTTAGCTTTAAGTCTAATCTGGCTTTGCGGCAAAGCTTTTCGACCAACCGCTCAATTAGCTGGTCGCTGATACCTGCCGATTGGGGGTGGTCGCCCTTGCGAAACTGGACAAAAAGGGGCTTTGCGGCTTGGCTTACTCCCAAATTTTGACTAATAGCGGCCAAATATTGCTCAATAGCCCGCCAGACTTCCACAGGGATTTTGATTTTGCGCCGCTTGTCGCCCTTAGCGTGGCGCAAAATAGCGATGCGATGGCCTTGTTCCTGCTGCAAATCACCCAATTTTAGGGCGGCACATTCGCTCCGGCGTAACCCGGTTCGCAGCAAAAGCAAAATGATGGCGTAATCGCGCTGGCCCTGCCGGGTGCTGCTATCAATTGCGTCCAGCAGTTGTCGGGCTTGTTCCCGACTCAGGGCATTATGGGGTGTTTCCTGGTCAGCACTAAAACCACGTAACTTCAAGGCAGGGTTGTGGGACAGGATGCCACGGTCAACCGCTTCTTCTAAAAGCTTGCGGGCGACCACCAGTTTTCGAGCCGCTGTATTCTTGGCGTATTTTTCACTGAGCCAAACCCGGTAGTGTTCCATATCGCTCCGGGTTAAAGCCGTCAGAGCCAGGTTTTGCCCGGCCAGCCACTTCACAAATAGCTCGGCATCGTAGCGGTAAGCCTTGCGGGTGAGGGGCGAAAGCTGCCCCGCCACCATACTTTCCAGGCTATCCCGCAAATCCAGCCTCTTGCTCGTTGCTATTATCTCCTGCATCATAACACTTATTCCTTTTCTATCCCAAATCCCACAAAGAATTTTATTTTAGCCTTATTATAGCATAGTGCCTGAGAATTGTTATTCTCAGGCACTATTTTCGGGCAAAATTTCACCAGTTTTAACGAATTCTGCCTAGCTTTAGAACTGATTGATTTGTACGGATAAAATAATTGGTCAGCGAATAAAACCTGACACTAGCCTAAACCATAACCAAAATTAGCCTGTATCAGAAAGAAGATATAGTCACTATAAAATAAAAAAGGGGCCAGCTGCTCACCCTGGCGCACCTTTTGGTCAATTTCATTAGGAGGATTAAAAAGAAGAAGAAAAGAGGAGGATTTAGAAGTGCTTTTGTAAGCGTGGCTTTTGTAATTTCTTTTGGATTTCCTGTTTGCCGTTATTCGCTTACAACTATATTTTAGGGCATCGCTTGAGTTTTGCTTATGTCCCCCGTCACTTTACCACTGCGATTTATATCACACTTTTGGACAAGTCGGAAGTATGAAGTATAAAGTCTCGGCCGACTGGCTAAAAGTACCCGCGTTGGCCCGGTACTACTAGCAGTGTGGCTACCTGACTAATGTAGGCAGTGGGCTTCATACTGGCGTAATACAAAGGGGCGATAATTAAGCTGGTGAATGGCAAAACAGGCTCATTTTCAAACCGGGACACTTCGGGTCATATAACCATCCAGTTGGTCAATTATTTTACGTTTTGATAGAAGGGTCAAGGGTTAGCTTATGAATGATAAAGATGCAATCGAATTATTGCGCCAATGCAAAACAGTAGTACAAATTCTTGACAATCAGGGGATAAACGCGCCACTGGGTGCTAATGAGAAAGCGGCTTTGCAGGGTTTTGGTGAAATGTTATTGCGCTTGCCCATGAAGAATTTCCGTTTTCTGGCAGAGCGGGCCGGGCTGGAAGCACACGAGCTGGGTACTCTCAAGGTGCGGGCGCATATCGAACAGGAACGGCGTAAAGGGTTGGTGGAATGTCCACGCTGTGGCCGGGACAAATATCAGGATGAGCCACATCATTTCCTGTGCCAATCTTCTGACGGCTCACTCGTCTTTCCCGACGTGCCGAATTCACTAATGCGCGAAATTATCGAAATGGTCGAAGCCAGAACTGTCGAAAGTAAAACCCGACAGGCCAAAGCAATCAATCCGCCCTTTGAAACGGGAACGGACGATGCGCCGACTTTGCCGCTTGCTATGTCCGCTGCCAGCAAAGGGCCGCTTTTGAAGAAATTTCCGATGTCCTCGATGGCGGGTAGATAGGGGAATAAGAGTTGTTAGTTGTTAGTTATTAGTTGTTAGAGGGAACAAGGTTTCAGGTTTCTATAGATAATCAGATAATGATTTAGAAAATAGTGGTTAAGTTTGAGCCTGAAAGCAGCCACAAAATTCTATTTCTTTTTCTGACTATCTATAGAAACTCCGTGAGCTTTCACCAAAGGAAAACAAACGAGGCGAGCAGGGCCGTGCTAACCAGTAAAAGCAAAATAACCAGGACAATAAAAATGAAGCGTTCGCGCCGATTTATCTCAATTACCGGGCTGCTCTGAACTGAAAGTTTCTCCACAAGGTCTCCTTGCCTAAGCGGGGCTTGCGCCGCAGGGTTCACAACCAAAATTCCTTTTCAGCTTTAATCTGCTTTAGAGCGAATCCTTTCCCAGTATTGCTGAACGCTGACCAGTAGCAGGAGACTGGAAAGCCCCAGAATTACCCGCCGGGTGAGGTTTATGCGGGCTTGCACCATATCAGCTTCCGCCCCACTACTAGCCTCGGTTGCAAGCTTTTTTCTCAAATTGCTATCTACAACCCCGGATATCAGGCTGCCAAGCACCACTAAATCACCGATAGTAGCCCAGCGTTGGTAGGAGTTAGTACCTTTTTTGCGTAAACCGTCAAAAAAGAACTTGATAATATCGGTTATTACAAGGCCGACTAACCCGCTTTGGGCAATCTTGCCATAAGAACGATAAGCCGCTATCAGGGCCTTTTTTTGCTGCTGGTTACTGGCTTCGGCGATGGCCGGTTGCAAGCTGAATTCTTCAAACATAAGACCACTAATCCAGGTTGTAACGCTAAATCCAGCTCCAAAATCGGTCAATAACCGTAGTAGCTTGTTCAAGTTTCATCTCCTCAACTATTAGTATAAATTTACTTGCTAATTTTCACTTGCGAACTTTGTGAGCAGGGCAACCGTAATCGCGGCGGTCAAAACGTGCATGGCTACCAGTGTGCCGATAGTTTGCAAATTAGTGCCGGGATACCAGGCTGGCTCTATCAAAAGCATAGGAATAAGGGGTAAAAGTGATACTGCCAAAACCGTCCACGATATGCGCCGGAATAAAGTTAGCGGACGCTGCGCAAAACGGGCCACTATCGCAAAAACCCCGGTTGCCCCGATTACTACCAGGACACTGGTAAAGATAACCGCCCATAGCTGGAGCGGCTCAAACTGGTCTGGAACGGCAAACAAGACGACGGCGGCCAAATCCAGCAGACTATTGACCACTGTAACAGCCAGCACTGTCAACAATCCCGCCCACCATATCCGGCTGCTTCTGACCCGCTCAAGCCGGGTTATCTCGATAGTTTCAGACACCATAAAACTGATTTCCCTTCCTGCATCCTGAATCCAGCACGACGAATAAAAGTATCGCCTGCAAAGCCTGAATTGGCGGTAACTTTTACCCGTTAGCCTTACTTACCCTTGCTACTCACAGAGTTAGATTTGGCCTTGAGCTTGAGAGGTGAAGCATCAGACCGGGCTGCCGATTTGCTTTCAAGGAAGTTAGGAATAATTTCTTTGAGAGCTGGCACAGTGTGCCAAGCGACGCAGCACAGGCCAATAAATACTACCAGCGCGGTTGCTCCTATTCCCACCCGCAAACTGAACTCTCCAAATCCTACAGGTTCAGGTAAAACTGGCTCGGCCTGTAGAAGCAGCAAAATAGTTGGAAAAGCGATCATCTTTCTAAATTCCCTTCCAGTCTCTTTCCAGTCTCTAAAGAAATCACGATTTCCTGTCCAGCCCGGTTTATAATTTTCAAAACGGCTTGTACTCGATATAGCTGGCCTGCTCAGGAAATGTGTTATGTCTGTACAAATATTGTATAAGAAAGCACGGGGCAGGAGCAGTAATTAATGCTACACATTTTGAGGCTACTTAGGTTTTGCCACCGCAGAGGGGAAAGTCGGAAGTCGGAAGTATAAAGTTGGAGAGATTGGAGCAAAAAACCTGCTAGAGGGGAATGTACTCAACTTTGTCCAAATATTCCTCTGCTTCGGAAGCTTGCCAAATTAACTCTAATTCTGCAACTATTTCCCCAATACTCATGTGTACTTTGTGGTGAAAATTCTCACAACTCGCAACTCTTGTTCCTTCTAACAACTAACAACTCTCACCCGCCAAAGAGTTCGCTGACCTTGATGGTGAAGCCGGGAATAAGCGGGTCGGCCTTTAGTTCGTCCTCGCCGCTCAGGATTTGAACCGGCTCGAACTGGCCGGGCTGGTAAACCTCGATTTGCTTTCGGGAAGGGTTAATGGCCCAAATAAGCTTCACACCGACTTCCTGCCAGTTCCTGATTTTGGTCGCGATAGCTTCCCGCTTGACCCTGCTCCGCAAATCACTAGGCGAATGCATCTCGACCACCAAGTCCGGCACACCCTTGACGCTTTTGGGGCTAAGGGGCGGTACTCGTTCGGCTACCATAAAGCCCAAGTCAGGAATTGGCATCCAGCCTGTGCCAACATCAAAAGTAACTTCACCCCATAGCTTACCCAATCGTTCATCCGGGTCAAAGCGGTCATAACGTTTCATAATCAAACGAGCAATTGTAATATGTTCATCGCCGGACATAGGTTTTTTTACCAGCTTTCCATTTACCAGCTCGTAGCGTTCCTCAAATTCTTCGGGAGTGTATATCCGCTCACGGTTCAATTCTCTAGCTGATAACGCCATACTTCACCTTTTATCTTGTCTAACCTTTTACCACTGACCCAATTTTACCACGAGTTGTCGGGGAGAAGTTTCGAGTTCCGAGTTGGGGGACAAAATATCCACCACAGAGGACGCAGAGGACACCGAGGTTTCACGTAGGAATTTATAAGTAGGAACTTGAAACCAGAATTGGTGGTCGTCTCCCGGCCTTAAAAGGGCGGGGCTGATGTCATGAAAACGGCCCTAAAAGGGCGGTGACGGGTCTGGCTCAATCCGGCCTAACCTGTATCGGCTTTAGCCACGTTTTCATGTTACTAGCCTGGACATTCCATGTCCGGGAGATTACCTCTATTTAACAAGCTTAAAGTCGGAAGCATTCACCGACAACCGACAACCGACAATCGGCAACTACCCCTGGTAAATCGGGATTTCATCGGCCTCGTAGTAGACCGGGATGCCGCGTTCTGTCGCCAGCCGTACATCGTTATCCGCCCCTTTGGAAGTGCCGGGCAAGCGCAGGATAGCGTCGCAACGTTCGATTAACCGTCCCGCCGTCGGGTGCAAAATCTCATCGTAGAGCGCATCGCCCACCGCTTGCCCTCCCGCTACCCGCCAAATCGGTAAAGCTACCCATTCGCCAATCATCGGCACATGTCCCGCCTTGAAAATCGGCCACGAGGCTTGTTCGAGACGGCGCAAGTTTTCGGCCATTTTTTGCTGGTCATCGCCTGTTCCACTACGGTATGGCCCGGCAATTAAAATCAACATTCGGTTAGAGGTAGTCGTCATAATTTGGTGTCCTTTTTTAAGTGTATAATAATCAGGTTAAATCAGGCTTATCGTGATATTGCACGAAATTGCTGCTAATATATAAAATAACAGAATAAACGTGTAATGCCAAGATATTTCGTGCAAATAGGTAGGAGGAAAAACAGCAAATGTTGACCACCCAGCGCAAGCAATATATTCTCGAAGTTTTGAAACGTGACGGTCAGATAATCGCCAAAACTTTAAGCCAGGAACTCAACTTATCGGAAGATACTATCCGGCGGGATTTGCGCGAGTTGGCGCAGGAAGGCTTGTTGCAACGGGTACACGGGGGGGCTTTGCCCGTTTCGCCCGCTATCGCCGATTTTGCAGGCCGGGAAGATATTTCGCAAGAGGAAAAAGTAGCGATTGGCAAGGCTGCCGCCCGCCTCATCAAAAACGGGCAAGTCATCATTCTGGATGGCGGCAC
>JBBQGP010000105.1:0-18854 GCA_038323095.1 Chloroflexia bacterium | reverse complement strand
GAATCTTGTAACAAATAACGTTTAACATGGGGTAAAGTTTAATAATCAGGGTCTTCGCACAGTTACAACTCTTTTTATTGTACTCTATCGTTTCAGCAAAGGCCAAAAAGGAGCAGATATGAGTCAGGATAACCAAAAACCACTTCCCCCGCCAGACGAAAATTCTAACCCAGCGGGTGAATCTTCCGCCTTGCCGCTTTTCACTAACCTTAACCCCGATACTTTTGTCTCGCCAAATTCCGGGCTACCAACCACAAATTCGCTTTTGAAACGTATGCCCGTTTCCGGCCAGCCGCAGCCTAGCCTGGGTTTGGGAGATTTTGAATGTCCGCTTTTCGAGGAAAAACCGCTTGCCGCTTTTAGTCCGGCAAATGAGCCTGCGCCCGCTTCCCAACAACCGCTACCTATTCCAACTGTGGCGGAATTACAGCAAAGCGGGAGTATACCTGCCGGACAAGCTACCGCTACTTTAATCGAAAATAATGTGAAATCAATCGAAAGCAAGTTACCTGAACCGTTGGCGCAATTGGCCGAAGAAGTAACCAAACCCTTGACCCAAACCGTAGCTAATAAGTTGAATGACCCGGCTTTAGTCGATGAAGTTACCCAGCCCATCGTGCAGCAGGTAACATCGCGCTTGCCGCAAGCTCCGACCAATGTGCCAAAGCCAATTGCCGAGGCAGTTACCAATTTTGTGCAACCCTCCGCCCAGAAACTTGCCGAAGACATGGTACAGCCAACTTTTCAGGCCGTTACCGCCCAATTGCCGCCCCAATTTGCCCAGACGATAAAAGAGATTGAGCAACCAATCGTCCGGCAAGTTGCCAGCCAGCTTGCTACCCCTGTGGCAAACGCGGTGATGGCCCAGGTACCGCAACCAGTTTGGGATGCCGTAGACAAAGTGCCGGAGGAAGGTTTGCGGGCCGGACAAAATACCGCACCCACCCTGCTAAATTTGGCAAAAAACGTGGCTACCGGCAACTATAGCCAGCCTGACCAGACCGAGCCGCCCAAACCTGAAGATTACAATGTGTCCAAAGATGCCGCACAGGTAAAATTAGCCCTGTCGCTGGGCGCGGTGATTATGGAACTACGCGGGCGGGTTTGGCAAGATTTTTATTTACTTGACCCGACCAAACCCAACCAGCAAAAGAACCGGGATTTGATAGATGGTTTTTCGGACAATTTTTGGCGGGCAAGTACCTGGCGGGGGCTTTACAGCCGTTTGCTGGATTTGCATACCCGTTTGCTGGGTGACGATTCGGTTAATTTGGTTAGCTATGGAATAAGCCTGGAGAGACCGCTTTATTTGAGCGACCAGCGCAAGATTATTTACACCGATGCCGGGATTAATACTCAAGCCCTAAAATTTGGGATTGCCGAAAAATTGCGCCGCGCTTTGAACTTCCTGATTTGTCTTTATCAGGAAATGGACGATTTTGAGGATATTTTGAAGGAGGTTTTTGAAGGGCAAGACCCGGCCCTAAAGTTACCCGATGGCGAAGAAGACAACGTGCGTAACCGCTACCGTTATCTCGTGCAAAATTTGACCGAGCAAGTCGGTATTTTGCTCAATGCCTGGGATAGCTACGTGCGTGAGCAGCTTTTCGCCCGCAGCAGCAGTATGCTAATGGCCCGCTACGGCTATAATGCCGGACGCGCCATGAGTGAGCTTTCCTGGCTGTTGGCCGCCAAAACTGCCCAGCTTCGGGCAAAAAGCAAAGCTGCCGAGCTTGTAACAAAAAGCCAGCAAAGTAGTAATGGTCTGGATTTTCTGCTTGATACTACGCCAAACCCAAAAATGGCCCAGCAAATTTTTGATAATAAAAATGAACTATCCCAGCAAATTTTTGAAGTGTGGCTCGATTCTTTCAAGCCGGGTAATATTTCATATTTGCAACGCCAGCTTAGTGCTATTTCAACCGTACTGGATGCCGATTACAAGCTGAAGTTAAGCGACAAAACTGATGATAACACTGCCGCCCAAGATGATGTGGAGGACGAGGAGATTTCCGATTTGAAATCGCCCCGTACCGCCATAAATTCGGTAGTGCAAAGTATTGGCTATTGGCAGCTAACTGTTTTGGAATTGAGCGAGGCAGGCCGTTTGCAAAAATCCGACGATTTGAACCAGCCCGACCTAAACAACCCCAAGCCGCCTGTCTGGTCGCCCACTTTGAAACTTGGTAAGGGCTGGACGGCAGATAATTTGCGTACTCTGCAAAGTGCTTTGTCCGAGCAGCAGAGCAACTGGTTTGATTTGGTGGCCGGACGGCAAAATTTGCTGTCTTTCCGCATTACCAATGTTGCCAGCGATGTACTACAGGATTACCGCAAACAGATAGTCGAGCAGTTTAGCAAAGACATTGTGCAAGCTATGCAGCAGCAAATCCGGGAGTTAGCCGAGGTTGCTTCTAACGTAGGCAAAGAGGTCGCAAATTCGGCTAAAACCGCGATTGATAGCCTGATTGACCGCCGCTGGATTTATGCCGCAATTGCGGTGGTGGCACTAGGGATTATTCTTTTGCTGGGAGCGGTAATTTTGGGGAGCGCGTCAGGTTTAGGCGGGTCAGGTTTGGGCATCGGCGGGGCGGGGCTTTCGCTGGCTGGATTGCTACAGGCAGGAGGGCTAGGCTGGATGTACAAACGCTCTCAAAATGCCCAGCAAGCGATTAATCAAGCCAGTCTGGATAAATCTGCTCAGGTTCAGCAAGCCGCCCAAACCGTTAATACTAACATGGGTGACGCGAAAAACGCCGATTCGACCCTGATAACCAATTTCAAGCAAGTTCCAGCCTACGTTGAGGAAGTCTTGAAACGGGGCTTCGACCAGTTGAAAATAGAGTTGCGGCTTATCAGCGCGACGCTGGCTTTAACCGGGCCTTTGGCCGAGTTTGTGACCCATAACTGTGATGTGAAGAACGATTGGGACTTTCTGAACAAAATTGTTTGGAACGACCAGGTAAAGCGCACCCAGCTTGACCGTATTATTGTAGCCGCCTTTGGCCCGATTGGTCAGCTTATCGTAGCCACCGCCGATACTTTACAGGGTCAAATCGAGGCTGTCCCAACCGGCAATCCGGCTACGACTACCGTTAGCGCGACCAGCACTACCGTTAGCGTGACTGCCACCAAAGCTTAAATTAACACTTGTTAAGAGCTTACTAAAATGTTAAAATAAGCTAGGCTAAGTAAAAAGGCGGCCCAATTCGGGGGTGCGCCTTTTTTGTTTGAAGCTATTTCGAATCTCGGATCCCTAGCTTAGTATAGCCCTCAAGCTAGAAAAAGGAGCTTTGGAATACTTCTTCTATCTCACTAAACTGCGACGTTTAGCGCAAGAAGGAGATTTCAATTTATGGCAGTAACCGCAGTTATCGGCGCACAATGGGGCGACGAAGGCAAAGGCAAGTTTGTAGATATTCTGGCGGAAAAAGCGGATTTTGTGGTGCGCTTTAATGGCGGCAATAACGCCGGACATACGATTGTGAACGAACACGGCACTTTCAAGCTGCATCTTGTGCCAAGTGGAGCGTTTTATCCCGGCGTAAAGTGTATTATCGGGCCGGGGGTGGTGCTGGATTTGCCCAATTTTTTGGAAGAATTGCAGGAGTTGGACGCTGCCGGGATTTCGTTCAAGAACCGTCTTTTTATTTCACCGCGCTGTCACCTGATTATGCCCTATCACCGCACCTTAGACCGGCTTTACGAGCAGGCTAAAGGCAAATTTAGCACTGGCACAACCGGGCGCGGAATTGGCCCGGCCTACGCCGATAAAGCCAGCTACAACGGTTTACGCCTGGCGGATATGGCCCGCCC
Source organism: Chloroflexia bacterium (assembly GCA_038323095.1). Classification (GTDB taxonomy): domain Bacteria; phylum Chloroflexota; class Chloroflexia; order Chloroheliales; family Chloroheliaceae; genus L227-5C. The sequence continues at coordinate 15,038 of JBBQGP010000105.1, read as the reverse complement.
CGCTTTTTTCAAAGAAAAGCTTAATATCCAGCTAAATATCAAGAACCGTTTGATTGTCGCGCTTGGTGGCGAACCTTTAGACGCGAACCAGATTGCCGAGCAGTATTTTGAAGCTTACAAAGTTTTGCAACCTTACGTACAGGAAACTTTCGGGATGCTGCAAACCGCGCTCAAATCCAACAAAAATATTGTGCTGGAAGGGGCGCAAGCCGTTTTGCTTGATACGGATTGGGGAGCGTATCCTTTTGTTACGGCCAGCACCACCCTGGTTTCTGCCGCGACTGCCGGGGCGGGCATCCCTTTTAACGCCCTAAACGAAGTTATCGGGGTTTGCAAAGCTTATATCACCCGCGTCGGGAATGGCCCAATGCCGACTGAGCTAAAGGAAGAAACGGGAGAGCGTATCCGGCAGATTGGCGGGGAGTTTGGGGCAACTACAGGCCGCCCACGTCGCTGCGGCTGGTTTGATGGCGAACTTTTGCGTTTTACCGCCGCTCTGAACAGTTTCACTGCTCTGGCTCTGACCAAGCTGGATGTGTTCGATAGTTTCGAGGAAATCAAGGTGGCGACGGGCTACCAGTACGAAGGCCAGCCCGCCCATTACTACGACGGGGACGCGCTCTTTTTGGAAGAATGTCAGCCAACTTACGAAAATTTGCCCGGCTGGAAGCAACCGATTAGCAAATTTCAGACTTTTGCCGATTTGCCCGAAGCCGCCCGCGCCTACGTCCAGCGCATCGAGCAGGAGGGCGGCGTTCCCGTTCGCTATGTTGGGGTTGGCCCGGCCCGTAACGAAACGATTGTCAAATAGTTTCAGGTTTCAAGTTTCAGGTTTCAGGTTCTTTTCTTTGTGTAGGAGGGATTTCCAATCCCGATTTACCTAAACCCGTTTCTATCGGGATTGGAAATCCCTCCTACACCTGAACAGTTACAAATCAAGAACCTATTCCAGTTAGCCCAGGTTTCTTGTGTAATATTGCTTCGCCAGTAGATTTATTTACTGGCGGAGTAATATTACCAAAGGGTAAGCCTAGTGCAAGGCTGGTTCTTTAGCTAAGAGGCCCGATTGAGGCTGGTTAGTTACAACTTCATCTATAAAGCCGTAATCTTTGGCCTGTTGCGCCGTCATAAAGCGGTCACGGTCAAAATCGCGGGCAATTTCCGCGTCGCTGTGGTCGGTATGCCGGGCCATAATGTGACGCAAACGTTGATTGTTGGCAATTAAAAAGCGGGCCTGAATTTCGATGTCAGGGGCGTAGCCTTCCATGCCGCTAGTCATAGCCGGGTGTTGGTGAATGGTGCTGTTGGGTAGGGCAAAGCGTTTGCCCTTTTGCCCAGCACAAAGTAATACGGTTGCCATCGAACCAGCCAGACCCATGCACATAGTCGCAACGGGAGCTTGAATAAAGCGCATAGTGTCATAAATCGCCAGTCCTGCCATTATTGAACCACCGGGACTGTTTATGTAAAGCCAAATATCTTTTTCGGGGTCGTCGTGTTCCAAAAATAGCAACTGGGCAACAATTACGTTGCTCACCACATCATTAATGCCCGTTCCCAAGAAGATAATGCGCTCCTTGAGCAGCCGGGAAAAAACATCGTAACTGCGTTCGCCGCGTGGGGTTTTCTCAAAAATTTCGGGAATCATCATCGATTTAGGAGATTGTGCCGGGTATAATTCGCCCGAACTCCCGTCGCTGGTTTGAAGAAAATTCATAGGAGCATCTCCATTTTCTTGAATATTAGTTGTACAATTAAAAGCTTTCCCCTCTTATTTTTCTTAAAATCGAGTTTGGATAAAGGGTCAAAGCTTTAACATAAACATGATAAGCTATTGGAGGGGTGCTTGTCTGTTCGGTGGCACACATACAGCAGTGTACCTTAACACACAGACAGGTTTCTTCCACAAATATGTACTTTGGTTCTAAACCTTGAAGTATAAATTAGCTTGATAGAGAACTATCTGAAAGAAATAAATTGGTGAATACACAAGATAATTCTAATCTGCTTATTCTTTGGACTGGCACTAAAATTACAATTTCACCCTTTTACGTCTAAATCCTTACAATTCCCCTATCGTTTTGAGCAACTTCATAAGATTAGTCACTAGCACTTGCTTTAAGTAAAAAGTAGGAATATGCTTAATTCAAGGTTAGTCAAAGTTCACACAGATTTCACACAAACATAATTTGACGGGTTTCTAAAAGTGAAGAAGCGGAGGTAGCGACGATGCTAAATTTTGCGGATTATTTTACTATGATTGATTGGGGAACTCCTTTACTAATACTGGCGATTGGTTTAATACTCGGTTTCCTGCTGCTGGCGGCTCTGGTGCAATGGGTGGATGCCTGGCGCGAAATTATTCAGGCCGAAGTTGAAGGTAAAACCGACTTGCCTGCACTTGATTTTACCGCCGAAGCTCCCAAAGTTCGGCACTATCGCGGCTGGCACACCCATCATATTTAATTTGCGTGGCACTGCTTTATTCTATCGCTAGACAGGTTATCAAACTACCGAAACCAGGCGGGCCGGGCTGGGGCGACGGCTGTGCAACTCGCGCAAGGTCTGGCCTAATCTTCGAGCGGCTTCTTCCAGGCGGGCGGGCGAATTGTCGCAAAAAGTCAGCCTTAACATTCCCACGCCATCGCTGGCCGAAGGATAAAAAACCGGGCCGGGTTGTACCCCCAACCCGCGCGCTGCCGCCGCCTGATGCACTTCAGCCGAATTCAGGCTACGTGGCAGGGTTAGCAAAAGGCTGAACCCGGCATCGGGATGCGTCCAGCTTGCCCCTGTTCCGCTTAATTCTTTTTCGAGAGCGGCCAGAAAAGCATTGCGCCGGGTACGGTAAGTGCTGCAAATACTTTTCAAATCACGCTCAAAACCGGGCGAAGAAGCATATTTCATTACGGTACGGGCTAAAGGTAATGAGGTGGCCCGGTCAAAAACTTGCTTGGCTTCGGCCAGTTTTTCCAGCAAAAAAGGCGCGGCCACAATTGCCCCTAGCCGCACCGTCGGGAAAATCTGCTTGCTAAAACTTTTCACATACAAAACGTGGCCGTCGGTGTCATAACTTTTGAGGGCGGCGGGCGGCCTATTATCCTCATAATAAAATTCATTACAAGTATCATCCTCAATAATCAGAAAATTATAGCGGCGGGCCAATTCGAGCAAACGGCGGCGGCGTTCGGGCGCGAGGGTCTGCCCGGTTGGGCTTTGGGCGGTTGGGACGCAGTAGAGCAATTTGGGGTGATAGCGTTCGGCCAATCGGCTGAGTTGCTCAATTTGCAAACCGTCTTTGTCGAGTGGGACGGGTAGCCAGCTAATCCCGCGTTGCTCTAAAATATCGAGGGCGGCGGTATAAGAGGGGCTTTCGACCAAGACCGGCTCACCCGGCCCAAGAAAAACGCGGGCAATTAAATCAATTCCTTGCTGACTGCCGGTAGTCAGCATAATATCGGCGGGGTTGGCCTGGATTTCAAAGCGGGTCAGATAATTCGCCAGCCAGGTACGGGTTACTGGGTCGCCAAGCGGCGGGCCGTATTGCAGCAGGCTATCATCCTCATTTTCGAGGCTCTGCCCGGCCTGTTCCATTGCCCGGCTAAAACGGCTGCGTGGGAAAAGTTCGGGCGCGGGGCTACCACTTGTTAGCGAAATAAAATCGGCAGCTGGCCCATTCCAGCGTGACATTGCGGCCTGAGTCAAGCGGCTAAATTCGGCCACGCGAGTTGGCTTTAAATGGCTGGTCAATTCCTGTTGCCAGCTTGCTGCCGAATTATAAGCGGGGCTTTCTTCGCGGATAAGCGGGATAAGGGCAGAATTAGAAGCTTGAAAAGTAGAAGCTTGAGCCAGAATAAACGTGCCACGTCCAACCTGACCGCCTGTAACCCCTTCGACTGCCAATAAATCGTATGCCTGAGTAATAGTGATAGGGCTAACTTTGAGGGTCGCGGCCAAAGCTCGGATAGGCGGTAACTTTGCTCCTTCGCTCAATTCTCCTGCCGCCACCGCCGCTTTGATATGCTCGACCAACTGGCGGTAAAGCGGAATGTTATTACTCCTATCCAGTACAATTTCCCCAAAATTCATATGCGTGCCTAATTTCCCTTTGTTGTCCTTAAACCTATTGACAAATTGTGTTGGTTTGCTATTATAGTTATAGCATAACAATAGCCTTTAGTCAAGATTGTATTTAATAACAATTCAAGGATAAGCAAGATGAGCCGATTTGTTGATTTGAGCCATAAACTTGAACCGGGAATGCCTACTTATCCCGGTTTGCCTGAGCCGAAGTTCTTTACCGTGTTTACCCACACCGAAAGCGAAAGCCGCAAGACATATGCTCCCGGCACGACTTTTCAGATTGCCCGCTACGAGTTGGGCGGCAACACCGGAACTTATCTTGACTCGCCCTTCCACCGCTACCCAAACGGGCTGGATTTGGCCGGGTTGCCTTTGGAACGATTGGCCGATTTGCCGGGTGAACTAATTGACGGGACGAGAGAGGGCGCGATTGGGCCAGAAGTTTTCGCCGGGCGTGAGTTAAAGGGTAAAGCGGTTATTGTCCGTACCAACTGGGCGCAACGCTGGGGCGGCGATTACTTTCGGTCTGGCCCGTTCCTGAACGCCTCCGCCTGTCAATATTTAGTGGAGCAGGGCGTGATGCTGGTAGGCATTGATTGCGCGAATATTGACGATATGCTGGATACTTCCCGGCCCGCTCATACTATTTTGCTGGGCGCGGGCCTCCCGGTTGTCGAGCATTTGCGCGGCCTGGAACAATTGCCCGCCAATAATTTTCGCTTCTTTGCCGTACCTCCGGCTATTCAGGGCGGCACTTCCTTCGCGGTGCGGGCTTTCGCTATTGTAGATGAGTAAAAGTAACAATTTCGGCAGCCTTTATGTAGGAGGGATTTCCAATCCCGATTTACCCAAACTCGTCTTTATTGGGAAGGGTACTCCCTCCCGCAATTGTACTGTTGCAGATAGTAAAGGATTTTTGTCATGAGCGAAGTTTTAGGTAAAGTTTTTACAACGGCCACTTACGAGACCATTGCGGGACAGGCTCAGGAATTGCGCCGCCTTTATAATGATAACCAAACTTTGGAAGGGACGGAACGCGCCGCCCGTTTACTACTGAGGGCGCGACGGGTTTACCTGGTCGGGACGGGAACAAGTTTTCATGCCGCCCAAATGGGCCAGTTTTTGCTACGTTCGGTAGGAGCGGATGCCTGGGCAATTCCGGCTTTTGATTTCGCACTTTACCCGCAGCCGCTTTCGCCCGAAGATGTAGTTATTTTGTTCAGCCATCGCGGTACAAAACTCTTCTCAAAGCAATCGCTGGAAAAAGCGCAAGCGACGGGGCTAAGAGCTATAGTTGTCACCGGGCAGGGTTCGCCTTTAGTGGCAGAAGCGGGCGAGACATTGGTATTGCAAACTACCGCCCCAGAGCGTTCTTCGACCCATACCGCCAGCTATATTACGGCGTTGGCAATAGTTATTCAGCTTGCCAGCTTTTTGGCCGAAAAAAGAGGCAATGCTGCCCGCGCTACCCAGTTAAGAGCCGGACTTAAAGAAGCCGCCGTCGGGATTGAAGCCGCGATAGAGCAACAGGGCAAAATTGCCGAATTTGCCCGCCAGATGAGCGGCGAAAAAGCCCGTATTTTTATCGCTGGGCCGGGAGCAAGCGGTATTACGGCGGCGGAAGGCGCACTTAAACTCAAGGAAGCAGCCTATGTCACGGCAGAGGGTACTTCGCTCGAAACTTTCTTGCATGGGCCAATTGTTGGCCTCGGTTTGGGCGATTGCCTGATTTTGATTAACACTTTTGCCAAAGGGCCAGCCGCCGAACGTACTGCTGACATTACCCGCGCCGCCTTGCAAATCGGTGTAAAGCTTTATTTTATCGGCACACTTCCGGCAAAACTGGAAGCCTCAGCTCTCAGTCCTCAGTCCTCAGTCCTGCTTGACGTTCCTGCCGAAGACGAATTTTGCGCCGCGCTGGTACAAACCGTACCCTTGCAACTTTTGGCCTGTTATTTGGCCGAAGCACGCGGCACAAACCCGGATAGCTTCCGGCTCGAATTTGCCGACTATAAAGCGGCGATTGGTGCAATAAAGCTTTAGAACAAAAGGTAACAATTCAGCCAACCACTTTGCAGGAGGGATTACTCTTCCCGATAAGGACGGGTTCGGGTAAATCGAGATTGGAAATCCCTCCTACACCTAAATAGTTACATATAAGAGAAAGGATATAATAAAATGAGCTTAAAAATTACACAGGTGGATGCTTTTAGCGACAAGCCATTTGGCGGCAACCCGGCGGCGGTTTGTATTTTGGACGAAGCCGCCGACCCGCAGTGGATGCAAAATGTAGCGATGGAAATGAATTTGGCGGAAACCGCTTTTCTGGTGCGGCAAGACGATGGCTATAATTTGCGCTGGTTTACTCCCGCTATAGAAGTAGATTTGTGCGGTCACGCAACGCTGGCAAGCGCACATGTTTTATGGGAGGCGGGCTACCTCCCGCCCGAAGTTCAGGCCCGTTTCTACACTCGAAGCGGTTTGCTGACGGCTGACCGCAAGGGCGACTGGATTGAGCTTGATTTTCCGGCCCGAACTATGGTCGAAACTAAAGCTCCCGCCGCCCTCGTGCAAGCTTTGGGCGAAGTAACGATTAAGTATGTGGGCAATCGAACGGGGGACACTTCAAATTATCTGGTAGAACTCGGCTCAGAGGCAGAAGTTCGCAGCTTAAAACCCGATTTGGGGTTAATCCGAAATTTGGGGGTGATTGTAACGGCCAAAGCAGATACGGCAGGGCTGGATTTCGTCTCACGGTATTTCGCTCCTTACGCCGGAATTGACGAAGACCCGGTAACTGGCTCGGCCCATTGTAGCCTGACCCCTTACTGGCAAAAGCAATTGGGCAAAAACGAATTTACGGCGTATCAGGCATCGGCGCGGGGTGGCTTGCTCAAGTTGCAGCTAAAAGGCGAACGAGTGCTTATCGGCGGGCAAGCTGTTACGGTTTTGCGTGGCGAACTGGTTTAGCGAAACGGATTTTGTAATAAGGAGTGAGTTAGTTGAATTACAGGCTGAGATTAGACGTGGAGATTAAAGAAAAATTCCCGGAATATCGCGCACTTATAATCTACGCCCAAGATTTGGACAATGGCGAAAGCGATGATTTTGCCAATCAGCTTTTGCGAACCGCCGAATTGGAACAGCGCAAAAACTTTGGTGAGGAAAAAGCCAGTTCGCACCCTTATATTGGGGCGTGGCGCGAGGCTTACCGGGCTTTTGGGGTCAAGCCCAGCAAATATCTTTGCTCAGTAGAAGCTTTACTGAGCCGCAGCCTGAAAGGTAACGATTTGCCCGATATTAATCGAGTGGTGGATATTTACAACGCTGTCAGCATCAAGCACGTTTTACCAGTTGGCGGCGAAGATTGGGATTGCCTGAGCAGCGATTTAATCCTGAAATTTGCCAAAGGTGACGAGCCTTTTGAAACTTTTCAAAATGGCGAAAAAATCATTAGTTACCCGACGACAGGCGAGGTTATTTGGGCAGACAGTACGGGCGTAACTTGTCGGGCCTGGAACTGGAGGCAATGCCACCGCACGATGCTGACCACTACCACCAAAAACGCTTATTTTGTGCTGGATGCCCTGCCGCCCTTTACTCTTGAGCATTTAGGGCAGGCGGGCGATGAATTGATGCAGCATTTACAGGCTATTTCACCTGCTTGCAAACTCAGTCAGGAGCTTTTGGGGAACGCAAGCTGAAAATTAACTTTAGGAGAAAGCGATGCAAGCTTTTGAAATAGGCGAAATCGTCGAAAAGCGGGAACAGGCGGGGCGGGCTTACCTGGAATTTTTGCGGGAAAAATCGCTGAGTGCCGGATTATATACTCTGGCGGCAGGGGCAGTTGATAGTCAGCAGCCTCATACCGAGGATGAAGTTTATTACGTGGTGAGCGGCAAAGGCGCGATTTTGGTGGGTGAAGAAAGCCGGGAGGTAAAAACCGGGTCCCTAATATTTGTTCCGGCGGGGCAAATTCACCGCTTCTATAATATTAGTGAAGAATTGAATTTGCTGGTATTCTTCGCACCCGCCGAGTACAGCCAAAGATAGCTAAAAAGGAGATTTGGCCCATGATGCAAATAGAACCAGTTGCTTTAGAAGGGCAGCACGTCAGGATTGAGCCACTAGAAACCACACATTTGGCCGATTTGCTGGAAGCGGCCCAGAATGACGAAATCTGGCAATTTATGCCCACACCGCGCCCGCGAACAATGGCCGACATGCAGAAATTCTTCGAGGGAGCGGAAGCCATGCGCCAGTCGGGAGCGGCGATTCCCTTCGCCATTATCGAAAAAGCGACGGGCAAGGCGATTGGCAGCACCCGCTATCTGGCAATTTCGCGCCCGGATTATAGCCTTGAAATTGGCTGGACGTGGCTCGGCAAGGCTTACTGGCGTAGTCCGATTAATACTGAATGCAAATACTTGCTTATCAGGCACGCCTTCGAGGATTTGAAATGCGTGCGGGTTTGGCTCAAGACCGATTCGCGCAACTTGAATTCACAAAGAGCGATTGCCCGTATTGGGGCGCAAAAAGAAGGCACAATGCGAAAGCAAATGATTTTGTACAACGGCTACCAGCGCGATACGGTTTTTTTCGGCATTATTGACGACGAATGGCCGACAGTAAAGGCCAATCTGGAAGCAATGCTAAATCAAAGGGAGGCCCAAAAATTATGAGCCGGGGATTAGTGCGCCGCAAAGATAAAGAAATGGCTCAAGCCGAACTGGAAGAAATCTTGCGGGCTGGTTTCGTCGGCCATTTCGCTACGGCAGACCGGGAAGGCTTCCCTTATGTTGTGCCTAATTTGTACGTCTACGAAGCGGGCCAAATTCTTTGCCATAATACCAAACTGCAAGGTCATTTCCGGCAAAACGTCGAGGCTAACCCGCAGGTTTGCTTTGAAGTCACCGAAATCGGGCAAGTTTTCCCCTATGGCGCATCTGAATGTGACACCAGCACCAGCTATCGGAGCGTGATTTGTTACGGGAAGATGCAAATTCTGGAGCAAGCTACCGATAAGCAACGCTTTTTTGATTTGTTTATGGCTAAGTATGCCAACCCAGATTGGGACAGGCCCAAAAGCGTTTATCCCCGGCTCGAACAAGTTACGGTTTATAGGTTGCATATTGAGCAAATGACCGGGAAGAAAAATCCGCTCCCGGCTTTCGGGCAGCAATGGACTGCCGTTAATAATACGCTTTCGCCGCGTACCTAGAATTTATCCCGACTGGCGGGCCTTTTTGCGGGATAAGTTCTAGTACAATGGAATAAATCTGTTCAAAAGCCTTAATCACAGGGCGACTTTTCTAGGAAAGCCGCCCTTTTTTGAGTGAAAGATTAATGTTTAGCGAGAAACTAAAATTTTTGGGGTTTCGTAATATTTTTGTAAGGTTCGGAACGTTAAAATGATAACAAAACTTAAAACAATTTGCTTACGATGTAATTTCCTTCACAGCTAAAATTTGTTAGAATACTTATAATAAGTTTATCGGCATCCTTCCTATCAGATTTGCCCGTCAGATTTGGGAATTGCCTGATTTATGTCTTCAAGTCAAAAGTTTTGTTCAGGAGCTTGTCACCGATAAATGAATAACTGGTTTCAGAACTTGCTACGCGCTCTGGTTGCCCTGATTGTCAGCCTGCAAATTTCGAGCGTGGTTGCTACCAATAGCAATACCTCTAATATAATTAATGGACATCAATATAATTTGAATAGTCTGGCGGCGGCGGAACAAATTCAGTTGCGCGGTGGCTGGGAATGGAATAGCCAACATTCCCAGGCCGAAAGCCGTTTCAACGATGCGGTTATCGAAGGTACGTTCGAGGGGACTCATCTGGAATTAGTGGCAAGGCTGAACAAACAATTATTTGATTTTAGCCTGAATAATGCTGCCCCTACCAGATTAGCTGCACCTGAAGGGGATAAATGGGCTAATTTGCAGCTGGCCGAAAACTTGCCCGCCGGGAAATACCATTTTATGCTGCATTTGGCAAACCGGATCGGGAAGCCTTTTCAGGCCAAAGCCTTTAATACCGACGGCAGCTTTATCGCCGCTAATTTCAAAGCCCGCCAAAAACTTTTGGGTTTTGGTTCTTCCACCCTGGATTTTTGCGGCGTAACCTGGGGGGCGGGACAAGAATTGAGCTATGAGGTAATTAATCGGGGCATCGGCGGCACTACCGTAAATAACGACGGGCAGTACCGGGTGGCACGGGATGTATTACCCTTCGCGCCAAATGTAGTGCTGATTAACTACGGCTCAAACGATTGGATGGGAAACGTTCCGCTTGAGCAATTCAAAAGTGCTTACACCAATATGCTAAACCAGCTAGGGCAAGGTTTGCCCCAAAGCGGCTTTGTAGTGTTGGGCCTGTTTCCTCGCAAGGATGGCAACGAAACAACCCGTTCGCAGTACAACACAGCGATTCGGGCGGCGATAAATGCTGCCGGGTTAGCCAACCGGGTTAAATATGTCGAAATTGGCTCGGATTATAATTGGGTTACTGATACTAGCGACGGTACGCATCCTTCGCCCGCCGTTGTTAAGGCCAAATTTCTACCTCTGTTAGTTCCTGCCATAATCAGTATGACACGCTAGTTTAGGGCCTGGCTTTGTGAATGCTGCCTTACGCCTCTTTTGCTATAATAAGCTTATATCGCCTGAACATTCCAAATTTACAAACTAAGATGGGGAGAAAGAAATGTCTATAGCAGAAGAGGCCGCTACCCGTTATTTAGCTAACCGGGCTGCCCGGCTAGGCACAGAACAAGCTTTTGAAGTATTGGTTAAAGCCCGCGCTTTAGAAGCTCAGGGCCGTGAGGTAATTCATTTTGAGATTGGTGAGCCAGATTTTGAAACGCCCGCTCATATTGTCGAAGCCGGAGCAAAAGCCCTGCACGATGGTTTCACCCATTACGGCCCGGCAGCGGGTTTACCACAGCTACGACAGGCTATCGCCGACGAAATCAATCAATCGCGCGGGCTAAATTACTCCCCTGAAAACGTGGTGGTAACGCCCGGGGCAAAGCCAATTATGTTTTACGCAATTCTGGCTTTGGTCAACGAAGGCGACGAAGTAATTTACCCTGACCCTGGCTTCCCCATTTATGGTTCGATGGTGGATTATGTTGGCGCAGTTGGCAAGCCCTTACCCTTGCGGGCCGAGCGTGATTTCCGGCCTGATTTGGATGAGCTGGAATCGCTTATCACGCCCCGTACTCGCCTGATAATTTTTAATTCTCCCCAAAATCCTACCGGCGGCGTTCTAACTTCCGGCGATTTAGACCGACTGGCAGAGCTGGCGGTAAAGCACGATATTTTTGTGCTGGCCGACGAAATTTATTGCCGCTTGCTGTTCGAGGGGAAGCACGAAAGCATTGCTACCCGACCCGGTATGGCCGAGCGCACCATTATTCTGGATGGTTTCTCCAAAACTTATGCAATGACCGGCTGGCGGCTTGGTTATGGGGTTATGCCAATTTGGTTGGCCCAGCATTTTGCCCGGCTCATGACCAACAGCAATTCCTGTACTTCCAGCTTTACCCAAATTGCCGGGGTCGCCGCCTTGCAAGGCCCACAGGATAGCGTCGAACTTATGCGTCAGGAGTTTTTGCGGCGGCGCGACGTAATAATCGAGCTGCTAAATGCTATGCCAGGCGTACAATGTCGCACTCCCGCCGGAGCTTTTTATGCCTTCCCCGATATTCGTGGTACGGGCTACCCTTCCCGGCAATTGGCCGATGCGCTGCTGCAAGAAGCCGGAATTGCCCTGCTCTGGGGTACGGCTTTCGGGCAGGCCGGAGAAGGCTTTTTGCGGATTTCTTACGCTAATTCAATGGAAAACCTCCAAAAAGGTTTGGGGCGTATGGCCGATTTTTTGACAAGTAAGAAGTAATATTAAGAGTGTTAAAAAGGGGTACAGGGCCTCTCTGTCGGGGTAGTCAGGGGTGTTCCCTGACCCTTACCTCTTTCTTTTATCTACAAAGGGGATTACAAATTATTTCTAATTATTGTAATCCCCTTTGTTTTAGTATTTTAGTTCTAGTTTTTGAAGCGGAAATATGTTATAATAACGTTTGAGATTTAATTTTGGTATAACGGTAAAACAAAAAAGATGACTGAAGAACGACCTATTTCCGCTAAAGGGCAGGCGGACGAACGCGCTTTTGAAGCAACTTTGCGCCCGCGTCATATTGCCGATTATATCGGGCAGGACAAAGTAAAAGATAATTTACAAATCCTGATAGATGCCGCCAGAGCCAGACGTGAGCCACTTGACCATGTTTTGTTTTATGGCCCGCCCGGTTTGGGTAAAACGACGATTTCAAACGTTATCGCGGCGGAAATGGGCGTAAAAATTCGCGTTACCAGTGGCCCGGCTATCGAGCGGGCGGGCGATTTGGTGGCTATTTTGACCAATCTCAAAAAAGAAGATATTCTTTTTATAGACGAAATTCACCGCCTGAACCGCACTATCGAAGAAGTGCTTTACCCCGCAATGGAGGATTTCGCGGTAGATTTGATTACCGGGAAAGGGCCAAGCGCACAAAGTATTCATTTGCGTTTGCCCAAATTTACCATTGTTGGGGCGACTACCCGGCTGGCTTTGCTGACCGCTCCCTTACGTGACCGCTTTGGGGCGGTTTTCCGCCTCGAATTTTACGACCAGAAGGCTATGGAACAAATCGTGGGCCGGAGTGCCGGTATTCTAAAAGTAGAAATTGACACGGAAGGAGGGGCAGAAATTGCCCGGCGTTCGCGGGGTACGCCTCGTGTCGCCAACCGCTTGCTAAAGCGGGTGCGCGATTATGCTCAGGTGCGGGCCGAAGGCAAGATTACAAAAGAAGTAGCCTCAGAAGCCCTGACCCGGCTGGATGTAGACGAGCTTGGGCTGGACGAGGGAGACCGCCGGGTTTTAACCGCGATTATAGATAAATTCGATGGCGGCCCGGTGGGAATTGAAACGATTGCTGCTTCCACCAGCGAAGAAGTTGACGCGGTAATGGACGTATACGAGCCGTATTTGCTGCAACTTGGCTTTATTGCCCGCACGCCACGCGGACGGATTGTCACCCGGTTGGGCTACCAGCATTTAGGCAAAAAACCAAGCTCCCGCGCTCGCGAAAGGTTAGGCCTGCTCGAAATCGAGGAAGAAAACCAGCTACAGCAGCCAACCCTTTGGGGACAAACCCAACCCTGAGAATTGGCCCTTTCTTCCGACTTCTACTTCCGATTTCTAACTTTTCCGGCTATTGAGGACTTGAAGAAGTTCGGGAAGGCGGTCACGCCGTTGCAGATGGGCAATGAGTTCGCGGGCTTTGGCGGATTTACCTTCGCCCGGCAAATTCTCGTAATCCACCCCTAAATCCTGACACAAATCCCGTAATTCTTCCAAACTATATTTATTGGTCAACATCTGTCGCAATTCACCCGGCGCGGGCATGACCATCGGCTCACTTTTAGAAGGGGAAGCCACCAAATTTTCTATTTCACGCTCTGTAGCGGCAATTTGGGCTTTAACCTTTTCTATTTGCAGATTTAATTCTCCCCGGCGAACTGGATTACCTTCATATATCAAAACTTCTTGCAATTCACCCAGCAAAACTACTTGCTTGCGTTGCAATTCCTCAAGTTGCTGGCGACGTTCCGGCGTTAGCATTGCTCTACCTCAAAAAATGTAGCTCAGTTCTATCAAAAAACCTTCAAATTTGTTTATTACTTAGCTAACCCTATTGTAGGAGGGCTTTCCTAATCCCGATTTTACCCAAATCCGTCTTATCGGGATTGGAAATCCCTCCTACAATTGAGTCTTTATCCAATTTAATCAATATCATTATAGTAAATAGTAGCGGTAAGCCAATCAATTATTTTAGAAACTAGAATTATAATTATATGCTCAGAATTAGGTTTTGCAAGGGCGGGGCTGGTATAATAGGTCTTGAGCTTTGAAATTAGATTTGAAAATTAGATTAGCAGTTTGCAGTTTGCAGCTTGCAAGAAGGAAAGAAGCAGGAATTAGCAGTGGCAGATAACCCTCGTGGCCTCCTACGCGGCCCTAAATTTAACGGCAAACATACGACCCTGATAGCTCCGGCTCAGGCCGTAGTAGAATTACTGCGGGACGATAGCCGGGTAACAAAAATCGTAATCGGGGTGATTAAGCCACGTAAAGGCGGCGGGGTTAGCCTCAAGGCAATGGTTATAGAAGCGGGGTTACGTCTTACCGTCGCCGGGCCTTCCAGCATCCAGCAATTTTATGCCTACACTTCCGACCCGGAAGGGGTTAAAACCACCCTTGAGAATTTGTTCAATAAATAAGGTGGGAAAATAAGGCTGAAAAACTGGACTGCAAAAACTCTCAACCACTGGCTCAAATTTGTATTGGTTTGCCTACTTTGTTGGGCCATGATAGTATAGTTACAGAGCAAAATGTATTAAGTAATTCCAGAATTTAGTTTACGTTGCAAAATAACTGGCAAATACAGACCCAGACCCAGACAAAGAAGGTAAATTTATGGCCGTATCAGGTTCAATGCCCGGAGGCTCTGTGCCGGGTCAAACTGAAGAAAAGCTTTCCCCTGAACAAGCGATAATTGATAGCCTTTATCAATCCAAACTCAGCCGCCGAATGGCCGTAGCGGGTTGGTCGCTTTTCGATTTTGCTATGACTATATTCAGCCTCAATATTATTTCACGCTATTTTGCCTTGTGGGTGAAGGACGATAAAGGGCAGGAAGATATAGTTTACAGCCTTACTTTTTCGGCCTCATTGCTTATCGTAGCAATTAGTTCTCCGGCTTTAGGGACACTTTCAGACCGATACGGACGGCGATTGCCGTCCCTTTTTGTATTGCTGGTAATTATTTGCCTTGCGCTGGTCTTAATTGGAGCAACCGATAACCTTGCACTCGGCCTGATTTTATTTGTAATTGCCAATTATGCCTATCAATC
>JBBQGP010000104.1:0-18962 GCA_038323095.1 Chloroflexia bacterium | reverse complement strand
AGTGACGACATCGTTGGAAGCGTATTTAAGGCCGATGTTAAGACCGTGGGGCTTGTTGAAGGGGGGAGAGTTGAAGATGACGAGCCTGACGTTGTTGATGCCTTCGGCTTCGAGTTGGGCCAGTTTGATTTCGACCTGTTCACGAGTGCCGGTATCGACTTCCTGGAGAATGACGAAGACTTCGACCAGTTCGCGGGGGTAGTTAATATCCAGTACGCGCTGGATCGTGCCTTGAATAACTTCTTGCTCGCTTTTGGCGGGAAGGAGGACGGTAAAGCTCAACTGGGGAGGCAGGAAGACTTTAGGGCTGCGGAAGGTATCAGCCAGATTTTTGTCATCCCAGGTGTAGAGCATCAGGTAGAGGGTGTAACCTGCCTGGACTGCCAATCCCACCGAAAGTAACACTAAAAATATAATAAAAATATCCATTGATGTATCGTTTCCTCCAATCTCAACTTCATTTCGGGTAGGGTCGGGTTGATACTCTCGTATTCATCCGTTGGTGTGACCCTTTAGTCTAGCTGCTGACTTTTTTGGCTGGGTTGATGCTGGCAAAGTAAACCCAGGCCGAGCTACCATTGCTCCTCAATGAGGGCTTTTGGTAGTTTAGTATTGACTGAACTACTTTGTTCAGGAGGAAAATTTAACAGGGTAGAGTTTTTATAAGGACGGGCGATGGCTAAAACAGTAGTTCGTTATTAAAATTTATTGGTTATACTGCTGCTGTACAACCGTTGTAAGGTTTGTTAAGGCGTGCGGCTTTGCGGAAGCACTTTTTTACCTTTATCTAATTAAATTCTATCAAACCTACATTACAAAAAACATTACAATGTATAAATTTTTTAACTTGTAATATTGCTGCAATCTCTTTTACTTTTTAAGTAATAGCTTTGTTAAAAAATTTTACTTAAAAAGCTTTCAAAAGTCCCGGAAGTAGCCAGAGGTTAGGAAGAAGAAAATTTAATGCAGGCTAGTTCACCTTTATTGTGGCTTATTTGTATTACGGTAGCTTGAAGCTTGTATGAAGTTAATGTTACGAGATGTTGAAACAAAATTTTTTTAATTAAGTTCTTTTAGAAACACAAACAGGAAACTCAGGCGCAGTTTATGCTTATCCCTAATATTGACGCTAATCAAGGACGAGGCGAAACAGTAAAGCAAAAGGAGATTAAGAAATGGCTGATAACGATAGGGAAAAACAGGCTACCTGCCCGATTTGTGGCTATACCGATACGGCTTTGGACGCAACCGCGTTGGAAAGTGCAATGACCGAACACATGAAAAACACTCATAATGTGACCGTCCCGGTCAATGCTGCCAGTACCAACTTGAAAGAAACGGGTCGCAGCAACCAGGATGATGCCGCCTTCCCGGACGTACCCGGTAGTATCGTCGCGCCGGGCAACAACGTCGGCTCTAACCGTCCCCTTTAGATTTAATTACTTTTTTGATAAAAAGGCCCGTCCTGTTTTAGAAAGCAGCATGGGTCTTTTCTATTACGAAGTTATTTTTATATCTCTTTCATTTTGCTACAGTTTTCGCGGCAACACGAACAGCTCTGGCACTATTTTTGTGCCTCTGGTAAAATTAGTTTAAACAAATTAAAAAATAGAAACGGAAAGCGAAATGGCTAACGAAATTGAAATAGTTTTTGGGCTACTCGTGGCAATGCTGGGGCTGGTTGTGCTGGCGCGACGGCTTCAAATACCCTACCCTATTTTGCTGGTACTGGGCGGGCTGGCAATCGGCTTTATTCCCGGTTTACCAAAAGTTGAGCTAGAGCCTGATTTAATTTTCTTTTTGTTCCTCCCACCGCTTCTACAGTATGGCGGTTTTTACACTCCTATTCGTGATTTTCGAGCCAACTTGCGCTCGATTGGCTTGCTGGCGATTGGGCTGGTGCTATTTTCGACTGTTATAGTAGCCGTAGTAGCCCATACCTTCATAGATAATATGTCCTGGTCGGTAGCTTTTGTGCTGGGAGCAATTGTTGCCCCGCCAGATGCGGTAGCAGCTTCCAGTATTGCCCAGCGTTTGAAATTACCTCGCCGGATTGTTACGGTGCTGGAAGGCGAAAGTTTACTCAATGATGCGACTTCACTGGTGGCTTACCGGGTAGCAATTGGGGCAGTCGGGAGTGGTGTTTTTTCATTGTTTGATGCTACCACCCAATTCTTGTTCTCAAGTATTGGGGGAGTATTGACCGGGCTGGCGGTAGGCTATCTGCTTACCCCGATTTTCAAGCGATTAACTTCTGACATTCCGGTTTACACAATTCTTACTTTTGTTTCCGGCTTTCTAGCTTACCAGATGGGCGAGTTGCTCCACGTTTCGGGGGTGCTGGCAGTAGTTACGTTGGGAATTTTTTATGTGCGGCACAATACTATGACCCCTGATTTACGTATCCAGACTACGCCTGTTTGGGATATTGTAATATTTTTACTAAACGGTTTTATCTTCATTTTAATTGGTTTGCAACTACGCGGTATAACCGAAAGAATTGTGGATGGCTCATTTGGGACATTACTTTGGTATGCCGCTATCATTTGCCTGACTGTAATAATTAGCCGGATTGTTTGGGTTTATCCCGGCACTTATTTGCCACGCTTGCCCAAGAAAATCCGGGAGCGCGACCCTTTTCCACCCTGGCAAAACGCTACAGTAGTCGCCTGGACGGGTATGCGCGGCGTAGTTTCGCTGGCGGCAGCTCTGGCTTTGCCCGTCACCATCGAAAATACCAATAGACCTTTCCCCCAGCGCGATTTAATTATTTTCCTGACTTTTTCGGTAATTTTGGCGACGCTGGTTTTTCAGGGGTTGACCTTGCCGCTCCTGGTGAAATGGCTAAAGGTCAAGGACGATGGCGGAGCAGAGCGGGAAGAAAACAAAGCTCGGCTCAAAGCTGCTCACGCGGGTCGGGCCAAACTTAATGAATTAGCCGATAAAGATTGGGTGACGGACGAAATGGTGCAGAAAGTAACCCATAAATATGAATCACGGATTGAGCGATTTTCGGCCCGCTACCGGGGTGAGGATGATAATACCGAAGAACACTTTACCAATCATTTGCGCCTGGAAGAAGAATTGCTGCAAGCCGAATTAGAAGCCATTATCAAATTGCGGGACGAAAACATTATTAACGATGAAGTTTTGCGGCGGGTGCAGCAAGACCTTGATTTGGAAGTGGTACGCCTTCGTCACCAATCTTGATAACGCTTATTTGAAAGGTTCAAGGGTCTTATGTGACTTAGGATAAAGTGGGGAGGCAGGCTTGAGCATAGAAAAAGATAAGCAATTGGGCCAGAAGCCGCTAATTCGGTTGTGTCTGGTGGGTTATGGGAATGTGGCGCGGGCTATTGTGCGCCTGTTGGAACGGAAAGCAGCGGAACTGCCCTTTGAATGTCGCATAACCGGGGTAATCACCCGGCGGGGCAAGTTGTTGGGGAGCGAAGGGCTGGAAAAATCCGCACTAGCGGCCGGGCCAAATTCGGGCGAACCACAAAGCGAAGCTGATATTTTGCAATTCATTGCGGCTTGTCCCGCCGATGTGGTGCTGGAACTGACTACTCTTAACCCGCACACCGGGCAACCCGCCGCCGACCATATCCGGGCCGCCCTCGAAGCTCATCGTCATGTTATAACTGCTAACAAAGGCCCGGTGGCTCATTTCCAGCTTTATCAGGAATTGTCCCAATTAGCCCTCCAAAATAAGTGCTATTTCAAGTTTGAAGGGGCAGTTATGGACGGTACGCCGATTTTTAATTTGGTGGAACGGACGCTACCTTATAGTAAAATTAGCAGCTTTCGCGGGATTTTGAACGGCACTACCAATTTTATTTTAGAGCAAATGAGCGCGGGCCAATCTTTTGCCGAAGCTTTGCTACAGGCACGAGCAATGGGCGTGGCCGAAGCCGACCCCTCCCATGATTTGTTGGGCTGGGACGCGGCGGCGAAGGTAGCGGCTCTGGCGAATGTGCTGCTTTCGGCTCAAATGTCGCCGCAATCTATCGAGCGTGAGGTTGCCCCTATCGAAGAATTGCCGCACCTAATCGAGCAAGCCCGTCAAAAAGGTCGCGTCCTCAAGCAAATTGCCGAAGCCAGCCGGATTAACGACAGCGTAACGGGCCGGGTAGTTTTGATGGAACTAGAGCCAGAGGATTTTCTGGCAAATTCCTTTGGAAGTGGTGGTGCGCTAACCCTCTTCACCGACACAATGGGCCGCGTTTCTATCGTGGAACACGACGGCCAGACCGACCAGACCGCTTTTGCCTTGCTTGCCGACTTAAACAGTATTTATCAGGAAAACAAGAATTTAGCTCGTTAGCAGTATTCTACATCATTTTTTCTTTGAGAAGTTCGATTACTTTTGCGGCAAGGTTTTTGAAATAGGGGTCGAAATGCTCGGTAGCCACCCCGATAGAAGGTTGGTTGACCCAATTGGATTTGAGGCGGTAGGCGAAATCAGGCGGTGCGCCCAACCAATCACTCAAAGCATCTTGCCAGTTGAGCGGGAAGTGCATTCGGATGCCTTCGGGCCGCACATCGCTGCGTACCAGTGGCCGCCCGCTTGCCCCTGCCAGCGCAATCTTGCCCAAATTTACTCCCGGCGTAACAGTTGGCTCATAGCTAAAATCGAGTTTTTGAATAATTTCGGGGGCCTTTTGCTTTATTTCATCCTCGAACCAGCGATACATTGCTTCTCCGTCCAAGTTCTTTCTCCTTTGTTGGGTTTGCCTGAGCGATTACTTTCCTATAATATGTTGGAGCATAAAAGAAAACCAGCCATTCGTCAAATGCATCCAGCCAAACAAATTAGAGAGGGGAAAATGATAGAGCAAAGTTTGCCAAAAGTTTTAATCGTCACTGAACTAGGTGAAATCGAGCTAGAATTGGAAATCGAAAAAGCTCCAATAACTGTTGCTAACTTTTTGAAATACGTCGAAGCTTCGCACTATGACAACAGCAGTTTCTACCGAACGGTTAAACCCGATAATCAGCCCGATAATTTGATTAAAATTGAAGTAATTCAGGGTGGCGCAGGTTTTAGCCAGTATATGGGAGAAGCGACCAATTCGCCAATTGCTTTGGAGCGTACCAGCCAGACGGGACTCAGGCACAAAGATGGTACGCTTTCGATGGCCCGGATGCTGCCCGATAGTGCTACCTCCGAGTTTTTTATCTGCCTTGGCGACCAACCCGAACTGGATTTCGGCGGCAAGCGCAACCCGGACGGGCAAGGGTTTGCCGCTTTTGGCCGGGTAGTCAGGGGAACAGAAGTTGTTCGGCAAATCCAGCAATTACCCGCTGAAAACCAAAATCTGACCCCGCCCATCCGCATTAGCCAGATTGAGCGGCTAAATTAAAGCCTGGTCAACTCGCGACAATTCTTCCCTGTAGCCCCAACTACTGTAATTTAACCTGTTTTCGATTATCGTGGAACTATCTCAAACTGAAATTTCTTGACTTACGATTTTAGCTGCCGGACGTATTCAGGTGCAGTTTCCCAATTAGTGCTAAAATAAGAACGGAAACTTTAATCGTAAATCCAAAATCTACAGGGGGTATACCGCTATGCAGGTAACGTCGCTTCCAGACGCTTCACTTACTTTATTAACCGGGGCTACCGGCGCATTGGGTCAGGATACCCTTTGTCGTTGGCTGGAAAGTCGGCCACAGGCTCAATTGGCAGTGTTGGCACGGGGTCGCGGTAAAGGTGGCGCGGTTAAACGAGTACAAACTATCCTGCGAAAGCATTTCAGCGGCGAGGCTCTGGAACAAATTGAGCAACGTGTAACTGTACTGGATGGTGATGTATCAGAGCCGGAGCTTGGTTTGGACACCCGGCTTTACCATGAACTAAAAGAGCGTACCAGTCAAGTAATCCATTGTGCTGCCGCCGTTCGCTTTGACCAGCCTCTCGAAGAAGCTCGCCACGCCAACTATGAGGGTACGCGCCAGGTTTTGCAATTGGCTCTGGATGCTCGCGCCCGCTTTGATTACGTCAGCACCGCTTATATTGCCGGAAAGCGTCACGGCATTATTCATGAGCAGGATTACGCCCATAACAAAGGTTTCCGCAACACTTACGAGCAAACCAAATATGAGGCGGAAGGGCTAGTGCGGCAAGCCATGCAAACTATCCCGGTGGCAATTTACCGCCCCAGCATTATTATTGGGGATAGCCGGACGGGGGAAACCAGCAATTTCAAAGCTTTTTACTGGCCGATTCGGGTTTATGCGCTGGGCCAGCTAAAATTTCTCCCGGCGGTAGCTTCCTGCAAAGTGGATTTAGTGCCGGTAGACTATGTCTCGTCCGCGCTGGTTTACCTGAGCGGGCAGGAACAGGCCATCGGGCAATGTTATCATTTGACTGCCGGACGCGATAATACCCCAACCGTTGCTCAAGTGCGGGACGCAGCTATTAACTTTTTCAAAATAAAGCCTGCCCCTTTAACCTTGCATCCGGCTTTCCTGAAATTGGTCGAACATTATCCCGGCAAAATGTTTATGAGCGAACGCGCCCTGAAAATGCTCAAGCTAGGCGAACCTTATTACGCCTACTTCACCACCAAACTTGAGTACGATAACGCTCAGACAGTCGCCGCCCTCAAGCCCGCCGGAATTAGCGTGCCGCACGTTCAGGATTTCTTTGACCGTCTGTTCCGTTATTGCCTTGAGACCGACTGGGGCCGCCGTAATTCTGGCTCAAGTAGCGAAACCGCTTGCGAATTGCCCGAAAATCGGCGAAATTCGCCCGAAAATGTGGGACTGCTGGAAACGGTCTAAAATTACCAGCGTTCCATTACTTCATCACTTAATTTGAAAATTGGGCCGGGAAACATGTCGGGCATAGCCGGGATAATTTCTTTGGTACGGGCATATTCCAGCGCGGCGGGCAAAGTTGGGTGAGCGGCAAGGCGCATCAGATGAGCGACTGTCGGATATATCATGGTAAATTGCCCTTGCTGATACATTTCCAAAGCTTTGGCGGGTTCAATCCAGACTCCGGCGGTAGTTTCGTATTCGTCGGCTTCGGCTTCCTGCCCAAAATTCACCCTTGCCAAAAAAAAGCGCGTATCAAAGCGACGGCGTTCACCCGTCGGGGTAATCCAGTGTGAGAAATAGATTAGTCGCCCGCCATCCGCTTTTAATTTTTCCTGTTCCAAAAGCTGAACAAAGCTTAATTCTTTACTATGTAAGGCCAGTCGCAAATTATGAAAGTGCGCTCGGCGTTCAGAGTCGCGCCCGACCTCAAATTCCTGGCCTTGCTCATCCTGCACCAGTAACACTCCGGCTTCCTCAAAAAGTTCGCGCATTGCTGCTAAATACAACCCGGCTTTTTGGGCTGTTTTGGTCGGCAAAATCTCGGTATCCGCCCCAACTCCGGCAGTATCCCGAAACGCCGTTTCCAACTCAGCTTCACTAATACCCGCCAGACGATTCAAGGCTGCCGGAGAAGAATCGGCGGCATCGAGCGAGCCGCCTGGAAACACAAAGACATCCGGCACAAAAGTGCTTTTTGCGCTTCGACGCACCATAAAAACCTGATACGCCCCGTTCGGTTCACTTTCAATTACCGGGCGCAAAACCATCACAGTGGCCGCCGGGCGAGGTATCACCGGCGACGCTGGTTCGGTTGACATCTATTAACCTCTTTTTCTTTCTCATTCTAAATCAAAAAGTTTTATTCTAAAAATTCCTGGCCTGATTATATACTTTAGCCTGTTTTCCAACAACCTTGCCACTTTGGGCTTTTCCCCAACTTTTCCCGCCGCTCGTTCGTTATAAACCAGAGACTATTAGTTGGCCCATAAAAGGGGTTCCGGGCGAGAGGCTCTTTTGTAAAAACCTGACGCTCACCCTGGTTTTAACTCAAGTTTGACAAGGGTGGAAACTATCAGGTAGAATCCGGCGAATCGGCAAGATTTATTCTGCTTACTCAAACTGAATTTGGAAATATTTTGTGCAACAAAAGGACGGAGAAATAATGCTCAAAGACCCGGCAGCGGCTACCGGCTTAAATAATCGTGCTATGCCTGACCCAAATAAAATAATTGATTCTTCCAGCCAAATCTCAAGACTATCGCTTTTTGGCGTAATGTTTATCGCGATGGCTTTGCTAATGCTGGAACTGGTGCTAACCCGAATTTTCTCCGTCACCATTTATTACCATTTTGCGTTTATGGCGGTATCACTGGCTTTGCTGGGGACGGCGATTAGCGGCGTGTGGGTCTACGTCATGCCGCAATGGTTCAGCCGGGCGCGGTATACCGTTCAGGCTCCGATTGCCGCCTTGCTTTTTGCCTTGAGCGCAATCGCCGCCCTGATAACCTATCTGAGTATTCCTTTCCAGCCGGGGGCGAATTGGGGCGATTTAATCAAGACGGCGGTGATTTATATTGCGCTGGCTATCCCGTTCTTTTTTGGCGGCCTCTGTATTTCTCTGCCGCTAACCCATTACCCCAAACAGGTCAGCCGGATTTACTTTTTTGATTTGATTGGGGCAAGCGCGGGCTGTTTGCTGACTATCCCAGTGCTGAACATTTTTGGCGGGCCAAGCGCGGTGCTATTCGTGGCGATGTTGGGGGGGCTATCGGCCTTACTGATGAGCTTTGCCACTCCCCGCCGGAATGTGCGCCTACTCAGTGCGGGCAGCAGCTTGCTAATGGCGGGCTTGCTAATTTTTAACCTGATTAGCAACGCCATAACCGTAAGCTTTGCCAAAGGCGAGTATGAACCGAAGAAATATTACGAACACTGGAACACTTTTTCCCGAATTGTGGTAATTGACCCGCCCAAAGATACCCAGCCTATCTGGGGCTTGAGCCGCTTTTACAATGGCCCGATTCCGACCTTTTATTTAATGAACATTGACGCACAGGCCGGAACGCCTATCGTCAAGTTTAACGGCGATTTTAATACTCTAAATTACTTGCGCTGGGATGTTAGCACTACCGTCCATAGTATCAAGCAAAACGCGAAACAACTGGTTATCGGCATGGGCGGCGGTAAGGATATTCTGGCCGGGCTGCTTTACAATCAGAAAGAAATCGTCGGAGTGGAAATTAACCCGGATATTGTGAACGCTGTTAAAACCCAATATGCCGATTACACCGGGCATTTTTACGAAGACCCCAAAGTTCGGGTTATTACCGAAGAAGGCCGCACCTATTTAACTCAGACTGACGAAAAATTCGATATTATTCAGGCTTCCCTGATTGATAGCTGGGCCGCGACCAGTGCGGGCGCGTTCGCCCTGACCGAAAATAGCCTTTACACCAAAGAAGCTTTCAAGATTTACTGGAATCGCCTGAACGATGGTGGTATTTTAACCATGTCCCGCTTTTACTCTCGCGATAGACCCGACGAATTGATGCGCTTGCTGGCCCTCTGCGTAGATAGCTGGAAAGAGCAGGGCGTGGCCGATCCCCGCCAAAATATGTGGGTAATGCACAGCGATGGCGGAATTGCAACGGTTTTGCTCAAAAAAGGGCCAGCCTTCACCAAAGAAGAAATTTCAGAACTGGAACACCGCACCGACCAATCCGGCTTTAGCCAGCTATATTCGCCTAGTGGCGGAGTGCGCGGCGTGGGCGGTGCAGAAAACAACGCCCAACCAATCCAGCAAATGCTGAAAAATGCCGACATTGATTCTTTTGTCAAAAATTACCCGTTGGATATTTCGCCGACTACCGATAATCGCCCGTTCTTCTTTCACACCCTGCGCTTTGGTGATTCCATCCGGGCCATGCTTGGTATGAAACTGCCGATAGAATCAGACCGGGTGCATAGCAAAGCCCCGCTTTCGGTGTTGGGTGCGCTGCTCATTATTGTCACCATACTGGCGGCTATTTTTATCTTCGCGCCCTTGCTGACCTTGCGCCGCCGTAGCCAGAGCAACCAGCCCGGCCAAAAGCGCGACATTCGGGGTAGCCTCCCGTTCCTGACTTACTTTTTGCTCTTGGGTTTGGGTTTTTTGATGGTAGAATTGCCCTTGATGCAACGCTTTAGCCTATTTTTGGGCCACCCGGTTTATTCGCTGGCGATTACCCTTTTCTCGATTTTGCTGTTTAGCAGCCTGGGCAGTTTCCTGACCGGGCGAGTGCTACCCACTAACGCCCGCCAGCGTGTCATAATAGTAGGCATTGGCCTGGCCGTAATTATCCCGATTTACATTCTGGCCCTGCCGCCCATTCTGGAAAATTTGAGCGGTTTGTCTATTCTGGTAAAAGCGATTATTACGGTGATTGTGCTTGGGCCGCTCGGTTTGCTGATGGGAATGCCCTTCCCACTTGGCATCAAACTGGTCAGCGAGCAACGCGCCTGGATGATTCCCTGGCTTTGGGGTATTAATGGGTCGCTATCGGTGGTCGCTTCGGTGCTATCAGTAGTCGTCGCCATTTACAACGGTTTCAGTTTTGCCCTTGCGCTGGGGGCCTTGTGCTACATTGCCGTTTTACTATTAACCTTGTTCAGCCGTTCCCTGCGCGAAACCGCCACCCCTGTTCAAGCTGCGGCTGAATAAGTGGTAAGATAGCAACATGAACAATCTGGAAGAATGTTTGAAACAAGCCAGAATCAGTTACGAGCGGGAACTAGGGATTATTCGGGATATGGTCGAAAAAGGCGATGTGGCCGAAGACGAATCGTTTCCAATGCAAAAAATCGTCTACCAGTTTTACCAAAGGAATTTCAATCGCTGCTGGATTGAATTTGCAGGTCGTCCCGCTCCCGGTTTAACTCGGCTGTAAGGGGAAAAGGTTACTTATGAAGCACGAGGCAGAATTAAATCTGGATTATTCCAAAAATGTAGAAGATTTGATTTCCGAGTTACGGGAAATTGAAACTACTTTTCTTAATCTCAACACCAGCGAGATGCCCGAACGGACGCAAGGCTTTGTACAGGGCGTATTACAGGGCTTGAAAGTAGCAGTCCGTCCGCCCAGCCCCGAAGCAGTAGAATTTATCAAGCTTATAGCCGAAGCTTACGAACGTAAATACGGGCGAGAACCTGAAAAAAGCGCGGAAGAAACCGAAAGATTACTCGCCCAGGCCAAAACTGACCACGAGGAATTCCGGCAACAGCCCGATTATGCGGAAAAAGTCAAAGCTTGGGAAAAATACGAACAATGGCCGCAGGGGAAATTTTAGCAAATGACGAATTATGAAGATTACCAGCCGCGCCGCCTTAAATTCTCCTGAGATTGTTAGGATTAGTAACAAAAAGTTGGCCTTGCACTACGGCGGGCCTTTTTTGCTTTACCTGATACTAACCCTGATTTTTAGCTGGCCGCTAGTCCTGAATTTGGGCAATTCTGCTATACGTGTACGGAGCGGCGACGTTTGGCAAAATCTGTGGAATATCTGGTGGACGCAGCACGCCCTTTTTGGGCTGCATACTAACCCCTTTCGTACCGGGCTGCTATATTACCCCGAAACCCCGACGCTTTACCTGCACGCCCTTTACCCTTTGGCCGGGCTGGTTTCTGCTCCCTTGCAATGGCTTTTCGGGGTAGTCGCCGCCTTTAACCTCATGGTTATTTTGCTGATTAGCTTGAGCGGGTTTTGCGCCTATCTGCTGGGCCGCTTCCTGAATTTGTCACTTGGGGCGGCGTTAATGGCCGGAGCAATTTTTGCCTACAGCCCGATTATTTCTTCCCAACTGGATCAGGGCCAGCTTGAACAAATTTCGCCCTTATGGATGCCGCTTTATCTGCTGTTTTTCCTGAAAGTTTTGGGTGTCCCTAATTTTGGGCGAGTTTACTGGCTCAACAGCGCGGGCGCGGCTTTGTGCTTCCTGTTTACCGCCCTCACCACCTGGTACTATGCTCTGAATTTAGTGCTGGCTTCACTTTTCGCCGCCGTCTGGGTACTCATCCGAGCGATGGCCCAAACCCCCGGCTTTCAGGCAAAAATTGTCCGAACCATTTTTACGGTACGTCGTTTGTTTGGCCCGGCCTTGCTTTGTCTGCTTTTTACCGCCCCCCTGCTGTACCCCACCTTGCGAGAAGCCACCAATACCAGCTATGCCGTCGCCCGTGATAGCAGCGTGCGCTATAACTCTGCCGATATTGTCCATTTCTTCCGTCCCGGCGGTTCGCTTTTGTGGTTTTCAAAGGCCGAGCCGGACTATGAATTTCAATGGTTTTTGGGCTTTATCCCTCTGGCTCTGGCTCTTTTCGGGGCAATTACGGATTGGAAGCGGACGCGCTTTTGGGCGGGATTGGCCCTGTTTTTTGCAATACTGGCACTTGGCCCGGTTCTCAAAATCGGTCTGGAAGATTACACCAGTATTGAAGGATTGCCGATGGCCTGGCTACAAAAGCTGCCGCTTGGCTCAATTGTGCGCGTGCCAATTCGCTTTGTAACTTTTGCCATGCTTGGTCTGGGGATTGCCGCCGGGTTCGGGCTGGATAGTATTACTGTAAAACTGGCGAAACGCTGGAAATTTTCGAGGTTGCCGCTTGCTCTTTCAGGTTTGGCTTTAATGCTGGTTTTTCTGGAATTTTATCCCGGCCCGCGCACTTTGATTGATTTGAAATTGCCCAACTTTTTAGGCCAAATCAGGAACGGGCCACCCGGCACAGTTTTGGAAATGCCGCTAATGCGGGTGCAACCCATCGCGATGTTTTTCCAGACCGTTCATGGAAAACCGATAATTGGCGGCTATTTGGCCCGCAAACCCAAAGAAGAATTTATCGAGCGCACCCCTTTTGTGCAACTGGATATTACCCCGGCCCACCGCGAATTTAGTTCTAACAATTTTCAGGAACAAGCTTTACCCCTGCTCAATTGGTATAAGGTGCGCTATATTGTGCTGCACACCGAGCGGGAATGGGTTTCGGCCAGAGAAGAAGCCAGTTCACGAGCGATTATCGCCCAACTTTTGGGCAAGGATGCCAAACCTACCGCCAAAGACGGGCAACAGGAGCTTTACCTTGTGCCGGAATACGCCGGGCCAACTGCTAACGCCTGGGGTAGCGTGGGCGACGATTGGTACGCTCTGGAAGGCAGTAATAACGCCGATTTCTCGCGCTGGAGCGCGGGCGATAGCCGGATTTTCCTGTTCAACCCCAATTCTGCGCCCCAACGCTACCAACTGGATATGAGCCTTTACAGCTATCCCGACAATCGCTCTATCGAATTCTG
Source organism: Chloroflexia bacterium (assembly GCA_038323095.1). GTDB lineage: Bacteria > Chloroflexota > Chloroflexia > Chloroheliales > Chloroheliaceae > L227-5C. The sequence goes on along the minus strand of JBBQGP010000104.1, from coordinate 5,813 downwards.
GTTCAACGGGCAGCTAATCGCCAAAAAAGAAGTTACGCCCGCTATTCAGCCCGAAACTTTTGAGCTTACTCTGCCTTCCGGCCTGTCTACGCTGGGCCTCAAAGCTACCGGGCAACCCGTCCGCCCGATAGACCGCAATCAGGGAACTGACCGCCGCGCCCTCAGCTTTGGGGTAAAGCAGCTAAAGCTGACGCTGGCGACCAGCTAAAACGGGCTGAATTCTGGCAAGATATTGCCCTGCTATGATAATATAAAGCTGGTTCAGGTGGTAACAATTTGAAAAAGGACTAAGACTATGGTCATGGCTAATGCGGCTACTTCGCTTAAAGTTGAAGTAAGCGAAAAGCTTTACACTATTCAAGAATTTTTAGAGCTGGAATGGCCGGACGATGATGAGAACGAATATGAATTAATCGGAGGGCAGATTGTGGCAAAGCAAGGCACTACCTCAAAACAGCACGCCAGAATTGCCAGTCGGATAACCACTGCCTTAAATAACTTTGCCGGGTTTGGCTCATCTGCCCCAAAAGGCGAGACGTTTTGCGGCGGCTCTACCACCCTGGGCCAGCCCTTGTCTAAGGGTACATTCGTACCGAAGCCGGATGTCTGCTTTGTATTAAACCAGAATAAGCCCACAACGCCAGAAGAGGCCAGAGAAGATTTGATTACGGTTGCGCCAGATATTGTAGTAGAAATAAATTCGCCAAGCGATACCGACGAGCGACGCTTTCAGAAATTGCAGGCTTACCAACAGGCCGGGGTAAGGCTGTTTTGGTCAATCAATATGCTGGAAAAGTACGTAGTAGTCTATAAAGCGGGTGGAAGCGAGCCTCAGCTTATAACCTTTAGCGGAGAATTAGACGGCGGCGAAGTGCTTCCCGGCTTCAAGCTACCAGTAAAACTACTTTTTGATTAGCTCAATTTTTGTTACCTGCTAAAAACCAAACTTGCCGCCGACTTCCAACTTCCGACTTTTCACTCAGCCCTCAGTCCTCAAAAAGGGTTGTGGGTAAGTTTTACTCACAACCCTTTTTCCTAACAACTAATAATTAACGATTAACCACTTTTTCAGTGACCAGTCTGGTGTACTGCTTACAGCAAATGTACTTCAGTGGCAATATAAGCGGCGGACGAGCAAGCTTTGACCTTGAATTCCAGCTTTTGCCCAACTTTTACGGCATCATAGCTGACGGGCTTACCGCTTTTGCTGAATTTGGTATCGCCATTGACCACGAAAGCGACCTTGCTTTTAGAACCGTCCGACCAGCTAACATAAAAGGCGTTGGGAGTCTTGCCCTCTACTTTGCCGTACATCCAGCCAGAAGTGGCGCAAACTGGGGCAGGCGGCGGGGCGGCGGGCAGGGTAATGCTGGTCGCGACGTAAAGCTTTTCGCTGCCGCCCAAAAACTTGATGGTAGCGGTGATGTACATACCGGGTTTCAAATCAGCAAAAGTAGGGTGATTGTTGCCGCTCTGGGTGAAGACGGTGTTAGGCGTAACCCGGAAAGTCGGCTGAAAGTTGGTGTTTGGAAGCTGGACGGTGATAGTGTCCGCGCCTTTCGCCGTAACCTTGCCCGCTATCTGGTGGGTGGGTTCGCTGGCGGCGGAAGCGGTAAGCGTTCCAAAACTACTGAGGGCCAAAGAAAGGGTCAGGGCCATTACTAAAGCGGCCAGAAGTTGAAAACGGTTGAAAAAACGGGTGTAGTTTGACATAGTAGATGTGTGTTCCTTCTCGGTGCTGTTCCGAATGATGCTAAAAATTGTTGATATGACGCTGTTGCTTTGCTTTTCTCTGTTTCTTCTTGCTTCTTCCCTGGCTTTTTCTTTTCGCGTTGGCGAATGTCCTTCATAGCTATATAATAAAGGCAACCTGCCATCTTCGCCATAACAGGTTGCCATCAATTAGATTTGTATTTGCCAACAAACAACTTAGAAAGTGACTTCAATCACATTTTGGGAACAATTCGGAATCAAGTAACAAGTATCAAAGAATCAGAAACTCCGTCCCCTCGGCAACCGACAACCGAATTTCTCTAAAAACTAACAATTAACACCTAAAAACTTATCTTCCTAGCCCGTTCCGGCGGGCAGGATATAATCTATTACCCGAATGTACCAGGTGTATGAGCCAGCCACCACTATCCAGACGACTAAAGCCGAAAGCAGAAAACCTCCAATCCAGATAGCCTGGTCAGATTGAAGGCGGGCCGGACGGGTTTCGCCAGGCTGGGTTTGACGCTGCAAAAAATCGAGTAGGACAGCCATCGCCAGCCCAACCCCCAGCGCGAAAAGTGGCAAGCCGAACAACATATGCTTTTGCAAAAGGTTTACCCGGCTGGCAATTAACGAGAACATCAGAAAAGTAGTTAGCCAGGAAACATATAATAGTAAAGAGGGTGGGTTAATTTCTTCAATGCTACGAGCCTCATTTTGGCTAACTCTGGATTTTAAATGAAAGAGCCGGAAAGTAGTCGGCCAGCCGATAGCCCCAACCGTTACGAAAAAGGGGAGCAAATGAAAATGAGCCGAAAGCGAAGCCCAAAAACCACGCAAGCTCAGGCTATTCCCGCCAATTTGATTGCCTTTGCCAATTTCGTTTAGCAGGGTTGGCAGGGTGGTTCGCAACACCGACACAAAGTAAAAGCCGTAGTAAGAGGCAAAAGCCAGCCCTGCGCCTAAAGTGAACATTGCCGCAATCCGCCCCCAATAGCCGCGATAAAGCTTTTGCCTCCGCATCGAAAGCAGCCAGTAAGCCAGAAAAATCAGCATCCAGCCGCCGACAATCATAGCAGTAGCGGAGTGCGCCAGAAAAGTCAGGGCCAATAGCCCACCAGCCACCAGCACCGATTTCCAGTTGGGCGGGGCGGTTCTTCCTGCTGTAAACCACCCGGTCATAACTACCAGCCACGCCAGCATTAGCCAGGTTGCCAGCATATTATTATAGCCGCCATCCGAAACCATCAAATACGAAAGGGGAAAAAAGCAGAAAAGCAGCGAACCCACCAGTCCGGCGACGGGCCCAAACCGGCCCAGCGTTTGCCGGGCGATAATATACAAAAAGAACAAAGCCGCAACGTCAAACCAGGCGGCATAATTATTCGTCCAGTGCAGCAAAATTGGCTCGTTTTGGCCGGTGAGCCAGTTTACTGGCAAATCGGCGATATAAAACAAGGGCGTATACGGTACGCTAACTGCCAACCCCCATTGCCCCAAATATACCGCCCGTCCCTCACTTCCTACGCCTTCCGCCCCGTTGACATTGTAATAACGGCTGAAAATGAGCGAAGGTTTATCGGCAATTGCCGCTACTTCGTGAATACGGAAGCCGTGGTCGAGGGTTTGGAAAGAAGGATGGTTCAGGCCGACAATCCTGATAATATAAGCCAGCGCGAAAATAACTGCCAGCCAGCGCATATCGTTTAGCCCAAAGCTCAAATTCTGGCGTTTTAGCCACCACCCGGTAAAACGCAGCCCAATTACCGCCAGAGGATAAGTCAGCAAAGCCGCTTCCAGCAGCAAGGCATCAGCTTGCCCAATAGTGGGTCGGTCTAAAATTATTCCGCAAACCAAAATCAGGCCCAGCCAGAATACACCAAGCGAGGCTGCCTTTGCCGACCAGCCTGCTCTTTTGCCTAAAATCCATAAAACCGCCAGACAGCCCAACACTTTTGCCATAAATCGCCAATCGGGAATAACCGGGCGGCCTGTCTGGAATAATCCCTGCGCCTCAATTTGGATACCTGATACAACAATACCAAGTGGACGCTCATCCCCTTTTACCAAAAGGGGATTCATTTTCATCCAGATATTCAGTTCGGTTTCTTTGGTGGTGATTAAAGGGCGGTTTGGCAAATTATAATCAAACTGATAAATTTTGCGTGGTTCGGTTACGCTAAAATTGGCGGCAGGGCCAGAATTAACCAGCATTTCAATATTTGCTTTGGGATAATTGGCCGGGCGGTCAGAAAGTTCCATCTTAACCACAGTACGCGGCACTTGCCCCACCCCTTTTAAAACAATATTGCTACTGAATTTAGCCCAGCGATAAATAAAGCCCTGATAACGTTCAGTAGCGTAATAATCTATCAGATAAGGGCGGTCACGGGTAGAATCAAGGTCAAAAGTTTTGGTAAAAGATAACTGAAAGGCCGCTATCATCAAAAAGACCAGCACACCAAGAGTAGCCCAGAACCAGCCTGAGCGCATCGCTGCCCAAAAAGGGTCTAGTTCTTCGCGGGCAAATTGAAGCAGCCCGCTTATAAAGCCGAATTGAGTTGGTTTTAAGGGGCTGGAAACAGGCGCAGGGGCAATTACTGCCTTCGCCTGAGCCGCGTCAGCGTCGGTATCCAAGAAAATTCTCCGAAAAATTTGTTAAGAGCAAATGAAATATTGCCAGAAATATTATAGCTATACTGGCTATTAAAATCAATTAACTTTTAGAGTTTTGGGATGGCCCAAATTATAAAACGAATCTACACGCTAAAAGTTGCAACAGCTTCTCATGGCGGCGTAGCCTTTATAGCTTCCAAAAGTGGGCAGTTTGGGTTATAATATAGAACAAAGAAATTATTAGAGAAATTATTAAATTAGCCGATGAACCTGTAAACGTGGGGTTTTCTTCAAATGACCTTAGAATCAAATCTTGCCCGTACAAGCAAAACGGGCCGGGCTGCTGCCCCTACCACTACTATCGAGCCTGAACGCGATAATACCGCCCGTTCCCAATCGCTTTACCGTAAATGGCGTTCGCAAACTTTTGGAGAACTGGTCGGGCAGGATGCCATTACCCGTACCTTGCAAAACGCTATATCGGGCAATCGCGTCGGCCACGCTTATTTGTTTTGCGGGCCACGCGGTACGGGCAAAACCAGTTCGGCCCGCCTTTTGGCAAAAGCCTTGAACTGTACTTATCACGACCCAAAAGCCCGTCCCTGTAATGAATGTGAACCTTGCCGGGCGATTGCCGAAGGCCGCGCAATGGATTTAATCGAAATAGACGCGGCCAGCAATCGTGGTATTGATGAGATTCGGAGCTTACGAGATACAATTGGCTATCAGCCCTCCCAATTCAAGTACAAGTTTTATATTATCGACGAAGTGCATATGCTAACTGAGCCGGCTTTTAACGCTTTGCTTAAAACCCTGGAAGAACCGCCGCCCCATGCTATTTTTGTGCTGGCGACCACAGACCCACAGGATATTCCGGCGACAGTAGTTTCGCGCTGCCAGCGTTTCGATTTTCAGCGCATTAGTCTTGAGCAAATCGCCGGACGTTTGGCTTACATTTGCGGTGAGGAAGGCATCGAAGCCGATGCGGGGGCGTTGGAATTAATCGCGCGACAGGCTACCGGGTCGCTGCGGGATGCTCTGTCTTTGCTTGACCAACTGATTGTATTTAGCGGCGGACAAATCACCAGTGACGCGGTACGGGCGATGCTCGGCGTGATGAACAGCGAAGCCGTCGCCGAATTTGTAGATTGCCTGATTCGGCAGGATATGGCGGGCGGGCTGGACGCGATTAACCGTTTGGTGCAAAGCGGTACGGATTTGAAACGCTTTAACCGCGAAGTAGTTGATTATTTGCGGATACTTATGCTAATCAAGGCTAACCCCGCCGCTAACGAATTGACCGATATGACCCACGAAGCCCTGGAAGTTTTGCGCGAACAGGCTGACCTTCTAAATTTGGGTGAAATAATTGGCTTCCTGAAAATATTTAGCGGGGTAGACTATAACCTGAAAGTTTCGCCCTACGGCCAACTCCCGCTTGAAATCGCCTTAATGGAAGCGGTGCTAAACCGTCCAGCTCCGGC
>JBBQGP010000103.1:0-19005 GCA_038323095.1 Chloroflexia bacterium | reverse complement strand
AACCATGTTTATCGCCGAACTCGACCACCCCGATTTTGGCAAATTCGATTTAAGCAGCCTGCGTACCGGGGTAATGGCCGGGTCGCCCTGCCCGGTGGAAGTCATGAAAAAGGTGCAAAGCCTGATGAACATGGCCGATGTTGAGATTTGTTATGGTATGACCGAAACCAGCCCGGTTTCGACTCAAACCCGCATCGGCTCGCCCCTCCAGAAACAGGTTAGCACTGTCGGACAAGTTGGGCCACATCTGGAAGTTAAGATTGTTGACCCGGCTACCGGAAAAGTTGTGCCGCTTGGCGAAACCGGGGAACTTTGCACTCGTGGCTACTCGGTAATGCTTAGTTACTGGAATAACCCCGAAGCGACCAGTAAAGCGATTGATGAAGGTCGCTGGATGCACACCGGGGATTTGGCGACGATGGACGAGGAAGGCTATATTAACATTGTGGGCCGCATCAAAGATATGATTATTCGAGGTGGTGAAAACGTTTATCCGCGTGAAATCGAGGAATTCTTGTATACTCACCCGAAAATCAGTGATGTGCAAGTAATTGGTATTCCTGACCCGAAATACGGTGAGGAGATTATGGCCTGGATAAAGCTGAAAACGGGCGAAACCGCTACGCCAGAAGAAATCAAGGAGTTTTGCAAAGGCCAAATTGCCCATTACAAAGTGCCGCGCTACCTCAAGTTCGTGGATGCCTTCCCAATGACCGTCACGGGCAAAATCCAGAAGTTTATTATGCGCCAGCAATCTATTGAAGAACTCGGTTTGGTTAACGCTGCTTCGATTAAAACGGCTTAAACTTCTAACTATTCACATGTAAGCGGCGGGCTGAAACAGGTAAGCCAGACAGAATTTATTATCTGTCTGGCTTATTTTTTCTTCAAATATTAGTAATACGATTGTAAGATTTATATTAATGTTGCTGTGCTAAAGTAATATAATACATTGTAACAAAGCGTAATGAAGCACTTTTGATTACGTTGTAACTAACAAAGGACTAACGATGCTGCACTTTTTTATTATAAGGCTACAAAAACTGGATTGGTCAATTCGGCACAAGCTTGGATTGGCTTTTACACTACTTTTAGTTTGCTTTATACTTAATGGGTTAATTTCGGTCAACCTGGTAATTAACATAAAAAATACGGAAGAGCAGCAACGAAGTTTTGCTTTGCGGCTGGAACGGCTACAGAGCTATGAGTTAGCTTATCAAAGCCAGCTTGATATTTATTCCGACACAATCTTTATAACTAAAGCACATTATCTCCGTGATAGCTTTGGCAAAAACATTAGTAGCAAAATGAGCCAGAAGGTTACAAAAGAGGCTGACCCGTCGGCTTATGAGTTTGAACTCAAGTTTGCTGACCTTTATTTTGTAGCTTTCAATGATTTTTCTGCGCTTCAAAATAATATTGTATTGAGCCAGCTTAATGAAGCTCAAGCTAATTGGCAGAAGTTCCAGCCTGATTTCGAGGCAGTTAGCAAGTTTTTGAAGGCCCAGCGCACAATGCTTGAAATTGAACGTTCTAGCAGCGAAACTGCTACTGGCCGTACCATTTTTACTTCGGTTGCTGCGATTATAGGGGCGAGTACTATCAGCATTGGGCTGGTTTTTTTCTTGCTATTTCTGATAGATAAAGTTTTGGTATTGCCCTTGAATCGCTTGCAGCAAGGTTGGAATCGGGTAGCGGAAGGCGAACTTGAGCAGCATCTCAAAATCGTGAACCGGGATGAAATTGGTGAACTGGCCCATAGCTTTGAAATGGCTCTCCAATCCTTTAAGCAAGTGTTGAGCGGGGTACAAATCAGCGAAAGTTTACGCAACGTAACGGCGCAACTGGCTTCAGTTAGCAAGCGGCAATCTGCCGGGTCAAATGAACAGGTCGCCGCTCTTTCACAAGTTATGAGCGCGATGCACGAATTGGGGAAAACCGCCGAGCAAATCGCTCAAAGCGCGGTTCAGGTTGCCGATTTGACCGGGACGACCCTGACCCAAATTGAAAAAGTGGCCGAAGCGGGCCAGACCAGCCAGCACCGGGCGCATTTGATGAGTGAAGTTGTGGAGGGTACGCTGGTTGGTATCGAAAAGGTGGGGCAACAAGTCGAAGAATTTCGTCGGGCTATTCAAGAGCTAAACCAGCAAACCGAAAATATTAGCCGGGTAGTTGGTTTGCTAGGTTCAATCGCCGACGAAGTGCATTTGCTGGCTCTGAATGCTTCTATCGAGGCGGCAGGGGCGGGCGAGGCCGGTCAGCGTTTCCGGGTAGTAGCTCAGGAAATCAAGCAATTAGCCGCCAGAGCTAACCGGGCTACTCAGGAAGCGCGTAGTATGATTAGCGTAGTGCAACAAAGTAGCCGAACCGCACTTTCTCAAATTGAAGAAAATCAGCTCGAAGTTATCAGAGTGGTGCAAACCAATAGTGGTTTGCGTTTGAGCTTGAGCCACCTGGAGGCAGGTGCAATGCAAGTCGGCGAGGCAGTAGGGGCTTTACATTCTTTGGCCGGACAGGTTAGTGAGCGGGCCGAAGAAATCAAACAAGCTACCAGTCAGCAGCAAACTTCTAACCAGCTCGTGATTTATTCTACCAGTTCCGTCGGAGAAGTAGCCGAGCAAACCGCTTTTGCTACCCAGCAAATAGCCGATAGTAGCGCACAACTAGAAGCCCTCGCCAATCAGTTAAGCCGGGTATTGCAGCAAGTTCGGTTGGCCGCCTAAAATTTGCAGCTACCCAATTCGCTTAGGCCCGCTTCGACCAAAGCCGGGTCATTATAATTGAGGCCAAACAAAATCGCATAGTAGGGCTGTAATCCTTCGATAAAACGGCGGCGTTCCTGAAAATTTGGGCCAAGATTGCCACTATAATAAGGAGCAATTGCTTCGGACACATCAAAGGCCGGGTCACCAATCCCTACGTCCCCAAAGTCAATAATCCCGTTTATTTTTTGCTTTTCCAAATCCAGCAAAATATGGTCATAATACAAATCGGCGTGAACTAAAGTTGGCTCGAACTTGAAATTATCGTCGTTGTCCAGAAAATCCTCGAAAAAGTCGGCCACTTCGTCTTGTTTTGCGTCCGAAAGCAAAGGGAAACCCTGCTCCCGCATCGCCCGGTAAAATTGTTCCAGAGCTTCACGCCAATCGGATGGCTGCTGCGGAACGCGGACAAGGTTTACGTCTTTTAGCTCTTGTACGCCCAGTTCTCGCGCTCGTTCTAGCGGGAAGCGATGCAAAGCCGTGACAAACTGGCCGAGCGCAACTTTCCACCAATCCGCCGCCAATAAATCTTCCGGCCAATCTTCTTCGGACCAACCATTTATCATTTCGTAGCCGACAAAAGCATATTCAAAAAATTGTCCTGGTTCAGGGCTGACATACTTAAAATTGGGGATGGGTAAAGGCAAGCTGGGCGCAAGTTCGGGCAAAAGCCGCAATTCGACTTTGAGGCTTTGCTCGACTTCCGGGCGTTTGGGAAAGCGAAAAATCAAGTTTTGGTTCACCCGGCAAGCGACGCTATCCCAACCCTCCGACAAATATTCGATAGAGCCAAGCGCAAGGTCAGGAAATTTCTCGCTTATCGCCGCCCGATATTTTTGCAAATTGGGTTCGCTCATAGAGGTTTGTTCAATTTTTGAATAGAAACTTTCAGTAAAGGTAACAATGCATCCAGCTTTTGTAGGAGGGATTTCCAATCCCGATAAGACGGATTTGGGTAAAATCGGGATTGGAAATCCCTCCTACACCTGAACAGACTTTATACTTCCGACTTGCTTACTCAGTCCTCAGTCCTCAGCACTCTGGTTTGCAAAGCAGTTTTGGCCTGGTCCACGTGGTCACGCAAATGCTTGATTACAAAAGCATCTATTACTTGACGCAAATTCATCTCGCCCCGGTTGGCGTGCAAGCCAGTTTTGTCCCACTGCTCATCATTTATATGCAAAAATAATTGATTGGCTTCAAATCGAGCAGTTTCAATTCGGGTTAAAGCTTTGGTCAATTCATCTTTGGCATGTTCGGCAACGGCGGCAATCCGGGCAGGGTCAGTATGGGTTCGCCCGAAAGGTTGGCCGGGATTTTCTACTACTTTTAGCATGGCTTTGGCCCAATAGGGCGGAAATTCGGCGATATGGGCCAAATTTTCCATCATTGACCATTCTTCTTTGTCTTCGATTATCGGATGCTGATATAGTTGGGCGGGGTCGCCCTGAAAACCCCGCATTTCTTGGATTAGCCCGCCAATAATTTCGTCAATCTGGCGGGCATAATCCTGAGCAATCAAGTTACTCATACTAACCCTGCACTTCCTTGAGCAAGTGTCGGGCAATCACAATGCGCTGAATTTCGCTAGTACCTTCGCCGATTGTGGTCAGGCGAGTATCGCGATACATCCGCTCAACGTGGTTTTCCTCGACGTAGCCATTGCCTCCCAAAATCTGGATAGCATCCCGGCAAACTTTTTCGGAAATTTCGCTGGCGAACAGTTTTGCCATTGCCGCTTGCTTGCCAAAGGGCAAATGCTGGTCTTTGAGCCAGGCCGATTGATAAACCAGTAATCGGGCCGCTTCAATCGAAGTCGCCATATCGGTTAGCATAAACTGGATCGCCTGGAAGTTGGCAATCGGCTGGCCGAACTGTTGCCGCTCCAGAGCATAGCGAACGGCAATGTCATAAGCACCCTGGGCTAGTCCAAGAGCCATTGCCCCAATCGAAATGCGTCCACCATCCAGAATTTGCATAAATTGCTTAAAACCTTCGCCCGGTGAGCCTAAAATATTTTCTTTAGGAATACGGCAATTCTCGAAGAAAAGCTGGCTGGTGACTGAACCGCGCAAGCCCATCTTTTTTTCACTTTTGCCGGGAGTAAAGCCGGGAGTATTTTTTTCAATAATGAAGTTGGTAATACCGCCCCGTGTACCCTTGCTTTTATCGGTCATGGCGGTGATAATTACTGTTCCAGCAATTGAACCGCTGGTAATCCAGTTTTTTGTACCGTTGATAACCCATTCGTTACCATCGGCGACGGCAGTTGTGCGTGTGCCACCCGCGTCGCTGCCCGCACCACTTTCAGAAAGGCCAAAAGCCCCTAAAAATTGGCCCTGTGCCAACGGAATCATATATTTTTGCTTCTGCTCATCCGTCCCGAAGTAATAAAAAGGAGCAGTACCGAGCGAAGTATGAGCCGCCAGCGTTATGCCGGTTGTGCCGCAAACCCGGCTAATTTCTTCCACCGCAATCGCGTACATCAAGGTATCGCCATCGCTACCGCCCAAATCTTCAGGGTAGGGTACGCCCATCAGACCGAGCGCGGCCATTTTCTTAATATTTTCCCACGGGAATTGCCCGGTCTGGTCGGCTGCCAGCGCGTTTGGCGCAATTTCTTTATCGGCAAAATCGTGTACCGTCCGCCGAAACATCTCGTGTTCTTCACTTAACCTGAAATCCATTTTGTCTGACTCCCTTGTCTGCGCCTAAAATTTTTTGTTCCACTTCTGGCCCTAATATACCATTTTCGCCCCGTTCCTTCAACAAATTTTATCTTTTGTTCAGTAGTTTATTTAGAACAGCTATAAAGTATCATACTACTACCTTCTCCTGAAGTCATACTGAAATTCACACTTGACATATGAACTGCAATATGATACTATATTCTTGGGTGAAAAGTATGGGAAAACAAATTTAACTTAATAAGAGAAGTGATTATTATGTCAGTTTTTTTTGAAACAGATAAATCTGCTAAATTCACTATAAGTTTGCCTTCATCTATTGTAGAAGTGTTGGACGAATTAGTGGAAGAGAAACATTCAAACCGAAGCGCAGTTGTTGCAAGCTTACTGCGTGATGTAGCATTGAAGCGACTTGAAGCCGAAATGCAAGCTGGTTATGAGGCAATGTATGATTTTGCTAAGGAGCTGGCAGAAGAAGACTTTCAAGCTACTAGCGAAACTTGGCCGGATTACTAAAATTAAACATTACTTGATGGATGTATACTATTTATATAGTGTACATCCATCTTTTGTATTTAACTAATAAAGCAGGATACTTAAAAGAAAGAAGGAAAAAAATGAGTTTAGAAGTCAGGCGTGGTGACATTTTTTTGGTAAATCTTAACCCGACTTTGGGTGCAGAAATGCAGGGTACACGTCCTGCACTTGTAATTCAGAACGATATTGGAAATCAACATGCCAGTACAATAATAGTTGCAGCTATTACAAGTAAAATAGGTAAACCTTATCCGTTTCAAATTAAAATCTTAGCTTCGGAAAGTGGACTAAAATTGGATAGTGTGGTTATGTTAGATCAAATTCGTACAATAACCAAAGAAAGAATTATAGGTAGGAAAGCAGGCAGACTGGAATTAAGTAAAATGCAAGACGTAGATAGAGCTATTTTACACAGTTTAGGATTAACTTATTTATTAAACAATTTTTAGATAATTGTAATTATATAACCGAATTATTAAACAAAAAAGGGTGGTTTGCTATTAAGGCAAACCACCTCTTTTTGCTCTAACAACCGACAACCCTCACGCCGCTCGTTCCCGCGCCAGAATGAGGGTAGCGACGGCTTGGCGGTATTCAGGCAATTGCATCGCCCAGCCGAGTTCGGCCAGCGTTTCGCTTTGTCCCTCCCATGCGACTACCCCAAAGAGCGGGTCGCAACCTTCAAATTCGAGCGGCTCAACGTAGCCACCTTTAGCCAGTTGGCTTATCGCCCCCAGGCTTTCTTCCCAGTTAAAGCCGAACTGGTAATAAAGCATTTCGACATTAACTACCGCTTCCAGATTTTGCCCAAGATAAGCGGCCAGCAGCAAAGTCGGCCAATTATCTACTATCTCATTGACAAAGCGATGCAAGCGCGGATTAGCCAGCGTACTTTGCAGTTTCTTGGCGCGACCAAAATCCAGTATGCGTACCTTATCGGGAAGCTCTGCCTGACTTTGCTTTCGCAAATAATTCAAAGCTTGCCGCAAACTTTCCAAATCGCTGACATACATTACTTGCTGTTTTTTGTTAAGTTGTGGTGGCTCGACGACCCAGCTTAAAAGGTCAGTATGCCGGGTAAGCGGGTCGGCTTTAAGCCGTTGCACCAGTCTGGTTGCCCCTTCCCCGTGCAAGCCACCTTCTATTAAAGCAATTGTCGGTTGTTCCCAACGAATTGTTTCGAGTGCGTCGGTTAGTGTTGCGTGAATTACCTGAAAACCTTCGGCTTCCAGATAGTGATTGATAGAAAATCCCTGATTTGTTAGGCCCACTACGACTAATCGGTTGTTATGATAGCGCGGCGGCACACGAAAATTAATGGCCTCGCCAACAAATTCTATCCGATTCAGGGAGAGGCCATCAAGTCCAAAGCTGTCCATAGCTGCACCCCTCTCAGGTATTTTATTAAGTTTGATTATAAGTAAGGCCGAATGCTAGATTAGAACCGATGAAAAAAAACTATCGTAAACCGTAGCAATCAATCAGAAGGGAAAAGAACCACTTGATTCGAACTCAAGCTTGAGTATATGGATGCAAAAAACGTGCCAATATCAGAAGAATTAAAACTTGAACTTTATTACGGATTACTCGTTATTATAAACGAACCTATCTGCAAACGGTTTCGCTGACAGGGTTAAGAAAAGCGGAAAAACTGATAACTTTAACTTTAGATACTTTGCGGTAGCTTCCAGCTTTATTTTAAACCTTATAGCCATAAAAGAAAATAGCTACCTATTTAGTTTCGGTAGCTATTTGGTACTAACTTATGGTACTATACGGTTGAGCTGAATAAAAAGATTAATCTTTTTATTCAGCTATTTTTTAATTTGAACTAACTTACTTTGCGCCACGAGCCAAACCTTGCACTGCGGTGTAAGATGGGCGTTTAGTGCCGTCGCGCCGTAACACCGACCAACCGACTTTCTCGTCGTTGCCGTTAGCGGTAACGCTGGCTTGCGAGAAGTTCAAGTTCCACAAGAACATAACGCCCATCCAGGGATAGTCCGATGCGGCTTTTTGGTAGGCGCGGGCGATGTATTGGGATTGCTGCTCTTCTGAAACGTAGCGACCATATTCGTAGCCGGGAGCAGGGTTCGGGGTGCTATACCAGCCAAATTCGGTCAACCACATTTGCTTGGCCGCATCGCCGTTATCCACCATCACCTGTCGCAGTTGCTCGACCCGGCGGAAATAGAAGCTGGCATCGTCTTGCCAACCAGGGCCAGGGCCGGGATTGCTCGGCCAAAGCGTATCTGTCGGGTTCAGGTTCGAGCCGGGATGCGCCCCCATTACATCAAAGTAATTTTTGATTTCGCCGCCGTTGAAGGCGTAAAGCTGTTGCAAATATTTAACATCGTCAACCGCTACGTTCGGGTCGTTTACCCCGGTAGGCGAAAGCGCACCCAACAGTACGTAAGCGTATTGGTCAGCAGCCTTAACCGCGTTGTAGCCTTTTTGGGCCAAGCGTACATACTTGCTGACGCTGATTGGCTTACCGGCTTCACTGGCTAAGTTTTCTTCGTTCCAAAGCTCGTAAGCTTCGACCTTGCCTTTGTAGCGGTTCGCCATTGCATACATAAAGCGGGCGAAATCGTTCGGGTCGTCCGGGATACCGCCGTTAGGAGCGTAGAAGCTTGGCGCACCTACCGGGCTGATTAGAATATGGGTATTATTGGCATAAAGAGTATTGATAATATTATCCAATTCCGTCCAGTTCCAACGGCTAGGGTCGCCCCGGCCATCGCTGCCTTCGATGTCCTTCCAGGTAATTTGCTGGCGTACCCAGCGCATCCCTAAATCGTTGACCCAGTTTGTTACCTGAGTGCGGTCAACGTAGAACAAGTGGGCGTTAATGCCATAGCCCAATGCTGGCACTTTCAGGGGCGCGTTCGGGCCGGGCGTTCCCATATTGCCGCTTGGGTAACGCCATCGGAAGTAGTGCAAACCAACGTTACCCATTTCAACCCGGAAAGCCGCGTCGTTAGTTGGGGTAAAAGTTAGCACCCGGCGTTCAAAAGCCTGTACCATTACGTCTTTTTCCACGCCGCCTACTACCGCCCGCGTCCAGAAACTTTCGGTGATGGGCAGACCCATCGCATAAACCCAATCAAAGACTTTGCCACCGTTCACAACGGTAGTGTTATCGTCGGCCAAAACCGGGCCGTTCTGGTTCATATAATCCCAGAAAGCTCTGGGGATGTTATGGCCCAAATTCGAGTCAAAATAAGCGATTTCCGCACCGGGTGTATTGCCGAGCGCATCGTTTTTGCCGATATTGCCGTCTTTGTCAATCGTAGCGTTAGTTTTGCTACCTATCGCCGCCGTTTTGCGGTTAGATTCAATCGAACTTTGGTCGAGTGAAGCCAGATTACGGAAAGAGGCATACGTCGGGGCGTTCGGGTTAGTCTCAACCGAATCACCGGCTACCGGGACATTGCTGGCCGGTGCAAGCTGGGTGAAACGGGTGTCGCCGTCCTGACGCTGGCCGCTAATCAATTCCTTGACCAAAAGGCCATTAGTAACATAAGAAGAATTAATCGAATTGGAAAAAGGTTGGTTTAGTTCCATCCGGCTTTTATCGAAATATTGCACTCGCCGTACTTGATTGGGCGAATCGTAATAGCGTTCGTAGCCATCCGAGATGCGGGTTGGCCCCCATAAATAGCTGCGCTTGACTGCGCCCACGTCTACCAGTTGGTCGGTTTTCAACCAAACTTTCTGGACGGCGGGCGAAAAGAAATCGGGTGCAGCACTGGCGGTGGAAACACCGATTGGGCCGAAGCTGACGCTGGCCGAAAGTAGCGGGGTGAAGGCACTCAAAATAACCGCTACCAGAGCAGCCATGAGCGCGTATCTTTTCCTCACAGAAACCTCCTGTCAATAATCATACGCTCCACAAGCAGAATTCGGGGATGTGGTATTCAAAATAAATACTTTGAATCGTACAGCGCGGAGAGTCTAACATACCCGCTCTGGTTTGTCCACTTGAGCTTGAGAGTGGCGTGTGACGTTGTTTAGCTAATATACCTCAATTTATGAAACGCACGAAAAAGCAGTTGGTTACTATCGGACTAAGTTTAGACGTTTTTGCGAAGCCATTCGCGGAAGCCGGAGGCCAGCTTGAAAGGGTCGGTGACGGCGGCGTTGGCGGCAAAAAGGTCAATTGCGCCTTTGTCGTTGCCACGAACACGCGGGTCGCCCCGGTCTACAATTCGGGCCAGCACCGGGAAGCCGCTCCAGTCTTCGCCGCTTTCGGCAATTGGCGGCATCTGGATAACCACGTTAAACGACATTACACCCAGGCTTTTGTAATAAGCCAAAACCTTATAGATTGCCTCGCCCAGTTCCGGCGAATACAAATCTGTGACCAGCATTATTTCTTTGTCGGCGTTGGGCGCAAGATAAGCCAGAGCTTTCACCCGGTCTGCCGGGTCTGCCGTCAAGCCCAAAGCGCGGTGAACCTGTACCAAATCGTTAAAATAGTTGGCCCTTTTGTAGCGGTCACGATAAACCAGCGCATCCCGCCGCAATTGCTCGATTTTACCGTAATGAATTTCGCGGCCCAGCGACATTTGGCTATGCCCGTGCACCACTGATGAACCGGCTTTCCAAAGACAATTCCATAAAAACAGGAAATAAATCGCGTCCTCGTCCTGCTGGTGGGCGGCTTCGGCCCATTCGCGGGCAGTCATCAAATAATCAATTACCTGCGGCAAATTCCATTCGAGCGGGTGAAATTCCTCGAAAATAACCAGCCCGTGCCATTTATCCAGCATGGCGACATTGGCCGAACTAACCGAGTAAGCCCCTTGCACTCGTCCAAAAACGTCTTCGGCGGTAGTTTCGATCGGGCTATGAAAAGGGTCAATTTCTGGCCCGCGTGCTTCCTCGATTAGTTTCTCTACCTCTGCCCCGCTAGTAATTGATTGGGGTCGCTGGCTACGCAATTCATTAAAAATAGTCGCTTCTAAAGTAACCCGGTTGGTCACGCGCACTATTTTTTGTTTTTCTACCGCGCTAACCGAACCGAAATTGCGAACCACAAAATTCCGCATGGCAGGCGGTACACTCAATTCCCCTTCAGCGATTGTTACCACGAAAAGTCGTTCGCACAACGTTCGTTCGGTGGGCGGTAATTTAGCAATAAGTTCAAGTAATTTTGTAATCATGGTCTGATTATAACAAATTTTTCAAATTCTGTGGAAAAAGTAATATCAAAAGAAAAAGGCTTTACCCAAGTCCGGGCAAAACCTTTTTCTTCTATCGCCTAGCAAACCCAACTACATTACTGACCCACTGTTATCCGGCGGAGTAAAATCATCGGTGCGCGTCGGAGTCGGTTGATTGCGCTTCCGACCAAACACTCCGCCAACCAGGTTACCCACTAATCCACGGTCGTTCGGGTTACGGTCGTTCTTGAACATGTTGCCGATTAGCCCATGGTCGTTCGGGTCACGGTCGTTTTTGAATATGTTGCCCAAAATACCTTTGTCGTTCGGATTGCCATTACCCTTAAAGAAACCCATTTCCTTACCTCATTTTCTGCAAACAGCTAACTCTTAAAACAGCTTGCCCCGGAAGGGCGAGGCATTAACTAAATCCGGCCTCGCCCTAATAATCCTGCTTAATTACGTATACGTGCGCCCTGCCCGGTAGCTAACCGGTAAACCACTATTACCAATACTGCGCCGAAAGTTGCTACCAAAAGGCTCTGGATGTTGAAGCCGGTTACGTCCAGTCCGAACAGCGCACCTGCTATCAAATCACCAACAATCGCGCCTACAATACCGACCAGAATGTCCCCGATAATCCCGAAGCGGCTCTTTGTAATAAAGCCAGCAATTACACCAACAATCAGACCCAAAATAATCGTCGTCAGAAGGCCCATTTTCGTTTTCTCCCTTTTATTTCACTAAAAGTCTTATCAGCTATCCTATTTCCTGTTTTTTTTGAAGGAGTGTTATTTCCTTCTGTGCCATATACTAATGCAGAATACGTGCCATTAAAGAGAAAATTAGAGAAGAAGAAGTTGTTAGTTGTTAGTTGTTGGAAGGGTTATAGGTCGTCGGTTGTCAATTGTCGGTTGTTGGGGGAGGTAGCGGGTTGAATTTATAGATGGGAGTTATCTCCCGGACACGGAATGTCCGGGCTGATAGCATGAAAACGGCCCTGAAGGGCAGGGAAGGATTAAGCTAAACCTAGCCCAACCTGTAATGGCTTTAGCCCGGTTTTCATGTTATCAGCCCAGCCCTTTCAGGGCAGGGAGACAACCATCCATTAACAATTAGTCCAGCGTGGTGAAAATTTCGTCTAGCGTCCAATCGCCCGGCCCTAAAATTGACCGGGCTACTCTAACGAAATTCCTGCGGAATAATTCCTTCTTTTTTGTTACTTCGTACTTGATACTTGTTACTTAGTTACGTGGAATTGGCGGGCTTTGTGGTAAAGCTCAACGTATTGAGCGGCAGAGGCTCGCCAGGAATAATCGGCCTGCATATCACGGCGTTGGAGTTTGCGCCAGATTTCAGGGTATTTATAAGTTTCGAGGGCGCGAACAATCGCGGCATAAAGTTGCAAGGGGTCATAAGTTTGGAAGGTAAAGCCGTTGCCTTCCTCGTGGCGCGGGTCTAAATCCTTAACAGTGTCGGCTAATCCTCCCGTTTCCCGCACAATTGGAATCGAGCCATAGCGCATAGCAATCATCTGGCCCAAGCCGCATGGCTCAAAGCGGGAAGGCATCAGGAACATATCGCTACCGCCATAAATTTTTTGGGCAATCGGATTGCGGAAAGTCAGGTAAAACGAAGCTTTTTCGGGGTATCGTGTAACCAACTGCTTGAATAAATCGTGGTAAAAAGGGTCGCCCGTTCCCATTAGAACAAATTGAACATCCAGTTGCAAAAGCGGCTCAAGAATTTGGGCCACTAAATCAAAGCCTTTTTGGTTGGAGAGGCGGCTTATCATGCCAATAAGCGGTACTTCCGGGTTTTCGGGCAAATGGGCTTCTCGTTGCAAATTCAGTTTGTTCTGTACCCGTTTTTTGAGGGTCTCGGCATTAAAATTAGCCGCCAGAAAACGGTCAGTGGCCGGATTGAAAGTATCAGTGTTAATCCCGTTCAGGATGCCAAACAATCGCTCACTGCGGCTATTAAGCAATTCTTCCAGGTGTTCGCCATATTGGGGGGTTAGAATTTCGCGGGCATAAGTTGGGCTAACCGTACTAATAACGTCGGCACTGCGAATACCGAGGCTCATCAGGCTAACCAGGCGGTTTGCGTCCGACTGCTCCGAATACACAAACTGATATTCTTCCAATCCGGCGATTTCCAGCACCCGATAGCCAAAAATCCCCTGATAGGCCAAATTATGAATAGTGTAAACGCTGGCAATATTTTGGTAAAAAGGCTTTTCGGAATAAATCGTTTTTAACCAATTAGGAATAATCGCGGTATGCCAATCGTGGCAATGAATTATATCTGGCTGCCATTCCAGGCTGGGCAGCATTTCGAGAACGGCCCGACAAAACAAGATAAAACGTTCGTCGTCGTCGGGGTGGCCGTAAATTCCTTCCCGGTTGAAATACTTAACGCTATTAACAAAGTAAACCGGGACATTATGACCAATCCGGCCTTCGCTAATCTGAACCGTTTCCCGGTGCGAATCCATTGGGACGATTAATTGTTGCAAATCGGCTAGTGGCTTCAAATCAAACTTTATCGGGTCGATCTGGCCGTAACGGGGCAAAGCCAACCGCACATCGTGGCCCACTTCTTTAAGGGCTAACGGCAACGAACCGACTACTTCGGCCACATGCCCAACTTTGGCAAATGGCACCGCCTCAGCCGCGACAATTAATATTTTTAGTGATTTGGCAACTTCGTCTGAACTATCAAAAGTTGAAGTTGTAGTATTATTCTTAATCTCTTGCATCTCAAATCCTTATCCAGCTCTTGCTAAGTGAAATTTTATCACGAAACTAACTAAAAGCAAAGCTTTTTCCTCTTGTAATCTTGCGTAAAACGCCATAATAGTTCATAATTAAAGCGGGTCTTGTCTGGGCAAAATGAGGATTAAAAATGAAATATATTGTGCAAAAAATAGTAGGAGACATTGGGGTAACTTTAGAAGATGGTCAGCAACTTTATGAGCTGATATTTCCCTGTCTGCTACAAAACCGGGCAGTTGAGCTTGATTTCAGCGAGATGAATATAATTGCATCGCCTTTTCTTAATGCTGCAATTGGGCGATTGTTTCAGGAGTTCTCGCCCGAAAAGCTGCAATATTTGCTAAGTTTTTCAAATCTAAATCCTGTGGGCGAAGCTGTACTAACCCAAGTTATTGAGGACGCGCCAAGATATTACAATGACGCTGCCTACCGTAAGGCAGTAAATGAAACTATAAAGGAACAAGTAGAGCAAAGTTAGAAAATGCCAGTCCGCTATCAGATCGAAGCCGAAATTGTTGATATTACAACTGACAACCCTAGTGTGAATGACCAGTTTCTAGTCGATACTAATGTTTGGTATTGGTTTACTTATAACAAATCTGGCCTTGCTTTTAACTCATCTTTCAACTATCAAGTAAAAGATTACCCTGCTTATCTCAAAAAAGCTCTCAGGCAAAAAGCTGAACTTTTCAGAACAAATCTTTCTTTGGCAGAAATTGCACATTTAATAGAAACGAGTGAAAGAGAAATTTTCGTTAAGTCTGGCAATAACGTTAAGCCCAAAGAATATCGTCATAATTATGACGCAGAACGCTCTAAGGTAGTAAATCAGATAAAAGCGGTTTGGTTTCAGATTAAAAGTATAGCCCAGCCTATAGATCTAACCTTAAACGATGCCTTTACTGATAGTGCTTTGGCAAGAATGCAAACTCAAAGGTTAGATGGCTATGATTTATTCATGCTTGAATCCTTAACCAAACTTGGAATAACAAACATAATTACTGATGACGGCGATTATGTTACTGTTCCAAGTATCAGAGTTTTTACCGCCAATCGTAACGTAATTAACACTGCTCGCCTTCAGGCTAAACTTATCACCCGCTAATCTGTAAATTTCAACCATATTTCAAAAGCTTTTACTGCTCGATGTACCAGAAACAGGCTGCTTTGTGTTTTTCATCCAGTTCGGCGGCGGGCAAGGGTTCGATTCCACCACTAGAATTGCGACGTTTGGTAACGGTTAGTAGCTTGGGCGTTTCCTTGGGGCAACGCTCAAAGCGTTCGGGACACCAATTGTAAAAAGGGCAACCCGGCTTGCTGGCGGCAATTTCGTTGGCCTGCAAGCTCATTTCCTGCGGGGATGACCCGAAAACTTCCAGGCGCGAATCCTCAAATTGTTCCAGCTTTTCCGCCGATTCGAGCGCACCCATCGGGGCCGGGCTGGGGGCGGCAGTCGTTTTTATCAAAAGCTTGGTGTAGGGATGGCTGGGACGGTCAAACAGATTCCGGCCCGATACCGTTTCGATAACTCGTCCGGCGAACATTAGCATTACCCGATTTTCACCCACAAAATAGCGCACGATGGCCGGGTCTTGCGAGATGAACAAATAAGCAATCCCGTACATTCGCCCAAAATGGCGCATTAAATTTAGAATACTGGTGCGGTTAGTCACGTCCAGATTTGAAACCGGCTCGTCGGCAATAATTAGTTTGGGGCGAAGCATGAGGGCGCGAGCTAGAGCCAAACGCTGTTTTTCGCCGCCACTTAACTGGCTGGGGAAGCGTTCCATATATTCCGGCTTTAGCCCCACTTTGGCAAAAACCTCGTCGGCCCAGGCCACCCCACCCGGCCCGCCATCTGTGGGTGGGTAACGTTTTATCAAGTCGTACATCAGGCGGTCAACCCGGTTTTGAGGGTCGTTGGTCATACTATTAAAAATTTCTTCCGAAACATAGCGCATCTGGCGTTTGACTGCCGGAGTTTCAAAATCGGCGGTACTCAAAGCTTTGCCATTAAATATTATTTTGCCCTTGTCGGATTTTTCCAGTCCGGCAATGGTTCGGCCAAAGGCAGTTTTACCGCTACCACTCTCCCCGGTTAGCCCCACAATTTCGCCTTCGTTGATAGTGACTGAAACCCCGTTCAGGGCTGGAATTCGTTTAGTCGCGCCAAACAAGCCGAGCAAACCACCTTCCTCACCATAGCTTTTATGTAAATCATTTACTTCTAGCAAAACTTTTTTATCGTCACTCATCTAATTCTCATGAATATTTGGCTAACTTTACAATTGCTATAAACCTTAATGTTAGCTGTAATGTTGGTGTGTTATATTAAAGTTGTCCTAAGAACAAAAGCAAACAACTAACGTCGAACCACAATCACACTAATATCTCATCTTCGCTATAATAACTCGCAATAATTAGTTCAATAATATCAGCAAAACTGTAAAATTACGCTCGTATTACATTTAAGCTCAGTAAGGTCTTTGTAAAGCTTTACTTTCGTCCTTGCCAAAACTTACCAAAACTTTATTACAAATCCAGCTTGTTCTAGTTCGTTCTACCAACGTCTTTCTTGTGTCGTGTATATTCTTGCAAAGCTTTAGCTTGTCACCCAAATTTGTAGCATTGTTATATTTAATTGCAATAGCTTCTTTATAACGTCCTGAATGTTACTGAAATTTCTCGATTTAATTTAGTTTTTCTACAGCCCTAATCTCGTTTTGTTGAAGAATTTCGCCATAGTCCTTGCAAAGTTTTATTTAGTCCGTTCGCTTTTGGCAATTTTTCTACTTCGTTTTGTCTCTCTGGGGACAATTCCGGGGAAGTTACTCCGTCACCGTCGGGGTTGCCTCCCTGGTTTTGTTTTATAGGCTCAAATTCGTCGAAATTACGAGTATAGAGCCGATAATACAAACCTTCCCGCTCCATCAGTTCGCTATGAGTACCCTGCTCCACTACCTGTCCGGCCTCAATTACCACAATTTTATCGGCCCGCTCAATCGTGCTAAGACGGTGAGCGATAACAATCGTGGTGCGGTTTGTCATCAGCCGCTCAAGGGCTTCCTGAACCAAACTTTCGCTTTCGTTATCCAGCGAACTGGTTGCTTCGTCCAGTATCAAAATACGGGGGTTTCGTAAAATAGCGCGGGCAATCGCGATGCGCTGGCGTTGACCACCTGAAAGCTTTACCCCGCGTTCGCCTACCATTGTAGCATAACCTTCTGGCAAGCGTTCGATAAACTCGTGAGCGTTGGCGGCGCGGGCGGCTTCCTCGATTTCCGCGTCAGTCGCTTCCAACCGACCATAGGCAATATTTTCGCGGACGGACATACCGAACAAGACCGGCTCTTGCGGCACAATCCCGATTTGTTCGCGCAAACTAATACTTTGTACCTGTTGTATATCGTGGCCGTCAATCGTTACGCGCCCGGTAGTGGGGTCGTAAAAGCGCGGAATAAGGCTGGCAATGGTAGTTTTGCCCGCGCCGCTTGGCCCAACCAAAGCCACTACTTTACCCGGTGTAGCCTCGAAAGTCATATGGCGCAAAACAGGCGTTTTTTCGTCGTATTCAAACCAGACATCTTCAAATTTGAGCAAACCCTTGACTGGCGGTAAAGCGAGTGCGCCCGGTGCGTCGGCAATGGTCGGGACGGTATCCAGCAATTCAAAAATACGGTCAGCCCCGCCCAAAGCTTGCTGGAATTGGGTGTATAGCCCCGTTAATTGGCCGATTGGCCCGGCTACTACGCCCATATAAATCAGAAAAGAAACCAAATCGCCGGGTGAAAGATGCCCCGCCAAAACTTCGTTACTACCGTACCATAACACTGCCGTAATCGAGCTAAAAACTACAAAGCTTATAACCGCGCCAAAAGTTGCACCTATCCGGGAGCGAATAACCGCCAGCCTAAAAATACGGTCTACTTGCGTGTTATAGCGATTAATTTCGTATTCTTCACGGGCAAAAGCCTTGACCGTTTTTTCGTTGCTCAAAGTTTCAGCTAGAAGTGAGCTGGATTTGCCGATTTCTTCCTGTACTTCTTTTGCCAATTTGCGAACCCGCCGCCCAAAAGTAACGGCGATAAAAGTTAAAAAGGGAATAAGCAAAATTATTAAAAGGGTCAATTGCCAGTTTTTGGTAATAATCAGAACCAAACCGCCCGCCAGCGTTACCAAACTTTGCAAAAGGCTAATTAAATTGTTGGTAACTGCCACCTGTACCAAAGTTACATCGGTGGTCGTGCGGCTCATCAATTCTCCCGTGCGGTGATTATTAAAAAATCCAAGACTAAGGCTTTGAAGATGGCTATAAGTCGCTTTCCGCAAGTCGGCCACTACTTTTTCACCAACCCAGTTCAAAAAATAACTCTGGGTGAAAATCGCTACTGCCTGTATTATAAATACCACCACCAAACCTAAAGCAAGCCGGTTCAAGGCCGCCGCATCCTGCTTCACGAAAACGCTGTCAATCAAAGTTCCGGCAACGGCAGGTAGCACCAAAGTGGCTGCGCTAACGATTAGCATCGCGACTCCGGCGAGCAGCAATTGCAACCTGTACGGCTTTACATAACTTAAAAGGCGGATTAAGCCTTGCCGGGTAACTTTGGGCTTGCTTTTATTTTCTCTTTCTTGCTCTCGCTCGATTAGTTCTTCGCCTGTGACTGCCATTTTCTTGCTTTCTATTTTATTCCCTACTTATTCCGAACCTGTTTTATCCGCCAACCTGTTTAATTTTATAACCCATTGCCGAAAGTTTGGCGGCAATTGTCTCGCGGTGGTCGCCCTGAATCTCGATTTCGCCATCCTTGAACGTGCCGCCCGCGCCGCACTGCTTTTTAAGGTTACGCAGCAAATCTTCAAACGTGCCAGGGTCGTGCTGCAACCCGCCAATAACCGTTACGGTTTTACCCTTGCGCCGTTTGCTATCGCGCCAGATACGGGCGGTTTGCTTGTTAGCCGAAGGATAAGCGGGGGTGAGTGTAGCGGCAGTCTCCGGCTCAGGGTCACTCGAATAAACCCGAATATGGGCAAATGGATTATTATTATTAGAATTATTATCTTTGGAAGGTTG
>JBBQGP010000102.1:0-19016 GCA_038323095.1 Chloroflexia bacterium | reverse complement strand
ACATATCGGTGGCTACTGCCAGCAGTTTAATCGCTTTTCCCCAGAAACTTGGTAAGGATTTGGCCGATATTTTTAAGGGTATGGAACTGTTAAAGGGCAATACCACTTACGAAGAATTGGAATGTGTCGGCTACAATCCGGCTACTCGTACTCTGGCCGGAGTAATTGGCCTCAAACGCAGCAATGGCTTTTCGGGTAGCCTTTGTTCCGTTGGTAGCACTGAACACGTCGGCTTTTGGGCTTTTTATAGCGGGAGCTGGCACGCATTGGGCGGCACTACGGTTACGGTTCACGATTTGCCCGGTATCAGCCCGGATAACCGGGTGCAGTATGCCGCTTTCCGCACGGTAGCCTTGCCGGAACTGCCCTGTAACAGTCTGCATAGTATTCAGGTTCGGGCG
The DNA here is from genome assembly GCA_038323095.1 of Chloroflexia bacterium. Lineage (GTDB taxonomy): Bacteria > Chloroflexota > Chloroflexia > Chloroheliales > Chloroheliaceae > L227-5C. Next base: position 18,615 of record JBBQGP010000102.1, on the reverse strand, counting down.
ATTTTGTCCTGGAATACTCCGCCTACCGGCCCGGATTTTAACCCGCCCTGGGGCAACGTGGTAGATACTTTCATCCAGCCGCGTTTGGGCGATGCTTTTGAGCCGGGCGTACACACTTTGCGCTTGAACCGCATTGGCCGGATGAATGTTGATACGATTAACAACACTACTGGTCGGGCGACTTCTTCGGGTATTGCGGGTAACTTCATTTGTAGCGATAGTCCTTTTGGCGGGATGCTTTACATTGACGGCGATTTTACCAATTCTCACGATATAGACGTATTTAACCCGTCAACCGGGCAAGTTTTACCGGGAACGCACCCCTTGCGCTATCAGATTTGGGTCAACAAAGTCGGTGAAGCACCTACTCAACTTCTGAACTCCTTTACCATTGGGGTAACTACCGCCAGCGATTTGGATAGAAACGTTCCGCAGGCTACGGTGGACGAAGGCACCCAGCACTTCTATAACTACCTGGAAGGTGGCACTCAGGTAATGAAGGAGCGGATTTTGGGGGTATGGTACGCCGGAGGCTTGACCGAAGGGCTGTATCACGTGGAAGTCAAAGGCTTTGTCTGGAGCTTCGACCCGATTACTAGCAGCTTCCATTACCAGGAGGTTAGCACGCAAGGCCGCAACGTCTACATTTACAACGGCTACCCGCACACCGAAAATCTTTTGGGCGGCGGTTCAGTTGCCCGGCAAGCACCAAAGCTGGATTTGCGGATTACCTATAAGGGCGATACTCTCCCAACCGTCGTTATGCTGGAAAGCGGAGCAATGGCAGCTAGTGCGCCGGAAGGGGTGCTGGAATGCACTGATGTTACCGTAAACCAGTTTGTGGGCGGTACTTACAGCATTACTGATAATTTTCCGGGTTCGTTCGAGACTTATTTGCCAAATATCAGCATTGGCGGAGAAATCCAAATCTCACCCATCGTGGCTATCAATGGGCCGGCGGGAACTACCACCGGGCCAGTTCCCGCCGCGCCGGGAGTGGCTACCAGCGTTCAGACCGGGACGTGGTACTTTGCCACTGCCGAAATGCACCCTTGCGGCTATTCTATTATACTAAGTGCTTCGGACAGAGCTTTGGTAGATAGTAGCGGCAACCATCATTACAATTCGCGGACGGTAGGCTTCTGCCTTCGTGCCGCACAGGGCTAGGACTATCTCTACCACTCCTATCCATTTTCACCACGCAAAAGCAGCCTTCCCCCGATTTGGGAGAAGGCCGCTTTTTTGCTACTGTATTCCTAATTTTAATCCCGTTTCCATTCCTTGAGCAGTTCGGCCAGGCGGGATAAGCAACGCTGGTACTTTTTGCGGTAGCCTTTGTCGCGGTATTCGGCTAAAAACAAATCTTGCAAAGGAACAGAACTTGAAGCGGCAAACTTGATTTGCTGGTCGTAAAGCTTATCTATTAGGTGAACAAAGCGCAGGGCAACGGTCTGGTTTTCCATTGGAGCAAGATTTTCGATAAAAATAGCATCAAGCGGGGCAAGCAAGCGGGCATAGCGGATTGGGTGCAACTTTTCGAGATGCTGGCAGAGTTCATCAAAAGTAGCATAAAGTTTGGCTTTGCTGGCCGGAGTATAACCCTGATACACCTGGCGCAAATCTTCGTTTGAATAAAGGCCGGGAAGAAAGCCGCCCTCGCGGTAATCGCGGTGACGATAATCTTCGCCCTCGATGCGAATTGTTTCAAAGATGGAAGCAATCAGGCCGATTTCGCGCTTGAAATCTTCGGCGGCAAAACGGCCCTGCCCTAATTCGCTGGGCAAGGTATTGGAAGTGGTAATAACATGGGTATTGCCCTTTGTAACCCCGGTCAAAAAGGTTTTGGCAAGCATGGTATTGCCCACGTCGTCCAGTTCAAATTCATCAATACAAACCAGACGGTAAGCCGAAAAAGCGTCCAAACACGGCTGCATACCCATCGCCCCAAAAGTATAGGTTAGCTCCTGAAAAGAAAGATAAGCTCTGGGAGAAGGAGCTTCTCGAAAAGCGGCAGCCAGCAGGTGCGTTTTCCCCACGCCATAGCCCCCATCCAGATATAGGCCCTTTGGCCCAACTTCCGGCGGGGTCGCCCGGTGCAGCCAGCGACCAAAAAAGCGCGGGCGCGGCTCGTCCTTCCCGCCCAAACCGTCCATATATTCGCGCAACCGTTCCAGTCCGGCAATTTGCGAAGGGTAGTTCGGGTCAGGACGATAATTTTCAAAGGAAACATGGGCAAAGCGAGGGGTTGGCACAAATCCTCGCACAATTTCTTCCACCGTCGCCGAAGCGTCAATCTGGCTCAGGCTCAATTCGTGGGGCTGCCCCTCTGAGAACGTTTCTGTCAAGTTCACCTCCATACCCGTTTAGTCTACCCGACCCCCGCCGGAGTGTCAAACGGTTGCTGAGGGAAGAAGTTGCGAGTTGCGAGTTGCGAGTTGTTAGAGAAATACGGTTGTTGGTTGTCGGTGGGAACAAGAGTTGTCGGTTATTGGTGAATGATTCCGACTTCATACTTTCGACTTCCGATTTGCTAGATTGGGGTTGCCTCCCGGACATGGAATGTCCGGGCTGATAGCATGGAAACGGCCCTAAAGGGCGGAGCGGGGGTTAGGATAAATCTGGCCCAGCCTCTAACAGCTTTAGGTTTGTTAATTACAGCACTGACAAACGGTTAAAGAGTTTAAATAAATTTGGCCCAACCCCTAACGGCTTTAGCCAGGTTTTTATGTTATCAGCCCCGCCTTTTAAGGCAGGGCGTTTACCACCAAACCTTGAAGGTATTTAAGCTTCCCCTGCCCCGATTTCGCGGTTGTTGACAGGCTGGGTGGGTCGGGCGTTGTGACCGACTATTCCCCCGAATTTATCAATCTGGGCTTTGGAAGCGGTAACGGGCTTTTTCATTACAATCCAGCGGACTGCTTCGGCACAATTGGGGGTGGTCAACGAGCCGGTATAGGTATAATAGGCTTTGTCGGCGGGGAAAGTATCGTTGGCGTTAATCGGGATAGTATAAGTCTGGGTCTCCTCTTTCGCAGGCATCTTGTCCCAGAACTTTGCCAGGAAAGGATTTTCCGCTCCTTCCGCCAGCATAACCCCAATTACTGCCAGACTCTTATCGTCAGCCTGATGTACAAAATGAACCTCTAAAGGAAACGATTGCCCGGCAAATTTGTGTTCACTGGGCGTATGGAAATGGAATTGCAACAGGTTATAAGCTTTGCCATCTACGGTGAGCGTGCTTCCCTTGTCATAATTTACCTGAACAGTGTGACCGTTATTTAGAATTGTCAGATTACTGCCAGTGTAGTTGCGCTCCAGTTTCTTGAGCGGGCTTTGCACCCCGCTAACAGGTAAATCAATCGGAGATTGAGCTTGCCCGGTTTTGCAAATAGCGAAAGCCGGGTCAATACTGCCCCACTCTGCCGGGCCTTCCGCCCCTTCGTAAGTCCAGTGGACGGGTTTGGCGGCAGCCGCAGTAGTGGCTTTAGCAAGTGTTACGGTAGCTGGGGCAATGATGGTAGCGGTAGCATCGCCACAAGCACTTAGCATTGCTCCGGCGGCCAGAACTGCCATTCCTGATACGAACTGTCGACGTGACTGTTTTTGGGTCATGATGTAATTTTCTCCATACGAGACTACTTGATTTAACTATAGCTGAATTATTATCAAAACGAAAAAGATTTGTACCACTAAAAACATACCACCTTTACCTTACAACCCACCTTACACTACAACCTCTTGCCAGGAACCTATCCCCAACTATCCTGTGTTTCTTGTAGAACACTGCCCCGCCGATGGACAAAGCCATTGCCCATCAAGATATATAAGGTCAACTTTTTATGTTACTATTACAATAATAGTTGTCACTAATTAAAACTCACTCTGAATACAGTAGCAAAATTAAGTAAGCAAGTTTCCAGTCTGGTACACCTTGAAACATAGGCAGTTAGGAGGAGAGGATTATGAATGAAGAGATACCTGTTCAGGTATTGAAGTTTTTAAAAGATGCAGAAGGCTGGTACGATCTTGAGTCTATTTTCTTAGAGCCAGTAGGAGACCGACTCAACCTAGTTTTTCGTGAAGGCTCTGAAAAAGGTACAAGTTTCAGTTTGTTACTTAACAATAATAATAATCTTTGCTACTGTACAAATAGTTTCTGGTTGATTAGATGCAACCAGAAACTTGAAACTACCTCACGAAATGTAAGCTTTGGAAACGGGAGCGGAAAGCCAGCGTAGCCGAGCGCACCTGTTCGGGCGATTCGCCTTTTAGCAGGACGCGACAAAGCAATTCGGCTAGTTCGGGCATGTTTTCGGGCTGCATCCCCCAGCGCGTGATTTCCTGTGTACCAATTCGTAACCCGTTAAAATCGTGGCTGAGTTCTGGCAAGGGTAGACCGATGCCACTGGTCAAAATATTGGCTTGTTCGAGCAAACGGGAAGCAGTTGTACCCCCACCAAAAGAAGCGGCTTGCAAGGCGACGTGATGGGAAAGCGTATAGCCGCGTTCCGCCGGGCCGTGTACAGGTGCGCCAAGTTCGGCCAACTCAACAGCCAGGGCGCGGGCGTTGGCGATACAAGTGCGGGCGTAATCCGGCCCAAATTCCAGAATATCGCTGGCGGCAATTGTCAGGGCGGCGGTGCGGGCTAAATCAAAATTGGCAGTCAGGCCAGGATAGGCGATAGCATCCAATTTTTCGGCCAAAGCTGGTTCGTTGGTCAAAACCAGGCCACCGGCAGGGCCACCAAACGATTTGTAGGTGGAGCAAGTCATTAGATGTGCGCCTTCAGCTAGAGGTTGCTGAAATTCCCCGCCCGCAATAATGCCCGAAAGATGGGCGGCATCAAACATTAAGTATGCTCCTAACTCGTCGGCCAATTGGCGAACTTCACGCACCGGGTAAGGAGTTAAAGCCAAACTTGCCCCCAGAATAATCAGGCGCGGACGCAAACGGTGGGCCTCCCGTTCCAATTCTTCCAAATCAACTTCCATCTTTTCCCCATCAAAAGGAATGGAATGTACTTCCAGCCCGTACAACCCGGCTGCCCCTTCGGTATGATGGGTCACGTGTCCGGCGGCAGCCGAAGGCAGAGCCATAATCACATCACCCGGTTTGGTACAGGCCACGTAAGCGTAAAGATTTGCCAGCGAACCACTACCTACCCTGAATTCCACATAGGTGCATTTGAAAATTCGCTTGAGCAACTCCGCCGCCATAATTTCGATTTGCTCGGCGTAACCCAACCCGGTTTCGTACTTGTCGCCGGGATAACCCAAACTTGGGCGGCTACCGACACTGGACGATAGCAAGCGGGCGGCACGCGGGTTCATAATATTTGTTCCGGCATAAAGACTGACACATTCATAATCCATAAAGCGTTCGTGCCGGGTTAAGGCGTTTTCGACCTCTCCTAAAAAATCGGCGGGTGGCATTTGGCGAAACCGTTCAGCCTGTGCTTCATAAAAACGGGCTACCGCTTCGGGCATCCAGGGGCGCGAGTTTTCCAGCGTAGTCATAATTCCTCCGAAAAATTTCAAGTTTAAATAAAGCAGCGAGGATTTAAGTTTTTCTAAGACCAAAACTTGGGAAACCAAAAAAGGCTAACTCGATTATAGCACAAGCTTCGAGTTAGCCTTTCCTGAAAATTTTGCCAAGTCAACCCGGCCAGTTTTATGACCTTGAGCCTTTAGTGGCGGTTGCCGATAACCTGAAAGACCTGGCGGTCTAGCATGGGGGTCGGGATGACTACTTCGGGTTCACAAAGCAGGGTATTCGCCAAATCTTCGTAAGGTTGGGTGTTGACCCCTTCGATTTCAAAAAGGGTGCGCCCTTCAATCCGGCTGCGCCGAATGGTATCTTCGGAAGGAATCATGCCCAAAACCGAGGTACCAACCTGATTGGCGAACATATCAATCAGTTCGTGGCCGTTGCCGCCTTTGCCGTCCTGGTTGGCGACTACCCGATTACCTACAATTCCGGCCAGACGCACCGGGTATTTGGCCGATTTTGCCTTGACTGCTACACAAATGCGGTTAGCCGCAAAAAGGCTGTCAAAGTCATTGGCGGCAATAATTACAGCGTATTCGGCCCACTGCAAGGGGGTAGCAAAGCCACCGCAGACCACATCGCCCAATACATCAAACAAAATCACGTCGTATTTATCGTATACGCCCATGCGCGAAAGCATCTTCATGGTTTCGCCGACGACATAACCGCCGCAGCCCACCCCCGCCGGAGGCCCACCCGCTTCAACCGCCGCCACGCCCATAAAGCCAGTCTTGATAATATCATCCGGCTCGATTTCTTCGGCGTGATAATTTTTCTTTTCGAGCGTATCTATAACCGTATCAATCATATGCCCGGTAATAGTAAAGGTCGAATCGTGTTTGGGGTCGCAGCCAATCAGCAACACTGTGCCGCCCATCTTCGCCATTGCAACCGCCACGTTGGAGGCCGTCGTGCTTTTGCCGATGCCGCCTTTGCCATAAAATGCGTATGCGTGGTTCATCTATATGCTCCTCTAAAAATCTGGAGGTTCTTAGCTCAAAAAGTTTTAGCTTATTTTTACTTTTTGAACTCAAAACTCATAATTCGACACTCATAACAAGTTTCTCTGAAAAATTAACCAGCTTTTTCTTTAACTTCGTAAACCAAATCCAGCGTAATCATGCTGTAGCCGTGTTCACGAGCATAATCCTCGATCCGCTTTTGTACTTTGGGACGTACAAAGAAGGGAATTTGCTTCAAAGCTTTGTTAGCCTCGTCCGTCCAGCTTAATTCGACTACCTTGTTAGCTACTACCGCCGGAGGAGCGGTCAACACTGCCACTGCCGACCCACCATCTACCGCCAGTTGCTCGGCCTTGACCCGCAATTCTTCCGAATTCTGCAATGGTTCGGTTTGCTGGATTATCGGCACGGCTGGCTTTGGTGCGTTAGACTCGGCCTTGCCTAACCCGGCATCTCCAAACATTTCAATAAGATGCTTTTCCAGACCAAGCTTCATGGTATGGTAAATACGGTCAGTGATGTAGTTCGAGCCGTCATATCCCAAAAACGGCTGGTAACTGAGCGGGAAATCCTCAATGTGAATCGGGTTGCTGATGGTCGCGCAGGGAATATCCAATCCGGCGGCGGTATGCCGCTCCATTTGCGTGCCTAGCACTACATCCGGGTTTAGCTTCTCGATTTCCTTGCGAACCTGCTCGAATTCTACTGTAATAATGGTATGGTCGGTATAAGGCGCGACTGCTTCCTGAAATTCTTTAGCCCGGCGTGTATCGTATGTTCCGGCGCATAGCACTTTTATATCCAGTTCACTTGCCAAAATTCGGGTCATCGCCACTGCGTGCGTAAAATCGCCGAAAACAAAGGCAGTGCGAGAGCTAAAGCTTTGTACGTCCGCCGTATAGCTGAACCAGGGCAGACTGCTAGGCGGGCTTTTCTGGTCAAGCGAGAACGCCGCTAAAGCTGGTTCTTTGGGGTCAAAATTTAGATTACTAGCGCGGGCGAATTTTACCAGAGCGGTTAGCACGTCTCGCACCCATTGCCGGGTAGCCATTACGCCCATTGGGGTGCTGGTCACTGCCGGAATACCGTACATTTCTTCCAGAGCTTTGGCGGCATCCTGCCCCATTTCGCGGTAAGGCGCAATCGTGGCCCAGGCTTGCGGCAATTTCCGCACATCGTCCAGGCTTGCCCCTTCGGGAAATACCACGTTTACCTGTACGCCCAATACATCCAGCATCCGTTTGACGCTAATCAAATCCTGTTTATGGTGAAAGCCTAACGAAATCGTACCAATAATGTTTACGCTCGGCTTTTCGGTAGGCGGCAAGGCTTGTCCGGCATATTTGCGGGTGAGTAGGGTCAAAAGGCCGTTCGCCGCTTCATCTTCCTCGACCCGGTAAGGGTTGGGGGCATAAATCAAAACTTCGGTTTCACCTTCGGGCAAATTGGCCGATTTCGCCAGCGCACCCAAATCGTCCTGTAACAAAGTCGAGGAACAGGTACAGGCTACTACCATCAAATCCGGCTTGTGGTCGTTCCAGACCGCCGTGAGGGTTTCGGGCAATCTATTTACACCCATACCCATTGTCTGCAAATCCAGAATACTGGTAGTAATCGGCGGAAAGCGTTTTTCCCGCTCCATCATGGTGAACATCGAATTGATATAGGTATCACCGACGGGCGAATACATCACCGCGTGTACCCCGTTCATGCTACAAGCCACCCGCGCCACGCCGGTATGGGCCGTTCCCTGGTATTCCCAGTATGACATTCTCATCTTAATCACTCCGTCTATAGTTGTTAGTTATTAGTTGTTAGTTGTTAGAAAAAGACAGTGGTTAGCCGCGAGAACAACTAGAAACTAGAAACTAACTATCAACTAATTAGTTCGTTCCGGGAAGGAAATCTTTCCAATCGAGCATATCCAGCTTTTTATGACGGTTCAAGGCGCGGCTGAACAAGTTGGCTAAATCGCCTGCTCCACCAAAGCCATAAATCGGCGTAAAGATAAATTCGGTTGACCACTTGGTCGCGATGCGTTCGGCCTCGAAGGGGTTGGCTTGCCAGAAATTTGTAATAACCAAATCCGGCTGTTGCTCCCGAATATCTTTAATCTGGCGACCCATGTTGGGCATTTCGACCACTTTTTGTCCGGCCAGAGCCTGTAATTCGCGCTGGTGAAAACGGCGATTGACGTAGGGCGTGCCACATTCCAGCACTTCCGCCCCGGCTTTCCGCAAGAAACGGGCGATGGGTAATTCGAGCATGTTGTCGCCGCTTAGGAAAATGCGTTTTCCCCGAATGGCGGCTACTTTTGGCTCGATAGCTTTCCAAACTTCGGCCTCGCGCTCACTCAAATCTACTTTTTTATCGAAAAGGGCGGCCAAATCTTCTAAAAATACCCGCGTACCGTCCGGCCCAATCGGGAAAAGGCTTTGCAAAACTTTCGCCCCGCGTTGACGGCTGAATTTGGTGGCTGCTCCAGCCAGATAGGGCTGCAAAGGCGCAATAATGGTATCTGGCCCAATCGCGGGCAATTCCTTTAAGGTATTGGCGGGGACAAATCCGGCAACCTTGATGCCCAGCTTTTCGACTTCGCGCTGCAATTCGCCCGCGTTTACATCATTGACCGCCCCCAAAAAGACCACTTCTTTTTGACCCGCCGGAGCTTCCGGGCAGAACTGTAAGAGTGCTTGCAATACGCTATCTTCGGCCTGAGTCATAGTATATTCGAGGCCATCGGCCCGTACCGGCAACACAGGAGTATTATCAAACTTGCCACTAAGCTGGTTCGCCATTGTCTCGAAGTCTACCTTCATAATTTCGGGGGTGCAGCTATTGAGCAAGAAAATTACCGAGGGGTGATGTTGCTCGACAATATCTTTGACCACGTCGGTAATATCTATCGTCGGCGCACTCAAATCGGATTCTTCCATCATTGCTACCCCATAGCGGGGCTTGGCGAAAATCATTACACCCAGCGCGTTTTGCAGCAAATGGGCGCAGGTATGCGTCCCCAGAATCAGGAAAAAGCTGTCTTTCATTTTCTGATAGAGCCAGCCGACGCAGGTCAGGCCGCAAAAAGCGTGGTAGCCGTTATCTTCGCGAATTACTTCCGCTTCGGCAATATTCAAAGCATCGGGGGTTATGGTCATGTGGCTACGCTCACTTTCGTCTAGCTAAAAGTTTTGCCAAAGACGGACAAGCAAAACCCGTCTGGCAAAACCGAGCTGCCCGGCAACCGGGCAGCCAATCGTCTATATCCTTTACCGTACACAAAGCATTTGGACAGAAAAAAGCTGTGCTGATTAAAAATTCTACAAGTTTAATTTAACAGAAGGGCTTATGGTAGTCGGTAGTAGTGACTACACCAAAATAGAGGAAAATTATCTTTTCATTTGCGAGGTGTAGCCTTGAAGCACAACGACGATTAAACTGCCAAAATCTACTTTTCCAAAGAGACTTTCAATAGTTTTGGCATCTTTATCAATGGAAGAATCAAAGAACATTACAACGTTAGCTGCCTTGCGACCATTTTCCTCTTCAAGCGACTTTTTCATTCCTTCATAACAAAAAGCTTTAGCATCTTTATCAAAAAACCCTGAGCCAATATAGCGACTTTGCGATTGATAATGCTGCTCGACGTAAAGCACGAGCCAGGGATTAAGCCCAGGATTTAGATTGCTCATAAAAAGTTTGCCTTATACCAAATCAACAGAAATCTCGCTAACAAAGCAGCTAAAACCGGGCAGTAAATTTGAATTATAACCCCGCCCCATCCAAAGATTACTCTACAAAAACATCCCAATTCATATTCTAACCGCTCATGGGCTTTCAAACAAGTATGAAGTCGGAAGTATGAAGTCGGAATCATTTACCGACAGCCAACAACCCCGTTCCCTCTAACAACTAACAACTAGAAACTCAAGAAATTGGGGTTACTTTGAAGGCGCGGATACCGTAGGCCAGCTTGCGGCTATCACTATCAGTGCTGACGGTGGCAGGGATAACGGGTTGTTCAAAAGTGAACATGGTTAGAATATTGTTGCCCGGTTTTAGTTCGACTTCGAGGCTAAGGGGTTTCTCGACACGGGGCTGGTCGGGAGGAGTGGCGGGTAGTGGGAAAGTTTCGAGGTCGCGCTCGTAATTGAGGGTCAGGCGCAAACTACGTGAACGGGCGTAGCTGAACGCCTGAAAATCGAGGCGCACTTTCAGGGGAGCTTTGGTCAAATTCACCAGATAAATCTCGGCGGATTGGCCGAATTGCCCCCATCGCCAGGTCTGGCCGTCTTTAGTGTTTGGCTGAAACCAGCCCTGACCTACATCGGCGATTACTTTTGGCATTGTTGCGGGCGGCGCGGGTACTTTGTAAGCAACAATTGTGTTATCGCTATAGACTGGAACAGGGTTTGGGCCAAGCGCACGGGTTAGAAAACTATTGGCATCAGCTTTATCTTCGGGCCGGATTGCAGCGGGGTAAAGCACAATATAGCGAATATCGAAATAGCCCAGCAAAGCCGGACTCATTTCAGGGAAGCGCGGGCGTTCCAGCATATCGTTTTCGGTAGGGGCAATCGTGGTCGCCTGGTTTAGTAAAGCTTCCGGGAAAAAAGGCGAATGGGTCAAGAAATCGGTAGGGCTAAGGCGTTTATGGTCGCGGGCCAATTGACCACCCAATAATTTTTTATGATGAAAAGTCTGAAAATACATGCGCTTGTGTTCGAGTCCGCCGTCCTGCACATGCGAAGGTACTTCCAGAATGGCATAATCGGCTTTGTCAGCGGCCAGCGTAGTACGGTAAAATTCCGGCACTTTATCCAAACCCATATCAATTTGCAAAGGCAAGAACTCAAGCGCGATTAGTACCAACAGCAAACCGCCCAACCAATTAGCCGAATTTAGCCGGAATTGACCTAAACCCCCCAGGCGACGCGAGGCCCAGGCTAGAAAAGGCTCAACCCCCAAACTTGCCAGAGCCGCCAGCGCAAAGATGTACATAAAGAAAAAGCGGCTGGGGTCGCGGCTAACGTTCAGACCCGGCAGATTATAAAGATACCAGTAGGGCAGTTTCGGCTCATCCAAAATCAGGCCATTAACATGCAACTGCGGGCCAATTGCCAGCACTGCGAAACTTAGCCCAACCCATAGCCATAGCCCAAACTTTACGGTTTTACGCCGCAAGCCCACCACAATCGCAATAATTGCCAGCACAAGCGGTAGATAGCCGGGATTGAACGAGCCATCCGTACCGCTAGGATTGTAAGCGGCGTAAAGTTGGGTAGGCAGGAAACGACGGGCCAGTTCGCCATAAAGCAAATTGTGACCATTAGGCAGGATAAACCCCAAAACATCTACCGAGCGCAAAACGATTTGCTCCGCGCCGGGAATATACCAGAGCCGATTGCCCGATTGCCCGATTATATTTATCAAAAAAGGGCTAACAATTATCAACCAGCTTGCGCCAATCAAAGCGGCCTTGCCAAAAATCAGGCCGCGCTCCCGCCAATTCTTAGCCCGCCAAAAAATGTAAAACAAAACAACAATAATTGTGAGCAAAATCAAATGCAAGCTGTAATACCAGGTAGTCAGCGCACTGGCAATCAGGCAAAGCAGGGCCAGCCCACCAAATAACACCTGCTTGCGCCGTGAAGGAGTATCCAGCATTTGTAGCAAACACAGAGCATAAAATGGCAACCAGTAAGCCGACATCAAATCCAGATTGCCGCCTTCTACCGCATCCCAATACCAGGAATTGCACCAAACAAAAGTTAGCGCACCCACCCACGCCCCCCAACGATTGCCACTAAGATACAAAAAGAAGCGTTGGGCCGCGAAAGTAGAAAGCGTCAAGGCCAGCAAAATTACCAGATTTACCCCCAGAATTTGCCCGAAGATTAGTTGGGTAAAAACGGCTTGCAGACTAACAAGCGGCTGATAGGTATGCAAATAAAGGCTGATGCCGCCAGGGTAGTAAATATAATTGGTGAAATAGGGGTTGACGTGCTGTTCAAAAAGCAGAGTTTTCCATTGCCAGTAATTCCAAACGTTTTCGTAAATATCCGAGCCGTTCGTGGGCAATTTATCCAGCATATTCAGGGCGAAATTACGGGCGAAAAGCAAAGTAACCAACAAAGCCAGCCCCAAATCAAGCAGCCAGAGCGGTAAAAAACGGAACTGGTTAGCCACCGCCGGATTATCTTTAGTTTGAGCCGTTTTTTGGCCTGAAATTACTCCCATAAAGTTGAGTCTACTATAACCGCGTTCTTTCAGTCAAATTTCATAATTTCGTCATTGACGTTAGTAAAATAGCGTGGTAACATAAAGGTGGAAATTACTTTGGTTAAAATTATTTAAGCCATAGATAACCTTTTTAGTTATAACGTTCTTGCATAATGGAGCTGTAGTCAATGAATGCTAACGACCTCGCAACGTTTAATCAAGCAGTAGCTCTCGCCAAAGGCGGGTACAAAGAAGTGGCTTATAGCCAGCTAAAAGCTTTGCTCAATCGCTATAGCCGTGAACCCAATCTTTTGTTATGGGTCGCTTTTACCAGCCCCACCCTTGAAGAAAGTGAAGCGGCTATCCGCACCGCCGCCAGCCTTGAGCCGCAAAGCAGTACCGTAGCTTCGGCCCGGCAATGGCTGGAAAAACAGCAGAACAAGCAGCGACAATTAACCGCCGGAGTTGGCTCAACCCCTACCCCTCGCACTCAAGCGGCAATATATGCCAGCCAGAATCAACCACAATCCATCGAAAGTTACGCCGCCGATTCTGGCTCAAGTCCTATCGCCGTCGAAGGGGATTATACTCGCGGGATGAAGAATATCCGGGCGAACTTCAAAACGGTTGACCCTCAAACGGTGGTCGAAACCGAGAAAAAGGCCCGGCCCAAATCGTTCCGCTTCATAATGTTAGGCGGCATAATTGCAGTTTTGTTGTTAGCTATAATTGCTTTCAGCTTTATCAATTCCCGCACTAATGTTGCTTCCGGGCCAGTAGATAATTCGCCTTACAAGCTTTACACCGACCCGCAGCTTTTGAAACAGGAAGCCAAAAACGGCGATTTGGTGCGCTTTACTGGTACGCTACAACTGGCCTACAAATACGCGGACAAGGGCGATTATTACAACTGGGTCAAATCTGTCTACGAAACTTCTCGCCCGGTTATCGTAAAATTCCCGGTTGGTAGCAAGCTCAAGCCTGCCGAAGGAACTGCCACCTATTATGTAAAAGTAGTAGGTCGCTCCGACGATAACGTTTACATTTACACCACAATTGATGATATAAAGTCCGAATAGTTTCTTGATAAAACAAAAAGGGCAAGCTTTAGGGGCTTGCCCTTTTTGTTTTATCAAGAAACTATTGAGCCAGCCATTTTGTAGGAGGGATTTCCAATCCCGACCTTACGAGTTAGGGTAAAATCGGGATTGGAAATCCCTCCTACACCTGAACAGTTACCAAAAATTAGTCTTAAACCGGGAGACTGGCTAATTGAAGTATAGCCGATTCATCTTTGGCTTGATTAGCGGTATTCAAGGTTTCTTTGAGCTGCAAAGACAAATCGTCAATTTGGCTAATAGTTTCGGAAACTTGAGCAACCGCGCTGGCGTTTTCCTTAGCGACTATGCCGACCCCCTCCATTGTGCTGACTACTTGCTGAATCGCACTTTCCTGCTGCTGAGTAGCAAGCCGGATTTCTTCGGCCAAAACTGCTACTTGCTGAACAACCTCGGCGATTTGGCGGGAATTTAGAGTAGTTTCGTCCACTACCTGCCCCAATTCGTTAATCACCTGTCCAGCCTGATAGCCGCGCTCAACTGCCCCAAAAGTTTTCTTGCGGGTTTCTTCGCTGGCTAGAACCGTCCCGGCTACCGCTCCCTGCAATTCGTTAATAATCTGGCTGACTTCCAGCGTGGCCGATAGTGAACGGTCTGCCAAATTCTTTACTTCTGCCGCGACTACCCCAAAACGTTGCCCATGTTCACCCGCGCCCGCGCTTTCGATAGCGGCATTTAGGGCCAACAAATGAGTTTCGTCTGAAATTTCTTTAATCAAAGCGATAATTGAACCAATATGGCGCGAACGCTCGGCCAAAGTCATAAGCCGTTCGGCTAAAGCAGTAATATCGGTGCGAACTTCTTCGATGGCGATAATTGAACTGGAAACAGCCGCTTGTCCTCGCTCGGCGGTACTATTGGCACGCTGGCTGGTAGCTCGTACCGTTTGAGCCGAACTTATACCATCGGCGGCGGCTTCAGATACTTGACGAGCGTTGCTGGCAATTTGACGGGCGGTTTCACCCAACTCGTTCAAGCTGGTAGTAATTTCCATTACCGCGCTGGCTTGCTGATGCGAACGGCTAGTCTGCTGTAAAGTAGTTGAAGTTAACTCTGCCGTCATAGATTTAAGCTGGATGCTTACTTGTTCCCCAAATTTTCGCTTGCGTTCTTTATCATAGCCGAGGCGGGCCAATTCCTGCACCTGTGAATTAACTTCCATCAGCGTAGTACGGATGTTGATTTGCAAAAACCAGAAGCTTCCTCCGATAATTATTAGCAAAATCATATAGCAAATAAAATTAGTAGTCAGCGTAGCATCGCTGGTATTACCAGTCGGCGGGCTAGGTATAATATCGGTTATAAAAAGGATAAAACCCACTATTATAAGTCCGGCCAGCCCTGCTAACCAGAGCAAAACCTCTTTTGCGTCAAAAAGCAGTCCAGCACAAACCATAGGTATCATCAAGGCAGCCAGAGTAGTCGAATTATAATTACCAATTAGCAAGCTGGCAAAAATAATTAACGCCCAGGAACCGGTCATAAGATAGGAACCAACTCGTATCGGGCCAGGAGTTTCTCGACGGGATAATAACAAAGTTATCGCGCTAATAACTACTGTTGTACTGGACGTAATCAGGGAGGATATGACTGACAGTGAAACCCGACTTGAATTCAGGGACTTAAATAAATTGAAAATAGCGTAGCCAAGCGATAAACTCGCAACTAAAAGGGCGGTAATGGCAACGCCTTGCAACAGGCGACGACGGCGATTAAGGATGAGAATTTCACTCTGGCTAGAACTTAACATGGCTTAAACCTAACTCCTGCTCAAACTAAAGCAAATTGCGACACTAAATTTCTAATTCCCTGTCCACCAGATATTAAACGGGGCTTTCAAATTGGACGAGCTTAGTATAACATTTATTTACTTAACTACTATCACTCTAAAGTACCAGAGCTATGATTTATGAATTAAAAATCAGTGAAAAGATTGTTTAGCGATTCAGCTAAAGTGGGGTGGGCGAAAACAGCGTCGCGCAAAACGGTATAAGGTAGCTTGCCCATGATTGCCATTTGTAAAACCGCCATAACTTCGCCACCTTCGATGCCAAGTACCGCCGCCCCCAAAATTTGCCCGCTATCTACCTCGACTACTGCCTTCATTAGCCCTCGGCTTTCGTCCATCTCCAAAGCTCGCGCCACATAATCCATAGGCATTTTGGCAACCTTGATATTATAATTTTTGGCACGGGCCTCGCTTTCGCTCAAGCCAATTCGCCCAAGTTGCGGGTCAATAAAAACAGTATAAGGCAAAAGCCGCTCGTTAATAGTAGCCTGACCCTTTTCGATAAAATTAGTGCGGATAATCCGAAAGTCATCATAGTAAATATGAGTGAAAGCCGGGCCGCCCTTAACATCGCCCAAGCCGTATATTCCCGGCACGTTAGTTTCCAGTCGCTCGTTTACCTTAAT
Organism: Chloroflexia bacterium; assembly: GCA_038323095.1. GTDB lineage: Bacteria > Chloroflexota > Chloroflexia > Chloroheliales > Chloroheliaceae > L227-5C. The sequence continues at coordinate 2,353 of JBBQGP010000102.1, read as the reverse complement.
ATAACCTTTATCGTCCATTTCTATCGCAGAGGCGGCGGGGTTGAGCTTATCAGTGTTGGGGATACGCCCGGCGGCTTCCAGTAAATGTGAACCTTCGATAACTTGCTCACCTTCAGGGGTTTTGACCGTCAGGCTAATTTTGCCGTTAGCAGCTTTTTCGACCTTAACCGTGTTTGTCTTGAGCAGAATTTCAAGGCCATCTTCTTTTAGAATTTTGGCAACTTCTTCGGCTACGTCGTTATCTTCCTTTGCCAAAAGTTGCGAGCCGCGCTGGATAATCGTTACCTGGCTACCCAATCGCCGGAAAAGCTGGCCGAATTCCAAAGCGATATAACCGCCACCGATTACTATCAAATGTTCTGGCACGCTATCCAGCTCCATTACAGAAGTAGAATTCAAAACTTCAATATTTTCAACGCCAGCAAGCTTTAGCGGGGCAGGACGACAGCCCGTATTGATAAAAATATGCTCGGCGGCAAGCTGGCGTAGTTCACCACTGGTAAGCTGTACATCCAGTTCTTTTGGCCCGGTAAAACTGGCTTCGCCAAAAAGTAAATCCAGATTTTCGGCAGCTTCAATCCGCTTCTGGCTACCGTTGCGAAAGCTGTCTACAATATCGCGTTTGCGCTGGCGAATTTTAGTCATATCTATCGAAATCGGCCCGGTATGCACCCCGTAATCTGCCCCGCGTCGCGCCAAATAAGCTACCCGACCACTGGCAATCATGGTCTTGGTGGGGGTGCAACCTTCGTTAATACAAGTGCCGCCGACGTGTTCCCGTTCGATAATCGCCGTTTTGTATCCAGCTTTAGTCAGCGCAGTCGAAAGCGGACCGCCCGCCTGACCTGCTCCAATCACAATCGCATCATACGACACCTGGCTCATAAAAACTCCTTTTATTTGTTTGGTTTTAATTTTGTAAATTAGTATACTAAATCAAGCGGGAAGCTTAACGTTATTGTATAGATTGGCAATTACTATTTGAGCATCCAATTCATCAATCCTGAAAGTTTGAGAGAAATCGCTAAAAGTTTCCATAACCCATTTATTAAGCCCAATTTTTTGATGATACTCAACATAAACACGGGTTTGGTCAATTATCAGGTAATGCCGGAAAGTTGGCAAGATACGGTAAAGCTCGAATTTCTCGCTACGGTCATAGCGTTCAGTAGAAGGAGATAATACTTCGATTAGCAAAAGCGGATTGGTAACAATATCAGTGCGGTTTTTGACAAATTCAGGCTCACCACAAATCACGCTGGCATCGGGATAGGTAAACAAGTCGTCCGGGCCAACGCTTACCCGCATATCGCTATTATAAATGCGGCAATCTTTCTTTTTTAGGCGAAGTTGGCTACCAATTTCTATCAAAGCATTGCTGGCAATCAAGTTGTGGCGTTCCGAGCCGCCCGCCGTTGCAAAGATTTCTCCCCGAAAATACTCGTGCTTTTCGGGAGAATTGTCTTCCATTCTTAGATATTCTTCTACACTATAATAAATTTTAGCGGGTTGTGACATCGGATTTCTCCAAAAATCTTTGCTTTGAGCTACTCCAAAACTGCGGGCAGGGCCGGAAGCTCAGGATTTGAGGAATCGGTAAAGCGATAAACCAAAGAACAAGCTAACTGTAATCGCCGAAGCCACGCACCAGCTACAAATTTGCCCAATTACAAAAATTTCCATCGCTTTCAGATAAGCGGTAAAAGCTACCCCGCCCAGACCACCTATGAACAAAAGCAAATTCAGGCGACTACGCCAGGTAGCTGCTGCTTCCGTCATTTTCCCGGTAAAAGTGGCGCGGGTAAGGCTACCAATTAGCAAAGCCATATAGAAAACCAGACCCCACGCCCCAACCGGCAAACCCATAAAATAGGCGTATTGGCTACTGGTTACAACTTCGCAGCTATTGCCCGTGACGCAAACCTCGATTTTGGTATTAAAAACTTTGGTGTAGGTCATATAGCTGGAGATGCCGATACCGATAATACACAGGGCAATAGCGGCTATATCAAAAGCCCGGCCCGGCCCGCCGTTTATTTCCGGCTCAAAGCTTTCATCTTCAATTTCTTCGGCATCCAAAAAGCTATCGTTGGTTTCGGTAGGATAGCTATCCAGCAACTCTTCTTCAACTTTAGAAGTGCTTGTTTTACGAATTTGGGCCATGTTAAACCTGTAATAAACGAATGACCCGTCCCGCCTTTGTCAGATAAAAGCGAGACGGGATGGGATTAAACTTTACTTTTTGGCGGCAAGAGCCTTATCAACCGCCGCTTTCAAATCGTCGTAGCTATTAATCGTGCCGGGCGAAGCTTTGCCGCCAGCCGTTACAAGCTGACCATCAATTGCAAAACTG
>JBBQGP010000101.1:0-19324 GCA_038323095.1 Chloroflexia bacterium | reverse complement strand
CGTTATCAAAGGGCTGGTTGTCGTTCTCCTGCTGATGGGTGCTTTCGCTTATATGACTTTGTTCGAGCGCAAAGTAATTGGCCGGATGCAAAACCGCTATGGCCCGAACCGGGTTGGCCCTTTTGGTTTATTGCAACCGATTAGCGACGGGGTGAAACTGGTCTTTAAGGAGCAGTTAATCCCTAAAGCCGCCAAAAAGCCAATTTTTATCGTCGCGCCCATGATTTCGCTGACGGTAGCCCTGACCGCTTTTGCGGTTATCCCGGTTGGGCCAGATTCGCTTAATATTTTCGGGGCAAAGCCCTGGATTGCTGACTTGAACATTGGCATTTTGTTTGTGCTGGCCGTATCTTCGCTGGCGGTGTATGGTATTACGCTGGGCGGCTGGAGTAGCGGTAACAAATATTCGCTAATGGGTGCGATTCGTTCTTCCGCCCAAATTATTTCCTACGAGCTGAGTTTGGGCCTTTCGCTCTTGGGGGTAATTATTCTTTCCGGCTCGCTTAACATGAACAAAATAATTGGGGCGCAGCAAAATGTCTGGTTTATCGTTCCGCAAATCGTGGCCTTCTTTATTTACCTGACGGCGGCAGTGGCCGAAGTAAACCGCGCTCCCTTCGATTTGGCCGAAGCCGAGCAGGAATTAGTAGCGGGCTACCATACCGAATATAGCGGCCTCCGTTTCGCCATGTATTTTGCCGCCGAATACGTTAATATGGTCACGGTTAGCAGCATTGCAACGACCATGTTTTTGGGTGGCTGGCGACCCTTGTTTGGCCCGGAAGAATTAGGCCCGCTCTGGTTTGTGGCTAAAGTAATTTTGTTTTTGTTTGTTTTTATCTGGCTACGGGCAACTTTGCCCCGTCTGAAATATAACCGTCTGATGCATTTTGGCTGGCAAGTCTTGTTACCTTTGGCAGTCGCCAATCTGGTGGTAACGAGCATTGTCGTCGCGCTGGTATCCTGAAAGCTACCGGGAGGCAGGCATTATGGAAACTATAGTTCGAGAACTGGAAGAAGCCGTAGAAATTCCCGAAACTTCGGCAGAATCAGCAGAACCGAAAGAATATAGCTTTGAGGAAATTGCCGAACTAAATCATCGCGCTAAAGACACGGGTATCACCTATGAACTGTCAGACGGAGAGTTAAGAGAGAAGATGGGTAGCACATTATCGCAAAGTGATATGACCGTAAGTTTGGTCAGCACTTTTCAGCCGTTCTTGAAAACCAATCCAATTGCCAAGATGTTGATTGATTACGGTTTTATTTTACAGCGTGAGCCACGCAAAACCCTGCGCTTTCCAGACTTGGCTTTTGTAGTTCAATCCCGGATGCCGGAAGAAGGTGTGCCGCAAAGAGGTTACTGGGAGTTTGTGCCGGATTTAGCTATTGAAATTGTTTCGCCCGAAGATAAGCTTTACGAGGTTTGTGAAAAAGCGATTGAGTATATTAGACTGGGCGTGCAAGAAGTTTGGCTGGCGATACCGCCTTTTGAAAGTTTCATTATTTATCGGTCTAACAAAAATGTGCGCTATTTAACCCGGTTGGACGAGTTGGAAAGTCAGGAGATTTTACCCGATTTTAGCGTGTCAATAGCGGATTTATTTCAGGTTCACAAACAAAAAGAAACACCTAAAGAGAAATAAAAGAATTATGGCAAATCCGATAAAAATGACGGCTGATTCCCTCAAGGGGATGGGTGTGACGCTCAAGAATATGTTCCGCAAGCCCGTGACAATTCAGTACCCGGAACAAATACGGAAAGTGCCACCCCGCGAACGAGGTCGCCATGTTTTGCATCGTTACGAAAACGGGTTGGAACGCTGTATCGCCTGTATGCTTTGTAGCGGCACTTGTCCCGCCGACGCGATTTATATCGAACCAGCCGAAAATGACCCGGCCAAACCCAGTTCTTTTGGTGAACGCTATGCCAATGTTTTTCAGATAGATATGTTGCGCTGTATTTTCTGTGGTTACTGTCAAGCGGCCTGTCCTACCGGGGCGATTACCCTTGAATCGCAGACCGCGCTGGCAACCGCGACCCGTAGCCAGATGCTTTACAATAAGGAAGATATGCTCGAACCGCTCGGCACGGCCACACGCGGTGCGGCTTTGGCCTGGGAAGCTCCCCCGCCACCCGACGCGCTGCCGACTTTACCCGAATTTAAGGGTGTTTTCGACGGTTGGGAAACTACCGCCGCCGCCGTCGGTAAAGCTAACTTGCCAAAAGACGCGGGTACAACGGGTGCGCCCAAACCAACCCGCAAGGATAAACCTAAAACTATCCCTGGTGAAGCCGTCCCCGACGCGCTGCCAGGTAGTACGAACGAGAAGGAATAAAGATGAGTTGCGAGTTGATTTAAGACGCGCAACTCACAACTAAAAGGGAAGCCTGATTTAATGGAACAGGTAATTCTGGTGATTTTAGGGGTGCTGGCGGTAGCTTCGGCGGTGGGAGTAGTATTTATGCCGAATGCTGTTTACAGTGCCATGATGTTATTGCTCAATCTGGTGAGCCTTGCCACGCTTTTTTTGTTGCTGCACGCTCAATTTATGTTTGCGGCTCAATTGCTGATTTATGCCGGAGCAATTTTGGTGCTGTTTTTGTTCGTGGTAACGTTGCTTAACCCGGAAGGCGAGAACGTTTTTAAGGATAGCAAGCAATTACAAAAAGCGGGGGCTTTTACCGGCGGAATTATCTTGGGTATTATTCTGGTGGGTAGCCTGATTTACGCTTTTACGGGTGGGCCACAGTTCGATTTTGCTGCCGCCCAACCTTCGCCCGCTCAACCTTACGCTTACGGTAGTGTCGAAGCCTTTGGAATGGGCTTATTCACTCAATTTTTGTTGCCTTTCGAGCTAACCGCTCTGGTTTTACTGGTAGCTTTGATTGGCGCAGTCGTGCTTGGCAAAAGACGGTAAATTTAGTAATGACAAGTATAACTTTTACTTTGATAGTTAGTGCGATTATATTTGCACTTGGGACGATGGGGGTGCTGCTAAGGCGCAACCCGCTTGTTCAGTTTATGTCCATCGAGTTAATGCTAAACGCCGTCAATCTGGCTTTTATCAGCTTTTCGGGAACGCTGGGGACAAGCGAGGGGCAGATTTTTGTTTTGATGGTGCTGACGGTTGCCGCCGCCGAAGCCGTGGTTGGGTTGGCAATTATTGTGGCTCTTTTCCGTCGCCGTCGCCGTATTGATGTAGACGATATACACGCGATGGAAGGCTAGGCGGCTGGGCGATTAGGCGAAGGTTGGACTAAGGGGGCGCGGCAGGATTGCCCCGATTTGCAAACAGACCTGAAAAATTTGAGAGAGGATGAGGCTCTGTGCCTGAAGCAATTGGATTAGTTTTGCTGCTCCCCTTTCTGGGGTTCTTGATTAATGCCCTGTTTGGCAACCGCTTGAGCAAAGCGGCCTCGGCCTGGGTTGCCTGTGGCGCGGTAGGGCTGGCTTTTGTGGCAGCAGTGGTGATGGCCCTAACCCCCAACTGGCCCAACGGCGCGGCTTTAACTTATGATTGGACCCTATCCGGGTCGTGGAAGATTAGCTTTGGCTTGCTGGCCGACCCGCTTTCAGCCTGGATGTGCTTGATAATCACGGGCGTTGGTTTTCTAATCCACGTTTATTCGATTGGTTATATGTCCCACGAGCCGGATTTCCGACGTTACTTTGCCTATCTAAATTTATTTGTCACCGCCATGCTTTTGCTGGTGACAAGTGACAATTTTGTGGGTTTGCTAATCGGCTGGGCTAACGTGGGCCTTGCTTCTTTCCTATTAATTGGGTTTTACACCGAACGTCCGAGCGCGGTAGCCGCCGCTCGCAAAGCGATTGTAATTAACACTATTGGCGATGTGGGCCTGATACTCGGTATTTTTACGATTATTACTAACACGGGTTCGCTGACTTATCGAGAGGCTTTGACCAGTGGCAATATTGCTTCGGGCGATTGGCGCAACTGGGCTGCTTTGTTCTTGTTCATCGCCTGTGCCGCGAAATCGGCTCAAATTCCCTTGCAAACCTGGTTGCCGGACGCGATGGAAGGCCCAACCCCGGTTTCAGCCCTGATTCACGCCGCCACAATGGTAACGGCGGGGGTTTATCTGGTGGTGCGGGCGCACACTATTTTTGGGGCATCGGAATGGGCTGCCTGGTTTATCCCGATTATTGGTGCGCTTACCGCTTTTTACGCCGCTACCTGTGCGCTGGCTCAAACCGACCTCAAGCGGGTGCTGGCTTATTCTACTATCAGCCAATTGGGGTATATGTTTATGGCGGCGGGGGTAGGCGCATACGAAGCGAGTATGTTTCATTTGCTAACTCATGCTTTCTTCAAGGCTTTGCTGTTTTTGTCCGCCGGATTGGTCATTCACGCGCTGGCGGGTGAGCAGGATATGCGGAATATGGGCGGCTTGCGCCGGGAAGGTGCGACCCGCTTTGCGGCGATTTCCTTTATTATCGGTGCGCTGGCGATTAGCGGTATTCCGATTTTTTCGGGCTTTTTCAGTAAGGAAGCGATTTTGGGTTCATTCCCCTTACTTGGCGGGGATTACGTTTTGAATGCCTCGCAACAGGCGGCGGGCGTACCAGTCTGGTTTTTGGCCTTAATTGGCTGGGTTGGAGTAGTTACCGCTTTTATTACCGCTTTCTATATGTTCCGGGCCTACTTTCTAACTTTCGAGGGCAAAACCCGCTTTGAAGGTCATCCCCACGCTAACCCGCAAAGTATGACTGTGCCGGTGGGCGTGCTGGCGGTGCTGACGACAGTCGGCGGCTTTCTGGCTTTTGAAGGCGGCTGGAATACGCTCGAAACTTGGTTCGCCCCCATTAAAGATGAGGTCGCTCAAAACGGCCCGAATGTCTGGCGTTCGATTGAAACTAATCGCTTTGATGTCGTCGGGCTGGTTATTGGGGTAGGGGCGGGCGTGGCTGGTATTGCGCTGGCTTATATTATTTATATGGCCCGCCCGGTGCGGGTGAAATCTACCGCTACCGCGCTGGCAACTATGGCCGATAGCCCAAAACCTGTCTTAGTCGAAAACCCTAAAATGTACGCCGCCAAAGCTACCCAATCGCGGCGGGCGGCGGAAATCGGCTACATTGACCGGGAACGAAGTAATCCCGGCCCTGGGGTTAATGCTTTCCTGCGAAGTGGCCTGAATACTTTCCTGCTGTACGGCTGGGGCTTTGATTTACTCTATAATTTGCTGATTGTCTGGCCCGGTAAAGGTACAGCCAGTCTGGTAGCACACTGGTTTGACCGGGGAGTAGAACAGGCGGTGGATAGTGGGTTGGGCGGTAGTACGGCGGGGGCGAGTAAAGCAGCCCGTCGCACCGAAACCGGCTTTGTCCGAAACTATGCGCTTGGTATTTTGCTTGGGGCGGTGGCGATACTAATTTATGTAGCGGTGATAGGGTTGCAGCGATGAACATGGCCGATTTTCCTTTACTTTCAGTTCTGATTTTCTTACCCTTCGTCGGCGCAATTCTGCTGGTCGCTCTGGCAAACGTTCCGGCGAAAACTTTGCACAGTCTGGCTGTTTTCCTGGCGGCTTTTGAGTTTGGGCTTTCGCTGGTAATACTGTTTTACTTCGCCGATGGCTCAAAGCGGGGTTATTACTGGGGCGAGAATATTGAATGGGTCAGGCCGCTCGGCTTGAATTACCAGCTTGGCGCAGATAGTATTAGTGCCTGGCTGATTGTGCTGACCACTTTTGTAACGCTGATAGCGGTAATTTCCGCCGCGAATATGTCGCAACGCCCGCGTTTGTACTGGGCTTGGTTGCTTGCGCTGGGTGGCTCGATTGTCGGCGTGTTTAGCTCGGTCAACTTGCTGGTTTTCTACGTTTTCTGGGAAGTAATGCTAATTCCGGCGTACTTTATGATTGGAAGCTGGGGGGCAACGCCGGGTTTGCGGGCGAAAGCGGCTATTCGCTTTGTGCTGTACACGCTGGCGGGTAGCTTGCTAATGCTGATTGCGATGCTGGCCCTGATTTTCAGCACTACTCCGGCGGGTGGTACGCCTTCGCTTGATTTCGTGACTATCCGGCAAGCGGTTGCCAATCTTCCAGAAGATACCCAACGTTGGCTGTTTTTGGCCTTTGCCGCCGCTTTTGTGGTCAAAGTGCCGCTTGTACCGTTCCATAGCTGGCAACCCGATGCTTACGTCGAAGCTCCCACCCCCACGACGGTGATGCTGGCCGGAGTAATGAGCAAAACCGGGGCCTATGGCTTTTTGCGCTTTGGGGTGCTACTTTTCCCGGCGGCGGCCAGTTTCTATGCTCCCCTGCTTTGCGGATTAGCTCTGGCAAGCATTATTTACGGGGCGTTAGCGGCTTTGGGCGCACGCGAACTAAAACGGATTTTGGCTTATTCCAGCCTTTCGCATTTGGGCTTTATCGTGTTAGGCATCTTTGCCCTGAACAATCAGGGGGTAAACGGGGCAGTTCTGCAAATGGTTAATCACGGCATAACCACGCCCGCTTTGTTTTTGGCGGCTGCCGCTTTAACCGCCCGTACTGGCACAAACGATTTGCAGAAAATGGGCGGTTTGCAGGGCAAATGGCCGCGTATGGCTGCCTTGTTTCTAATTTTAAGCCTTGCTTCACTGGGTTTGCCCGGTTTGAACCAGTTTGCGGGTGAATTTCTGATTTTGGGCGGGGCGTTCCAATCCTCGCCGGTGTACGCTATCATCGGAGTAATCGGGGTAGTGCTGGCGGCCTGGTATATGATGCGGGTCTTTCAGGGTATCTGGCATGGGCCGGAACAAACCTCACTGCTTGACCAGCAAGCCGCGACTTTGCCACCTACCGATATGCGTCCATCAGAATACGCTTTGTTCGTCCCGCTCGTTTTGCTAATTATTGTGCTTGGAGTCGCCCCCGTAATCGTAACGGGTGTACTCGACACAACCATAACCGACTGGCTCACGCAAGCTGCTAAACTGGCATCTGGTCGCTAGAGAAATGCCAGCTAGTCAGGATGATTAGGCATTATGAGTTTGGTACGGGCAACGCGCCAGCAGATTGAGAAAATGTTGAATAAAGAAAATCCTGATGGTGATTTGGCATCTCAGGATTTAAGCGGGCTGGATTTATCAAACTTGAATTTAGGTGAAGCAAATTTAGCCGGAGCAAATCTGATTGGTACAAATCTGATTGGTACAAATCTGTCGAAAGTAAACTTGAGCGGGGCAAATCTGACAGGTGTACTTTACAATTTTCAGACCCAATGGCCGCAAGGTTTTATAGAAAGCCGCAATAATGCTGCCCAAGCTACCCTTGAAGGCCGCTTGACCGCTATGCTGGCCGAGCTTGGCGTTAGCAGTGAAGAATTAGCGGGTATTCGCCAGAGCCTGAGAATGGCAGGATTAAAGCCGCAACAATTGCGGATGGAGTTAAAAGAATTTGTACGTAGTCCGGCAGGTCTGGAACTTTTCAAGGACAAGGAAAGCCAAACTTACCGTTTCCTAACATTGATAGAAGCATTAACCTTAACAGTTGTAATGCAAGAAAAACAGGCATAGCCAGGAATGAATATTTTATTTGAGAGCGGGCAGTTTTTTCAGGGGAAAATCCCGCAAGCCGAATTGGACAAGCTCGGCAAAATCGAATGGGGTGCGCTGTGGCCGGCCTGGGTTGCGGGCGGCGGTATGCTGGTCGTACTGCTGGCCGATTTGATTTTACCCAAAAACGCCAGCAAATCGCTCGGCTGGCTGACCCTGCTAATCGCGGTGCTGGCCGGAGCAAGTGCTTTCATCGAGGATAGCAGCCAACTCCCGCTTTTTCAGGGAATGGTCGCCGCCGACGAAATGAGCCGCTTTATGGCGGTAATAATCTTCGCGACGGTTGCTCTAGCGGTGATGGCTTCTCCGGCCTATCTCGCCAAAATCGGGGTAGAAGTGCGCGGCGAGTATTATGCCCTGATGCTGGCGGCGGGTTGCGGTATGTGGCTGCTTTCGGTAGCGGCTAACTTTATGGTATTGTTCGTGGCTCTCGAACTTTTCTCGCTGGCCTTGTATATTTTGGCGGGGTTTTTGCCGCGCAGTATTCGCAGCCACGAAGCCGGGTTCAAGTATTTTCTGTTGAGCAGCTTTGCCTCGGCTTTCCTGCTTTATGGGATGGCCCTGCTTTTCGGAGCGACGGGTACGACTAATTACGCTGGCGTACAGACTTATTTAGCTCAAAACTCGATTAACGGCACAAATGGGTCACTGGTCTTGATTGGTATGGCAATGCTTACGGTTGGTTTCGCCTTCAAGGTTTCGGCTGTACCTTTTCATATGTGGACACCCGACGTTTACGAAGGTTCGCCCACGCCAGTTACGGTGCTAATGGCGGTGGGAACAAAGGCAGCAATCGTAGCGGCTTTCCTGCGGGTCTTTAACGGCGCGTTAGAGCCAATCGCTCAATACTGGCAGCCGATTTTATTTGTGCTGGCTCTCCTGACCATGCTTGGCGGCAATCTTCTGGCCGTAACCCAATCAAACGTCAAGCGGATGCTGTCTTATTCCGCCGTCGCCCATGCCGGGTATTTGCTGATTGGCATTGTAGCTAACAATGCGGCGGGTTTGCAGGGAGTTTTGTTTTACCTGCTTTCGTATGCAGTAATGACCACTGGGGCGTTTGCGGTAATTATGGCTTTGGAAGGGCCACACGGCAAAAATCTGGAAATTGCCGATTTCGCCGGATTGGGCCGCCGTCATCCCTGGTTGGCTGGAACGCTCACGATTTGTCTGCTTTCACTGGGTGGTATTCCACCGACAGCCGGGTTCTTTGGCAAAGCTCTGGTTTTTGCCAGTGCGGTACAGGCAGGCGGCTGGCAATTGCTTTTGCCTTTGGTTGGCGTATTAACCAGCGTAGTAGCGGTTTTCTATTATTTCCGCATAGTAGTCAGAATGTACATGGAAAATAGCGCAACCGAAGGGGCAAGCGTGCCGGAAGCTCGACCCGCCTTTTCGCTGGGCTTTGTGCTGTTGTTGGCCGGGTTTGGAACGCTGGCAATCGGGGTATTGGCCGGGTACGCGCTGGATTGGGCGCAGCAAGCCGCCGCCACTATCGGCCAATTGGTCGCCCTCACCAAATAAGTTTATAGTAGCAAGCTGACCCGTTTCAGCCAAAAGCCGAAACGGGGTGCGGTTCAAGTTTTTACAATTGAGTTATGATTTAATTCACAAACACCAAAATTGAGCCTGGAACGGCTAGAGTAGTGGTAATCTGGCCCGGAAACAGAGATTTCCGGGCGATTGAACGCTAGACGTTTTCCCAATTTGGAACGAAATTTACTGGTTGCACTACTCAAAGTGACAAGTCAAACGGCTGGTTTTTAAGGGCTTGTATAAAGTAGCGGATTGAGCGGGCTGGCCGCCAAATCACCGGGTTTGAGACCAATTAGCCATTTATTCAAATCGGATTCCTGATTTTTATTTTCTGGTTCATTTACTCGCGCCCCATCCGCAAAATAAATAATAGTCATAACCTCGCGAGTATTAGCAGTAACATTTTCTGGGGCAGCGTGTAACATCCAACCCGTGTGAAAGGTAGCGTCTCCCGCAGCCATTGCCGTACCATAGCTTAATTCCAGCTTCCGCCCCTTAATTATTTCGTCGAAGCGAGCCTGTGATTCATCCGAAATCGGAAAATTACCCAAATAACCAAAGCGATTTGACTCACTAACAAAAGTCATTGGCCCCATCTCGGTACTAATATCGGTAAGCGGCATCCACATTGTAATAGTTTTGTCGGTATCAAGCGGCCAATAATGCTGGTCTTGATGCCAGGGAGTTGGGCCACCGCCCGCTTCTTTAAAGAGGGCCTGGTCGTGGTAAAGTCTCACCCCTTCGACCCCCAGTAATCCAGCCGCAATCTGGGCAAACCGCCGGGCCATCACAAATTTTTGAACAAGGCTATCTTTTGTCCATAGATTCATAATCTGAAGAAAAGCCCGACCATAGGTACTGCGTTCGCTCAAAGGGCGTATTTCGGTATTATATTGGTAGGCGGCTTCCTTAATTATGGGACGATAAGCACTAATTTCAACTGGTTTGGCTACTTCCCGTAGCAAAACATGCCCGTTTTGCTGGAAGCTCCTGATTTGCTCTATGCCAAGCGAATAGGGCTGCCTCAAATCAGGTGCGTCTATAAGATTAACTTCTGACATAAATTTTATTCCTTACTTATTTGGAAAATTACGGTTGTGACTGGAACTAGCCTTGAAGGGCGGTTAGTGAAGCTGATTTCAATTGGTACCACTATTCTGCTTTCGGGCTTATCCCTACCCGTTTTGCCTGATGATTATATCATTTTAACAAATTTATCGTTTCCTTCGCCTTAATGGTTCTTAATGTTGCTCTTGGAAGCAAAAAATAGTAAAATAAGGCCAGTGAATAAGGCGCAAAGTGGTTATGGCAGCAAGTGGCTGTATTCCCACATGGGTAAGGAATATAAAATCCTTGCATTTGAACAGGTTTATTTAGATTTTTTACTGAAAAACCTTGTTGTCAGGAGGAAGTTTTTAACAAATGTCTAATATTGAAAAGTCAACCTGGAAAACAAAAATCGGCTTGGCCCAGATGCTAAAGGGCGGCGTGATTATGGACGTAGTGACCCCCGACCAGGCGAAACTGGCCGAAGAAGCGGGCGCAGTGGCGGTTATGGCTTTGGAACGTGTCCCGGCGGACATCCGGCGGCAGGGCGGGGTAGCCCGGATGAGTGACCCGGAATTGGTAGTCCGGATTAAAGAATCGGTCAGCATCCCGGTTATGGCAAAAGCCCGGATTGGTCACTTTGTAGAAGCTCAAATTCTTGAATCTTTGGGGATTGACTATATTGATGAAAGCGAAGTGCTGACTCCGGCGGACGAGCAATTCCATATCAACAAGCACGATTTCAAAATCCCGTTTGTCTGTGGTTGCCGCAATCTGGGCGAAGCTCTGCGGCGGATTGGCGAAGGCGCGGCCATGATTCGGACTAAGGGCGAAGCCGGTACGGGTAACGTGGTCGAAGCGGTGCGCCACCAACGCGCTGTCACCAGCGATATTCGCCGGATTCAGAGCATGGGCGTGGAAGAATTGATGGCCGCCGCTAAAGATTTGCAAGCTCCCTACGAGCTGGTAGTCCAAATTCACGAAACTGGCAAGCTGCCCGTAGTCAATTTTGCGGCAGGCGGGATAGCAACTCCGGCAGACGCAGCCTTGATGATGCAGCTTGGCAGCGATGGAGTGTTCGTTGGTAGCGGTATCTTCAAGAGCGGCGACCCGGCACGACGGGCCAAAGCAATTGTTCAGGCTGTTACCCATTTCCGCAACCCCAACATTATTGCTGAAGTAAGCAAGAATTTGGGCGAAGCAATGGTCGGTATCGAAATCTCCGAAATCCCGCGTGAGCAGGTTTTGGCTGAACGCGGCTGGTAGAGCAAACAAAATAGCCCGGCGGGGATTAGTTATCAAGACTAATCCCCGCCAAAAAGTGGTTTAAATGGCGGTAGAAGTAATACAACCAACCTTAGATGACAATATTCTGGCCCGCCTCCCCGTGCGTTACTATGAACGGGATGGGGCAGGGGTAGTTTACGATGACCAGTTTTATTTATATAATGAATATGGTGAGCGTGTGTCAGAAACGACTTTTCACTCCGACTTAAACCGCTATTTATTTGAAGTTTTGCGCTGGGCTTTTTATAAACGGATTTCTTCGATTTACCAGTTTTTGGAATATCGCTTTGACCGCGAACTTTCGGAACTCGAAATAGAAATGCGGCGGGCAAAATTCAAGCCCGCCTCAGATGAAGCTAACATGACCAAACAAAGGGTCAAAGTTGAGCCGGATTTGGCAATTTTTCTGGATATTGCCATTGTCGAAGATGAAGCTTCGTTTACAGTTGGGGAAGGTAAGCAATTGCCGCCTCCGCATTGGCTACTCGAAACCGCTTCACCCGGCACTTTTGAGCGCGATTTGGACATTAAATTCAAGATGTACCGGGACGCGCTAAAAGCCAAAGAATACATTGTTTTCGACCCGCATGAGAAACAACTCTGGCAAGGCTCTCGCCTCAAAGCCTGGCGATTACAAAATAACGAGTATGTCCCTTTGCCGGAAGATGAGCAGGGCCGCCTTTGGAGCGAAGTGCTGCAAAGCTGGCTAGTGGTGGAAGGGCGTTACCTGCGGCTTTACGATGCTCAAGGCGAACGCCGTCTGACCCAACTTGAGCATACCGAGCTTTTGCTGGAGCAAGAACGTTTTGCACGAGAGCGGCTTGAAGACGAAATGATTCAAGTACAAATCCAAATGAGGCAGGAACGAATCGAATTAGAGCGCACAAAAGTCCAAGTCGAGCAAGCGCAGGTCGAGAAGGAACGAGTACAAGCGCAAGCCGAACGAGCGCAAAGCCAGCTTGAGCAAGCGCGAAGCGAGAAAGAACAAGTGCAAAATCAGTTTGTAGAAGTGCAGGCCGAGAAAGAACGAATTCAGGTTCAAGCCGAACGAGAGCGAACCGAGAAAGAAACGGCACAACGTCGGATAGCTGAATTGGAAGTGAGATTAAAGGCTATGGAATCGGGCCAGTAGTATCATTGGCTTCTGATCGAAATAAAGCGATTTGGTCAAGCAAAAGCAGGTGGTTTGGATGGCAGTAGAAGCAATTCGCCCGGTAGAGAAACCGCAGGAAATTGAAGAAAATATCCTCAACGCTCTGTCGGTGCGCTACTATGAGCCGGACGGAGCGGGCGTGATTTACGATGACCAATTTTACCTTTATAATGAATATGGTGAGCGCGTGCCGGAAACTGTTTTTCATTCAAATCTAAATCGCTATTTGTTCGAGGTGTTGCGTTGGCGTTTTCGCGAACAACTTTCGGCTATTTTTCAATTTCTCGAATACCGCTTTGATAGCGACCTTTCGATAATTGAGATAAAGCTGCGAAAGGCTCGTTACAAACGTGGTACAGCCGAAGCTAAAATGAAAAAGAAGCGGGTTAAGCTTGAGCCAGATTTGGCAATTTTTCTTGGTACAACGATTGAAGTAGATGAAGCTTCGTTTACGGTTGGCGAAGGTAAAGAATTGCCTGCACCCGTTCTGATTCTGGAAACTGCTTCCAAAAGCACTTACGAACGTGACTTGGACGCTAAATTCAGAATTTATCAGGATATATTAAAGGCCAAAGAATACATTGTTTTCGACCCGCATCTGAAAAGACTTTGGGAAGGCCCACGCCTCAAAGCCTGGAGATTGGAAAATAACCAGTACGTCCCTTTGGAAGAAGATGAGCAGGGCCGCCTTTGGAGCGAAGTGCTGCAAAGCTGGCTGGTAGAGGAAAATCGTTACTTGCGGCTTTACGATAAAGACGGGAACTTGCGCCTGACCGAACTGGAACATACCAAAGATTTGCTTATTCAAGCCGAAACTGAAACCGAACAAGAGCGGGCCGAGAAAGAGCGTGAGCGAGCCGAGAAAGAAGTTGCTTTGCGACGTATTGCCGAACTGGAAGCCCGGCTAAAAGCGTTTGAGGCGGATAAATAATAACTAATTTAGATAAGAGCCAAATTATAGAAACTGGCAATATTGATTAGAGAAAATAAATAAAAAGTAGCAAGTTAAAAATGGAAAAAAACGGAAACATTCCCCCTAAAGTTGGGGTCTTAGCTTTACAGGGCGCGTTTATCGAACATGTACAAATGCTTAAAGATTTGGGTGCGGATGTGCGGGAAGTGCGCTTGCCGGAAGAACTGGAAAATTTGGACGGGCTGATTATTCCCGGCGGCGAAAGCACCACGATTGGCAAACTAATGACCGCTTATGGGCTGACTGAGCCGATTAAGAAAATGGCTGCCGGAGAAAAGCCGGTTTGGGGAACTTGCGCCGGAATGATTTTGCTGGCAAAAGATATTGGCGGTTTAGACCAGCCGCTTATCGGCTTGATGGATATTAAGGTCAAACGTAACGCTTTTGGGTCGCAACTGGATAGCTTTGAGAGTGACTTAAATGTTCCAGCTTTGGGCGAGAAGCCTTTTCGAGGCGTTTTTATCCGCGCTCCCTATATTGAAAAAGTCGGGCCGCAAGCCGAAGAACTGGCGCGTTTGACTGGTGAAGGCGCGGCACACGAACAAAACGTCAATGGAGCAGGACAGGCCGTAATCGTAGCAGCGCGTCAGGGCAATTTGCTGGCAACTGCTTTCCACCCGGAATTGACTAATGACCAGCGTTTTCATCGCCTTTTCTTGAAGATGGTTGAGGAACGGCGTTAAAAACTTGAAGGTAAGGTGGGTACTGTCGCTTGATTAGAACCCTGCATCTTAGTGATTTCCTCAAGCTTGGCCGCTTGCACGAAGCGGAAGTTGGGCTTAACTTGCCCGACGCACTGGTGATTCCCAATTCATTATTCCCGGCGGCCCTGATGCAACACCTCCCGGTACATACCGCCAGCACTTCGGTTTATCTTTTTGAAGAAGACGGCAAACCAACTGCTTTTGCTCAGGCTATCGCCCGACGGCGTAGCGATGAATGGAATGTACAGGCATTAGGTATCGTAGATAAATCTGGGGCGAACAAAATCGAAGAAGCCGAAGCCGCCGATGCTGAAAATGATACTGCCGCCGAAGGTGCAAGCGTCGAAGTGTTGGAAGCTTCGGATGAAACAACCGCAGACGAGCCAATCTTTGCCGAAACGAGCGAAGTTGAGCAAGCCCAAACTGAGGTTATCCAGGAAGAAAAAGCCGAACGCCCCACCCTGCCGGATGATACCGAATTAGCCTGGCAAAAGCTGCTGGAATATCTGGTGGTGGATGCCGGAGAAAAAGGGGTGGTGCGGGTTTATGCCAAACTTAGTACCGAGTCGCCCGAAATCGGTATGTTCACCCAAACTGGCTTTCATTCCTATACTCACGAAAGCCTTTTGACTTTGCGCTATGAAGCTCCTATTGAGCCTCCGGCTTCGCTCAAAGTGCGTTCGCAACGCAAGCAAGATGCCTGGCCGGTTCACCAGTTGTATAGCACTATCACGCCCAGTTTTGTGCAAAATTCGGAGCAAATGCTTTCGCGGGATTGGGAAATCCACAAAGGTTATTTCCCGCGCCCGGTCAAGGAGCAGGGCTGGGTGGTAGAAGAAAACGACAAAATCGCAGCGTATGTTCGCATTACCAGCAATCGTAACAAACATATGCTACGTATAATGAATTTGGACACGCAACGCGAACTATTACCCAACGTAGTGCGCTTTGCCCTTTCGATGATTAAAGCCGGGCCAGAATGTCAGGTTTATGCTACCGTCCGCGAATATCAGGCTGAACAGGAGGCAGTCCTCGAAGATGCAGGCTTTAACTATTCTGGCAAACAAGCCGTGATGGTCAAACATACGGTGCAATTTGTGCGAAGCAATGAGCGAGTATTGACTATGGCACGTGACCGCAAAATGGAATTGGCCCATAGTGCCAGACCAAATTTCGGGATGCGGCTTTTGGCAAAATGGCCGTTTTATAACTTTCATTTTGCGCGAGGCAAACAAAAACAATTTCACGATTAGTGTCACCCGCGCTAACCTCAACTTAGTCAGTTAGTTTACCGAAAATACTACAAACCCTTAGCCTTCGGTAAAACAATTAACTCCCGCTTTACGTATTATTAGTGATGCGGTTCACAAAGCTTTAAGGGACACGAACCGTAGCCATAAAATATAAATCTAGGTGGTACAAGCCTCTATGACAGATAGACAAATTATGAATGAAGAAGAAGCTTTGTTGCCGGAGCGTGTCCTCACGGACGACCTCGAACTGCTTCTGACGGCTTTGCCGTTGCACATTCGCCAGCCGCTCGAAGGGCTGGAAAACCGGGACAATTTACTGGAAGTAGTTCTGGATTTGGGCCGTCGGCCCGAAGCTCGCCTTCGCCAAAGCGAAACTTACCTGAGCAGTCGGGAAGTAACCGAAGCCGACATTGAATATGTAGTCAACCGCATTGGTACTTTTGGCAGCGATAACCGGGCTGGTATCGAACGTACCTTACACCGTATTTCTTGTATCCGTAACCGGGCGGGTAAAGTAGTTGGCCTTACTCTGCGAGTTGGGCGGGCCGTTTTTGGCACAATCAGCATTATTCAGGATTTGGTGGAAAGCAACCAGAGTATTTTACTTTTGGGTAAACCCGGCGTAGGTAAGACTACCCTTTTACGCGAAACTGCTCGTGTCTTGGCTGATGATTTGCACAAACGAGTTATTATTGTAGATACTTCTAACGAAATTGCGGGCGATGGCGATATTCCACACCCGGCAATTGGGCGGGCGCGACGGATGCAAGTGGCGCGGCCTGATTTGCAGCATAACGTTATGATTGAAGGTGTGGAAAACCACATGCCGGAAGTAATCGTAATTGATGAAATCGGCACCCAATTGGAAGCGGAAGCGGCCCGCACCATTGCCGAACGTGGCGTGCAACTTATCGGTACGGCACACGGTCAAACTCTCGAAAATTTGATGTTAAACCCGACCCTTTCCGACTTGATAGGTGGCATCCAGACGGTTACCCTGGGTGATGAAGAAGCGCGGCGGCGCGGTACTCAAAAATCGGTGCTAGAACGCAAAGCTCCGCCTACTTTTGATGTATTGGTCGAAATTCGTGACCGTGACCGAGTGGCGGTGCATTTGAGCGTAGCCGAAACGGTAGACGCTATTTTGCGCGGCCAACAATTTACCACCCAGATTCGTTTCCGCAACGAGCGGGGCGAAATCGAAGTTCACGAAGAAGAATCGGACGCTGATGAGGAACAGCCCGGTTCGAGTTCTGGCAATCGCCTTAGCCCAACCCTCGACGATATGGGGATGGCGGCCTTTGGCTATAGCCCGCGCAATAACTACGGCCCTGCCGCTACTCGCGCTTCCGGCACAGGGCCAGCCTCGCGGCGTGGCAGCATTAGCAGTCCGGCGGTAGTACCCGGCCCGGCTTCGACTGCTAACGGTAACGGTAACGGCACTCGCAGCAAACCAATGTATAAGGTTAATCCTGGGCCGGGCCGCGTTTCCGGCACAGTAATTCTTGAGCCGGAAGTGCAGCAAATTACGCCGACGGCGGCAGCGATTAGCCGTTTTAGCAAGGATAAAAGCGTCCCGGTTAGCTCGGCCAAACCGCTAAGGATTTATCCGCACGGCGTAAACCGTAATCGCCTGGAAGCGGCTATCAAGCAAATGCATTTGCCCGCCGACATTGTGCGCGAAATTGATGATGCTGATATTGTGCTGACCCTCAAGAATTATTACCGGCAAAAACCACTTTCGCTACGCCGGGCCGAAAGCTCGAATGTGCCGATTTATATCTTGAAAAGCAATACGCTGGCTCAGGTCGAAAGCTGTCTGGCGGACGTATTTGGCACGACCCCGCCTCCTTCGGCAAATCCGGCTCAGGATGAAGACGAGGACGGGCCAGCAATGGATGTGAACAGCGACCCGGTGAAATCGGCCATTAACCAGACTGAAGCAGCGATTTCGCAGGTAATGGAAGTGGGCAAAGCGGTAGAATTGCCGCCTCAAAACGCTTTTATCCGGCGGTTGCAGCATCAAATGGCCGAGCGTTATAACCTGGTATCGCAGAGCAAGGGGCGCGAACCCTTTCGTCGTGTCAGAATCTTTCCAAACACATAAAAAAGGCAAGCCTTTATGAAAATGGTAGTTGCCGTCGTTCAGGGTAAGGATGCCGGGCCGGTTACGACTAAATTAGTCGAAAAACGGTTCGGCGTTACCCGTGTCAATACCAGTGGCGGGTTTCTGCGTGAAACTAACGCCACTCTTTTGGTTGGGGTCGAAGATGATAAAGTGGAGCAGGCAATTAGCCTTATCCGCGAAACTTGCAAAACCCGCAGCCGCTATATTAATCCCATGCCCTCCATGAGCGAACCGGGCGGCGAATTATACATTCCGCAGCCAGTAGAAGTTCAAATTGGCGGCGCAACTATATTCGTAGTGGAAGTGGACAAATACCTCAGATTGTAATACGATAAAGCTAAGACAAATGTACGATTTGCCGGGAAACACTTTTTGATAAAGCTGAAGCAGCAGTAGAGTTTTGGTATGACTTGCGCTTATATAGGAAAAGCTATAAGAATAGACGCAACAGGTAGCCGACTTGAGGTGCGCCTTTGTATGGCAATTCCGCGCGAACGCGATAGCGACCCGGAGGAGATGCCGCCTGCCTGGGTTTGTTTTTCTCAAACTGATTTTACCGATTGCTATCACTTTAAAGTAATGGTAAAACGAGGTGAGCCGCCGGTAGAGCAACCTGAAGAAGATAGCTTTAGCGGTTTGAAGCCGTTTGAAGTAATTACCGACGAAAAGAAACCAGGCCAAAACAAATAGTCAAACCGTACTGCTTCATTACTGCTCTACTGGCGGTGACAACGAGAGGAAGAATCAATGCCGGCTGATTTGCAAAAAATTCTGAATCAGGTTCAGGAAATCTTAAATAGTATTCTCAATGTTCTACAGGTAATGGCTACTTTTATGATAGCCTTCCTGGTAGTGCTATGGTTGACCCTGTGTTTTTGGACTTTTCGCGATATTCAATCCCGCACCCGCGATATTATTGCCCAAATTTCGGCTACCTTGCTGGTGGTTTTCCTGAATATTCCCGGCGTATTGCTTTATATGCTGGTTCGACCTAAAGAAACGCTGGCTCAGGCTTACGAACGTTCTTTGCAGGAAGAATATATGCTGCAAGATTTGGAAGAACGCGAAATTTGCCCAACTTGCCGGGTCAAAACTCAGCCAGATTTCTTGTTTTGCTTTAATTGCCGCACCCGCTTGCGCCGCGAATGTAGCGGTTGCACCCAGCTAATAAAAATAAAATGGGTCAGTTGTCCTTATTGTTCAACTCCGCAGAAAGTACGTACCCGCGAAACGGCGGTTGAACGCGCTGGACTTGCTGCCGCCCGTACCAATACCAATCGTCCCGCTCCGGCTACTGCTAACCGGGCAATTGTGCCAACCGGAGTAAATGGTACTCCTGCTTCTGCGCCCGCTTATCGGGGCAATGGTGGCACTCAACCTTTGCGGGCTAACGGCACTGACCGTCTTAATCAAGCACCCGATTTGGCCGAAGAAGATTTACCACCCATCGAAGACCCCAATTCTTATTATCGCAATTCTGCCGATTTTAACGACCCGCCTTCGACAGGTAACGGCAACAATTATTATGGCTCAGGGCCGGACGGTAAAGATAGCCGCCCGCCCTTCTCGCCGCCCCGCCGTTAGCTTTTGTACCTAAACTAATTAAACTGCATGTATAGTAAGTGTAAGGAGCAACTACATGGATAAGAATACAGCAGTAATAAATGTAATTAGTGT
>JBBQGP010000100.1:0-19414 GCA_038323095.1 Chloroflexia bacterium | reverse complement strand
GTAGTCTCGTAAATTTCCGGCTCGGCGGTAGCCGAAAGCTTGATAACTTTGGCGTAGCAGCCGCCCTCAAAGTTAAATACGCCGTTTTCGCTCCAACCGTGTTCGTCATCGCCAATCAAGCGACGTTCGGGGTCAGCCGAAAGGGTAGTTTTACCTGTACCGCTCAGGCCAAAGAAAATAGCCACGTCTTCGTCTTGCCCAACGTTACAGCTACAGTGCATGGAAAGAATCCCCTTGAGTGGCAAAAGAAAATTCAACAGGGTAAAGACGCTTTTTTTGATTTCTCCGGCATAACTCGTCCCACCAATCAGCACCAGTTTACGGGCAAAATTTACAATAATAAAAGTGCTGCTGGCCGTACCGTCGCGAGCAGGGTCAGCCTGAAAATTGGCGGCATCAATTACGGTAAACTGTGGCACAAAATTTTCCAGTTGGTCGGCCTGGGGTCGGATAAACAAGTTTTGGGCAAAAAGACTTTGCCAGGCGTATTCGCTAACTACCCGAATTGGCATACGGTAGGCTGGGTCTGCTACTACAAACAAATCCTGAGTATAGATTTGGCGGGCGTTCATGTACTCCACTACCCGGCGATGAAGTGCCTCAAATTTGGCGGCCTCGAAAGGCTTGTTGACCTTACCCCAATTAATATTGGCCTCGCTACCCGGTTCTTTGACAAAAAACTTGTCGTTGGGTGAGCGACCTGTGTGCTTCCCGGTGCTAACCACCATTGGCCCGCCCAACGCCACAATACCTTCGTTGTTGCGAACGGCTGCTTCGTAAAGAGCCGGAGCAGAAAGATTCCGGGCGGCAGTAATAAAATCTAACTCAGGTTCGTTTTCGGGATTGGGGGTTGTTTCACGGCCTGTATCGAGGGTTTGCATTGGAAAAGTCCTCCTTATTATCAAAATGAACTACCATGTTCATTTGCTGAGAACAGTTACGCCTCAACTGTTCTAACTGCTAACCTTTTGCCACGCTGCTTTGCCTGCAAAAGCGATAATAGTGCAACGTGGTCTATTATAGGTCTTTTTATTAATTCGGCAAATCGTGCGTCTCTGTAATTGGCCTGAGCCTCTCGTGAAGTAAAATTCTTCTAAAATCAGTTTACACTAAAATAAATTTTTCACAAGTGCTTATCCTGCCTTACCCGCCTTTTTTACAATAGTTTTATTTTATCTTTATACTTGAATTTTTCTATCAAAAAAGCTCTGCTAAGGATTTCTAACAGAGCTTTCTTTAACCTAAAACTAAACGTTCGGTTCAAACTGCCAATGACTTTGCACTGTTTAGCATTTGAGCGAACTCTCTGGCACTAATTGGGCGGCTGAACAAATACCCTTGAAATTCATCGCAGCCGACTTCACGCAAGAAAGCTAATTCCTGTTCAGTTTCGACCCCTTCAGCCACCACCCGCAATCTTAAACTATGAGCCATCTGAATAATTGCCGTAACAATTGCTGCATTTTCGGAACTGGCAGTAACATTGCGGACAAAGCTTTGGTCAACTTTTAATGTATCAAAAGGGAACTGTTTTAAGTAACCTAATGAAGAATAACCCGTCCCAAAATCGTCTACTGAAACACTAATACCCAAACGGCGTAGTTTACCCAAAGTTTCCGTTGCTACTTTGGCATTTTGTATCAAACTGGTTTCAGTAAATTCAATTTCCAGGTAATAGGGCTGCACCCCGGTTTCAGTTAATATTTGCACGATTTCATTGCATAATCCCGGCTGGCTAAGTTGTCGGCTGGACAAATTCACCGCTACTCGCCGAATGGGTAAATCGGCTTTTTGCCAACTCCGAATTTGTTGACAAACGTTACGTAATACAAAATGGCTCAAAGCGGTAATCAGGCCGGTTTCCTCTGCCAGAGGAATAAACAAGCCGGGCAAAAGTAAACCACGCTGAGGATGTCGCCAGCGTACCAAAGCTTCTGCCCCGACAATCTGGCTGGTTACGCTGCTAACCTGGGGTTGGTAATATACTTCCAGCTCGTCGCGTTCCAAAGCACGGCGCAAATCAGCTTCCAAATCCAGCCGTTCCAGCGAAAGGGCATTCATTTCAGGGGTATAAAGTTGCACACCTTGCCCGCCCTGATTCTTTACGCTATGCATTGCGGCTTCGGCATTTTTAATCAAGCTATTAACATCGCGGCCATCTTCGGGGTAAAGAGCGATTCCAATGCTGCCACTAATAAAAATTTCGTGGTCGTATAAATTAAAAGGCTGGTTCAGGGTTGATAAAATAACCTGAGCAACCTCAATTACGTCTCGTACTCGACAAACTGAGGGTAATAGCACGGCAAACTGGTCGGATTGCAGCCTTGCCAGCAAAACTTCTTTAGCCAGAGTAGAGCGCAACCGACTTGCCACCATATTTAGCAGGGTATCACCCGAAGAGTACCCCAAACTATCGTTTACCCGCTTGACCCGGTCAAGGCCCAAACACAAAATACCAATATAAGGTTTATTATCAGGCAATTCCGACAAAGCCCTATAGAACCACTCCTGCAAAGAAAGACGATTGGGTAATTCGGTTAAAGCGTCGTGGCGTGAAGCAAAGTTAAGGCGTTCTTCGGCCTGTTTTAGCTCGGCGTTATAATATTGGGCAATACCTTCTGATTTAGAAAGCCGCACCTCTACCATATCCAGTAAATCCTTGATTGTAAAAGGTTTGGTCAGATAATCGTCTGCCCCCAAATTCATGCCGTGTCGCCAATCGTCTTTATCGGTTTTTCCTGTCAGAAAAACAAAAGGAATAGAGGCGGTGCGTAAGTTCTGCCGGAGCATACTCAACACCTCATAACCGTCTAACTCTGGCATTACTACATCACAAATGATTAAATCCGGCGATTGCTCCTGAGCCAAATTTAAGCCAGTGTAACCGTCTACTGCTCCAATCACTTCAAAACCAGCTTGCTCCAGGATTGCGAGCAAACCTTCTCGCATCACAACACTATCTTCGATTACTAATATCTTTTTCATAATATACAACTTTACTAAACGTTAGATAAAACATTTATTGTTTTAGTTGAATTCCTTATAGTGAAATAAGTTTAAGCTAGATCAGGTTATAATTCAATCCTTTTTAGATTACAATACTGTGTAAATATCTAAACTTTATCAGGTAGCATCAGGCAAAGGTGTTTCTTGTTTGATTTAGTTCGCTTTGTTATAATTTGTCATAACAAATGGCATATTCTGGTGAGTTGGCTAAAACCAATTATTACCGATTTATAGAAAGAGCAGGCAAATGTCCCAGGTTAATGATAAACCCCTCTCTGTAGAGATTTCTGCTGCTGATGGGCGGGAAGAAGTGGTGGTGGCAGAAGGATTATACAAGCGTTACAAAAACTTTGAGGCAGTAAAAGGTATTAATTTTAAGGTTTACCGGCAGGAGTGTTTTGGAATTCTTGGGCCAAACGGAGCGGGCAAAAGCACTACTATTCGGATGCTGCATTGTTTTTCACCGATTACTGCCGGAAGGCTGGACGTTTTAGGCTATTCGGTAGCTACTCATCCCCGCCAGATTAAAGCTCAACTGGGGGTAGTGTCGCAGGACGATAACCTTGACCCGGATTTGAGTGTTTTGCAAAATTTGCTGGTTTATGCCCGCTATTTTGAAATTGGCAAAATCGAAGCGCGTAAGCGGGCGGATGAAGTGCTGGATTTGTTTCAACTGACCGAAAAACGCAACAATAAAATTGATGAATTGTCGGGCGGGATGAAACGACGTTTGGTAATTGCACGTGCGCTGATTAATCAACCACGTTTGATTATTTTGGATGAACCTACTACCGGGCTAGACCCTGCCGCCCGTCAGCTTGTCTGGCAGAAATTACGCTACTTGCGCGATAACGGCACGACTTTAATTTTAACTACGCACTATATGGAAGAAGCGGCCCAGCTTTGTGACCGTTTGGTGGTGATGAACCGGGGCGAAATTCTGGCGGAAGGCACGCCGTCCAGTATGGTACGCGAGTTTGTAGGCTATGAGGTCATCGAACTGCGGGCCGATAGCGTATCCGGGCTTAACCTGCCAGCCTTGATTGCAGGGCGGCCTATTCGCTCTGAGCAAGCCGGAGATACGGCTTATCTTTTCGGGCAATCTGTAGATGCTTTTGAAAATTTCAAGCTGCCTGACTTGGGTTATCAGTTGCAACGCCGCGCCAGTCTCGAAGATGTTTTTCTGCGCTTGACCGGGCATAGCTTGAACGAAGGCGAGTAGGATTAAAGAGTTTTGAGTTCTATTTATTCTTTTGCAGGAAAGAGATTTTATGTTGAGTTACAAAAGGTCGGGGAGGGAAATACAAGCATGAGTAATCCTGATTTTGTAAAAATTTTGAGTGAAAATCGTAATATCGCTGTAGTTGGACTCTCGCCTAACCCCTGGCGGCCCAGCTATGAAGTCAGTTCTTATATGCTTAATGCTGGCTATAATATTATCCCGGTGAACCCGAATTATCAGGAAGTGCTGGGGCGGAAATGTTACGCTTCTTTGCTTGACATAAAAGAACCAATCGAAATAATTAACGTTTTTCGCAATTCAGAATATGTGCCGAAAGTAGTTGAGGAAGCTCTGGCAATCAAGGCTAAAATTATCTGGCTGCAATTGGGAGTGTGGCATCCTGCTGCCGTCGCCCGCGCCGAAGCTGCCGGAATAACTGTGGTTGCCAATCGTTGTATCAAAGTGGAACATGCCCGTCATCGTGCCGCCCTGAAATCGTCCTGAACGTGTGAATTGGAATAAAGGACTTTGGAAACTATATTATACTCGGTTTCAAATTGGCTATTGTAATTTGGCAAGAGTTATTTTATTATAAAGAAGTTGAAGTTACAAATGGGTAAGCCTGAAACTTAAAAATGTTTTGGTTTTGTTGCCAGCACGTTATAGTAATGCCGGAGTGTCATGAATAAAATTAGTAGCGAAGCTTTCCTTCTTAGTCGCCGCCGTCAAATTCTGGTAGTGGTTTCAATTATGAGCCTTATTCTGAGCGTTTTGTCACTTTTGTTTACCCTCCTAAATTTTGCAGGAATTACTCGAAGTTCCCAGTCTATACCGGAACGTTTGGGTTATCTTGCGGTGTCGGTAATTATCCTAGTTGTTTCGTTGCTGGCCTGGTGGTTGGCCCGCCGTAATCAAGTTAAAACCATTCGTTTGGGTGCCTATCTAGTTACTGGAATGTGGGCCGCTTTGGTAACAGCAATTGCTTGCTTTAACCCGGTTAGTATTTCCTCGCTCTTGGTACCACTAATTTGCGCCGGTTTGCTTTTTTCTTCCAAAGAAATTGCCGCCTGGACTTTCGGGCTGGTCGGCTTGCTTATTCTAAGCTTTAGCGTTGCTTCAAGTGGTTTATTACCGTCGGCATCAGGTCAGTCTAGCGGGATTGGCCTTTTTAGCGCGGTTAGCTATGTTATTCTTTTGTTACTTATTGGCGGGGGGTTGTGGTATTTACAGATTAATACCGGGCTGGTATTAACTGAAATTAACCGGCAGCTAACTGAAATGGCCCATTTGAGCAATGACCGCGAAGAAAAACGGCAACTCGGCCTAAAAGTCGGCCAAAATGTGCAGCAACAAGCTGTGGCGTTGACCGGCGTTTCGAGGCAGCAGGAAAGCGGTGCAACCGAGCAAGTTACCGCTATTTCCGAAGTAGCGGCGGCAATGGAGCGATTAAGCGATAGCGCACGCTATATGTCGGACAATAGTGAGAAAGCGGTGGAAGTAGCCCGCCGAACGCAAGGCAGTGCCGAAAGTGTGCGAGCTGCCGCTAACGAAGCTTCCCGTACCACCCAGGAAGGTTTGGCGGTCAGCCAGGGTACTATTACCGCAATTACGCAAGTGCAGCAACAAATTCAGGCTCTTGAAAAGCAATTAAATGATTTGGTCGGGCGTAGCACCCAGATTAGCGGTGTGGTAGATTTGGTTCGAGCTTTGGCCGACCAAACCCATTTGTTAGCCCTGAATGCTGCTATCGAGAGCGCTGGCGCGGGTGAATATGGCGCACGCTTTGCCGTGGTCGCCGATGAAGTAAAGCAACTGGCTGACCGTTCGCTAAAAGCAACCCGCGAAGTGCAAATTATCGTCTCGGAGCTACAGGCGGCGGTTAGCCACTCCAGCGAAGTTGCGGTTACTGCCCGGCTCGAAAGTGAAAGTGCCGCCCAAAAAGCCCGCCGTTCCGGGTTAGTTATCAATGAATTGGGTCAGGTAATCGAAGTTAATTCGGCCCGCGCTAATGAGATTTTGAATGAAGCCCAGCAAGTTAGCGAATTTATTACTAAAATCGCGACTATTTCGCGTTCCCAGCAACAGGCTACGCTGCAAGTAACCCAAACCTTGCACTCGATTGACGAAAATGTGCGCGAAAACGCCGGAACAACCCGCCAGCTAAATCAGGCGATTAACCGTTTGGAAGTTTTGTCGAGCGAATTAACTCAGGCTTTAGCGGATGCCCGGCAAGAACAGACCACCGTCGAACGGGAATTAGTAATGGCTTGATTTTTGCACCGAAAAAAAGTAGCATAAAACTATGAAGCTGTGGTAAAATAAAAAAGTCAAAAGTAATGCTGAAAGGAGCAAGATAGAAATGGCTACTCGTATTGATGAATTTACCGCCCGCGCTACCCTGATTACGGTTACGGACGAGGCGAAAGAACAATTAAAGGCTATTCTCGAAGAGCAAGGCACGCCCAGTCTGGCTTTGCGCGTATTCGTAGAAGGCTCACGCGCTGCTATGACTCTTGATGACATTGAGCGCGAAGACGATAATGTAATGGAATTTGACGGGTTGCGCGTTTTGGTAGACGAAGACAGCGCACCGTATCTGGCTGGAGCGATTATCGGCTATCAAAACACTTTGATGGAACGCGGCTTTGTCATTGAGAACGCCAATTTGCCCCAGTCCGGCGGCGGTTGCTGTGGTGGCTCTTGCGGTTGCGGTAAGTAAGTCGTTCTCGCCCACAAAAATTAGTAGAGAATTAAACCTGAAGGGTGCTATTTAACGCACCCTTTTTGGCTTTTCTATCTGCTCTAGTTCCATCAAAAAATTTGAAAGAGGAATCTGAATTGATTCAAATAGAAGCAATTGATATTTTTATCGAATCCGACCCGGAAGCGATAGACGAAGAAAGTCCAAGCCTTATTTCTGTCAGAGTGCCGTATGAGCGGGAATTTGCCGGCCAGATTAAAGAATTGGGCGCGAAATGGGATGACCATGCTAAAGAATGGCGGCTTTACGGAACGGAACAATTGGTAAAGCAAGTTGCCGAACTTTGTAAAAAGACTTTCCCGCGTTTACCCCGCAGGCGTAACCGCCTGGTAGCGGCCCAATTATCTAACCACGAGGGCAAAAGCCTGGATACTCAGGCTCAAATGAAACAGGTAGAATTAATCGTAAAAGTAGAATTTTTGGTAAATCGTACTCTCAAGAATTATAGGTTAGGCCAAAATTTGAAATGGGTCAAGGAATACAAACATAGCATCGAAGTACCTGTAAGCGAAAAAGCCGAAGATTTGATTAGCAGCCAGCAAGAGCAATTTGCGACCAAAGTTCGGGCTAATTTGCCGGAGCTGGAACGGGTGGCGACTTCGGCTTTTGAAAGCCTTTTGGTGGGCCGCAAGGAAGCGGTAAAAGCAATTTTGAACGAAGCGGGCATTACCCAAATCTAGCTTTTATCCCAAAATTCTAAAATACCTGAAACGAAAAAAGGGCCAGAGCCGAAGCTCTAACCCTTTTTGCTTTATAACTAACGGTCTAGCGGTTGTTCTTGCGGCGAAGCGCACCGTAAGCGGCGACGCTACCAGCTAGAACTGCGGCCAATCCGCCCAGAACTACCAGGTTCAGGCCATTGTCCGTAGCACTTACTCCACCCTGACCAGCAGCAGGAGCGGCGGCAGGAGCAGGAGCGGCGGTAGTAGCAGCCGGAGCAGCAGGAGCGGCGGTAGTAGCAGCCGCAGTAGTGGCGGGAGCGGCTGCGGCGGCAGTGGTAGCAGCCGCAGTAGTAGCAGCACCACCAGCCGGAGCAGAAGCCAACACGATGTTACCACAGGCGATACCATCGCCCGGAGGGGTCGCAGCAACGTGATAGTTCAAGTAATACTTGCCGTTGCTCACTTCGCTAAAAGCAGCAGTGGCTACGGTACTGGAAACAGTCGCGTTGCCACTGGCATCTGCTTTGGCAGTATCAAGCGGGAATACTACCGGCCCATTGTTCTCGCAGCTACCCGAATGAATATGTCCAGCGTGTTCGCTATTAGGGGCAAAACCTTTGAAAGTAATGTCAATCTTCGTACCATTTCCTGCCTGTGCAACTGTGGCAGTACCCGTTACGCCAGAGCCTTTTACCGCATTCAATGTAACACTAACCGGGCCAGTTTGGGCCGAGACCAGGCTGACCGTCGCCAGAATCATGGCGAATAGGGCCAGCAAGCTAAATTTCTTCATACAATTCTTCTCCTGATTAATTTGGTTCGTTGTTTGTACTGCACCGAGGTTTCCCATTGGTTCTTCCGGGCAATTGCCATGCCGGATGAACATATAACGCACTGCTTACACTCCAATTAACTATACGATGTTTTTCGTGTAGTGGATAAATCCGTTTGGTAAACGAAGAATATAATGAGTGTGAAAGTGCTTAGAAGCCAATAACGATTATCTGCAATTTTTGTGCCATAATAGCTTATAATATTAAATCTGATATAACTATTTGATAATTTTTAGGGGATAGTAACCTGTTCTTTCTGGCTTTTCATCTCATCTATAGTTTGGCGGTTAATTTTTAGACCGGTGCGGGCGGCCAAACCGCTCCATAGCAGACCATAGCCCGCAAAAATCGCGGCAGCTATAAAAGCTAGAATTATCGGTGAAAAATTGTTTTGCAAAGCCAGTCCAAAAAGTAAAGTCGAAATAGTGGTCGAGAAGGTCGTAAGGCCCACGTCCAGAGCCAGTACCCGCCCCAGCAAGCGGTTAGGCACAACTTCTTGCAGCAAAATACTAGAAATAACCCAGTTTACTCCGCCGCCCAAATGGGCAATGAGCAAGCCCAATACCGCTATAAAAATAGTAAGTTCCGCCGATAAGCCAAAAATAGTGTAACCTATCGCGCTAAACATAAATGAAACGCCAATCGACCAGCGCATTCTGACTACATCATCTTTTATTAAAGGCCGTAGTAATATTGGGCCAAGAAGCGCACCTGCCCCACGTGCCGCATACAGCAAACCTAACCCTGCATCCCCTGCCTTGAAAATTTGGGCGGCAAATACGGCGAAAAGCGAAATAATGCCCGCCGCCAAAGCCCAACCCGCTTTAATTCCAAGCAAACTAATTACCGGCGGGTTTTGCCGCACAAAAGAAAGAGCCATCACAAAGTCATTCCAGGTCGAAATTTTTTTACCGGGTTTGATAGCCTGAATTTGGAGCGGGCGCGGCGGGCTAACTACCAGCCAGATAAGCAAATTTGAAAGTAGAAAAGAAAGCCCGTTAAAGACAAATACCAATTCCCGGCCTAGCAAAGCCGACATCAGCCCGCCAATTCCCGACCCGACCATCACCATTACGCCCCAGGTTGAACTGCTCAAGGCATTAGCCGAAAACAGTTCTTCCCGCCGGACAATCGTCGGGGTAAGTGCGCCCGCCGCCGGAGTAAAAAAACTGGCCGTCCCGACCAGTAAAGCTGTCCCAACATAAGCAATCCAGACCGAATTACTATCGTGGATTAGCAGGAAAGACAAAGCGAAAGCCGCCCCTAAAAAGTTGGAAATCAGCATTACTTTACGGCGGTCAAAACGGTCAACCACTGGCCCAGCCAATGGGGTGAGCAAAAATATTGGTAAGGTACTGGCAATTAGCACCAGTCCGGCGGAAAAACCACTCCCGGTTAATTGCAGCACCAGTCCCAGTAAGGCGACGGTATTGAACCAATCGCCCGCGCTCGAAATCAGTTCTCCGAACCACAAATTACGAAAATTAGTGTTTTGTCTTAATAAGCGCACATATCCCACGTTGGCTGCGCTTTTTTCTCCCGGCACTGCTCTTTCCTTCCTGATTAGTTGTCTGATACTCGTTCTACAGTTTTACCAGTTGCTTGCCAAAATTTTCACCTTTGAGCAAACCGATAAAAGCTTTTGGAGCATTTTCCAGACCCTCAGCGACGGTTTCCCGATATTTCAGGCTACCGTCTGCGACCATTCCGCTTAGTTCTTCGATTGCTATCGGCCAGCGTTCCAGATAATCGCTAACGATAAAGCCTTGTAGCTTGACCCGGTTTACGAGGAAAGCCCCAAAATTGGTCAGGCCGTGTGGCTGGGTTTCGTTATACTGCGAAACCAGGCCACAAAGCGGAATACGGGCAAAGGCATTGAGCCGCCGCATTACCGCATCCAGTATATCGCCGCCCACGTTTTCAAAATATACATCTATGCCGTTCGGGGTCGCCGCTTTCAAATCCTCATAAAGATTGCCGGCCTTGTAATCCACGCAGGCATCAAAGCCCAATTCTTGAACCACATAATCACACTTGGCCTTGCCGCCCGCAATACCAACCGCTCTGCATCCCCGCTTTTTCGCCAGTTGTCCAACGACACCGCCCACCGCACCGGATGCCGCCGAAACAACCACCGTTTCGCCTTCTTTTGGCTGGCCTATATCCAGCAAGCCCACCCAGGCAGTTACTCCCGGCATTCCGACAACCCCCAAATAGGTGCTAAGTGGCACGCGCTGCGGGTCAACCTTACGCAGTTCACGCCCGCCTGTAACAGCGTATTTTTGCCAGCCGACTCGCCCTAGCACCGTATCGCCTACCTGAAATTTTGGGTGGTTGGACGTGATTACCTCGCCGAGAGTTTCACCAGTCATTACTTCGCCGATTTCAACTTTTGCGGCGTAAGATTTGCTGTCATTCATTCGCCCCCGCATGTAAGGGTCGAGCGATAAATAGGAATTTTTAATAAGTACCTGGTTTTCGCCCGGTTGCGGTACATCAGTTTCAACAATCTGAAAATTGCTTTCCTGCACCCACCCATTTGGGCGGCTGGCAAGCAAGACTTGCATATTCTTTTCGGCCATTGCTCATCCTCCTGGAATTAGTTTAAGTTTTAAACTTGAAAATTAAGGCGTAAGGCTCAAACGCTGGGTAAAAATGCCTGCTTCTGGTTATGTCGGCAGAGTATAGAGGATTAGTTTAGCCCGGTCAATGCCGCTTGCCTCTATTTATCTGAATCGAGGTTGGGCGAGAATCAACTGGCAGAGCCGCATCCTACAGGGAAAGCGGCATTCCTATAGGATGTGGCTCTGCCAGTTGACTCTGATTCAGGGCGATTGAACGACAGACAGTTTTCTTATTTTTTCTTACCATTAATGATGTAAACCGGGTCTTTGGCTGAAAAAAGCGATGACCAGAAGTTAGAACCGTTTTGGTCGACTTTCACAAAAACTTCGGGTTCTTCAAATAGCCCGGTTTCGTTGAAATATTGTGCAACCAGCAGTATTCGTTCTTCCTCGCTCGATGCCCGCCAGATGCGTACCGCTTTGGTCGGGAACATTCGGTTAGAGAAAGAAACAAGGTATTGCCCACCCGGTTTGAGTACCCGGCCTACTTCCCGAAAAACTTCTACCGGGTTAATCAGATATTGCACCGAAACGGTATTTAGTACCGCATCAAAAGTATTGTCAGGAAAAGGCAATTTCGGGTTATCGTTCAAATTTTGGACAACATGCTCATTTAGCTGCAAATTGGCTTGCATTTCGACCCCGTTCATGCCCAGCCCGGTAACTTTTCCCCGCTCGTATTCCGGCGGCAAATGGGTCAAATAGCTGCTCATCAAATCCAGCACAGTAGCGCGGGGCGGCAAATGTTCCAGAAAATACTTGCCAAGCGTATCAATAAAATTATCGTCCACGTGGGCCACTAATCTGGGCATGGTATAAAAATTATTATCGTTAGAACTATCCTCTTTTTGCCAGTTTTGAGGACGGGTTAAATCGAATTGACGGGCGAATTTTCGAGTTGGTTCGCTCATCGCAAAAACCTTTCTAGCTTACATTTCTTTAAGCTTTGGTACAAATATATAAGCGGCTGCCGCCAATAGCGCAAAGATTATTACACCCAGTGCCACCGCAAAAGGTGCGCCAAAGTTTTGAGCTACAATTCCAGCCTGTAGATTGCCGATTGGTAAAAGCCCCATTGAGGCTAAACTATAAATGCTGATAATTCTGCCGCGCATTTCGGTTGGTACGGTAGTTTGGACAATTGTATTCATGGTCGCCATCATGATTACCATACTCCCGCCCACTAGCGGCAAAATCGCCATTGAAACATACAAATTGCTTGAAGCGGCAAAGCCAAGCATCGTCACACAGGTTAGGGCCGCGCCACCAAACAGCAAATTGCTTCGTTTTTTGGCATCGCTTTTAGAAGCGACGACAATCGCACCTACCGCCGCGCCTACTCCAACACAGGCCAGCAATAAACCGTATTCGCTGGCATCGGAATGGAAAACGTCTTTGGCGAAAACCGATAGCAACGTAATATAAGGGAAAAGCAAGATACTGACCAGGCCCGAAAGCCCAACCAACGTTGCCAGCGTGGGATGCTGCCGCAAGTAACCCATACTTTCCCGAATTTGGCTGATGGCCGAAGCTTTGCCGACTTTGCCTGCTATTGGCGGCAATTTTACCAGCAAAAGCGCACCGATAACCGCCAGAAAGCTTAAAGAATTGACGAAGAAACAGGCCGCTACCCCTACCACTACTACCAACGCTCCGGCAATACTTGGCCCAATCACGCGGGTCAAATTGAATTGCAGCGAATTCAGGGCAATTGCGTTCATCAAATCGTCTTTGCCGACCAAATCCAGCATTATGGTTTGATAAGCCGGGCTGTTAAACGCCTGCACACAGCCAATAGCCAGTGCAATCGCCAGTACCAGCCAAATATTTATAGCATTGAAAAAGGTTAGCACGGCCATCAGCATTATCAGGCCACCCATCGCACTCTGGGTGATTAGCAGCACCGTCCGGCGCGAACTGCGGTCAGCCACTACCCCGCCAAACAATCCAAGCAAGAGCATTGGAATATTAGCTACAAAATTTACCAGACCCAGCAAAAAGGGCGAATGGGTCAGGGAAAGTACCAGCCAGTTTTGGGCGACAGTCTGCATCCAGTTACCAATATTGCTGACCAACGCTCCGCTCCAGAAAAGTCGGAAATTGGTGTGGCGCAACGCCCGAAACATTCCGCCTTTTTTGGTGTTTTCTCTTTCTACTTCCAGTGTTTCTTTTTTATTCTCTTTAATAATATCTTCACTAATACTTTTAGAAACTGATGCTGAAATATTGTTAAAAGGTTTGTTTAATTCCAATTGCCCGCCTGCTGCTTCAAAATCAGGGCTGGCCGCTTCGCTACTCACAGATTTTTCCTCCTCTAAAAACTTTCCGCTCCCCTACCGATACCCGAAAACCTAAAATTTATTGACTACTCAAGTATTATAGCAAAACAAAAGCCATTGTAACCCGCACAATGGCTTATTTTTGGGCTTTTTTGTTAAGGTTAAAAGTAATCTTTACAAACCTGCAACTCTGTTAGTCTCCCCACCCTAAAAGGCTGGGCTGATAACATGAAAACTTGGCTAAAGCCGTCGAGTGGTTAGTCCAAATTTAGCCAAACCCTTTTTAGCCTTCTAGGGTCGTTTTCATCTTAGAGCGTGTCTAATAATTGGTTTGGAGTAGTCAACTGGCGAAGCATTCTCTAACAACTGAGCCTGATTTTGTAAGATGTGGCTCTAGCAATTAACGTAACTACTCAGATAGCGTCAATGTAGGAGGGATTTCCAATCCCGATAAAGCCGGATTAGGGTAAAATCGGGATTGGAAATCCCTCCTACAAGACAGTTGGCTGAATTGTTACTAATTAACAACTCTTTTACCGACAACTGACAACCCCGTTCCCTATAACGACTAACAACTAACAACTAATGTTTATCCGAACCCTTATTAGAATCGCTCCCGCTGCGGCTATCTTTGGCGACGCTATCTTTGTGACGGGTCGTACCTTCGGCGAAAGGTTCGCGGGTATCTTCCGTCCACTCGTTTTTATCGTGCTGGGCTACTTCATCGGTATTCTTGTGGGCTTGAGCCTGTTTTTGGTAAGTTTCCTGCTTTTTGGGTGAGCCGGTGGTAATTTCGACGCTTTTGTCGGGGTTATTATGCCCTTTGGAAACGTCCGGGTCGTTTTTATCATGTTTGTGCTGGCCTTGCTTTGCCATAATCTTTTCTCCCTTTGCTCTAAAATCTATCTAACTTTATCTCACCGTGAAAAAGTTGGACAGATTTTTCAATACTATAATTATCACCAAAGTAAAGAAGGCAAAAGCTGTGCCACCTCTGGCTGTAACTTCCGGGCGGGTAAATACGTAAAGCTAAGGATAGCTGATTAAAAATACGGACTAATTTTAGCAAGAGGAGCAAGCAAAATGAGCGCGACTGCCCCCGACACTTTTCCCATTCCCGATTTGGCCGAATTTATCAAGCGACGCAAGGAAGGCTACCAGTCCATGAGCGGGCCGGATACTCCTTACGCCCACCCAATAGACCAAAAGATTCTTCGTACCCTCAAGGCCGTCCCCGTCCAGATGGCGATTAACCGCGCCCTTGACCTCTTGATAGAATATTTTTACACCAATTTGCTAAACAATAGTATTAATGTTTCGCCGCGTTCTTTCCCCGAAATTTACAAATCGCTGGTGGAATGTTCGCGCACGCTTGGCATTGCCGTACCCCGTATGCTGGCGGGACAGGCCGATTTTTACGCGATTTATACTACCGGCACCGACGAAAACGCCTTTATCTTTATGTCCACTCAATACAGTGCGAACGCTACCCCCGAAGAAGTAAAATTTGTGGTGGGCCACGAGTGCGGCCATATTCATAACCAGCACGTTACTTATCGCACGATTGTCCTGATTTTGCTGGAAGGGGTTTTCCAGATACCCGGCCCAATCGGGAATACTATCCGCCTGATTTTGTGGCCTTTGCGTCAAACGATTGGACTGGCTTTGCAAGCCTGGAGTCGGCGGGCCGAAGTTACTTGTGACCGGGCTGGCCTGATTTGCTCTAAAGATTTGAAAGTAGGGGAAATGGCTTTAGTCCGGCTGGTTTTGGGCTTTGAAGCTGCCGACAAAGTTGAGGTCAATGACGTAATCGAAGGTATGCGGCGTTCAATGGATGCTAACGATTTTTCAGCCCTGACCGAAATTTTCCGTTCTCATCCCAGCCTGGCCCCCCGCATTGAATGTTTGCGCCTTTTTGCCCAATCCGAATTGTATTACGATTTGAGCGGCCAGCCTCGCCCCGAAGGTGTTACCCTTTTGGACAAGCCGACCCTTGACCGCCGGGTCGAAAGTATTCTCCGGGAGTTCTAAAATTTAGCCAAAATCAGGAGCAAAAGCGATGATTGAGACCCAAACCGCACTACAACTGGATGAACCTACTTTGCAGGAATTTTTGGTAGAACTACGGCGGCTGGCAAACGTAGCCGGAGCAAACGAAATAAGCGAAGGATTAAACCAGACCGAGCAAAGTTTCAAGGGCGGGAAATTGCGCTTACTGCTGCTCGGCCAATTTAATCACGGCAAAAGTTTGGCTCTTAATACCCTTTTGGGTCGCACCGATTTGCTGCCCTTTGGCGCAACCCCAACTACGGGCATTATCAGTGAAGTTAGTTACGGGCCAGAAATTGAAATTGCCTTGATTGATGCTTTAGGGCGGCGCAAACGATTAAGTTTGGAACAATATCAGCAGATGGCGGGCGAACTCGACAGCGAGAAATACCGTCGGGCCGAAATTCTCGCGCCTGTACCTATCCTCAAAGAAATTACTTTTGTAGATACGCCCGGTTTGAGCGACCCCGATAGTTATGACCCTGAAACGCTTGGGCCGGAAATTAACCGGGCCAATGTAATTATCTTTTTCCTGAGCGCGGTACAGCCGCTTACCGCTTCAGAGCAAGTTTTTATCAAGGAAAAATTGACCGCCAAAGGCCGGAAAAAGCTGCTTTTCGTGCTGAACCAGATTGACCGCTTGAGCGAGGAAGATGAGCAATTGCCTGTGGTAATAGACCGGGTTAATAAATTGTTGGAAAACCTGGCACCGGGCGCGACGGTCTTGCCCTTCTCGGCTTTTGAAGCGGCCAAAGGTTTGCAGCAGCAAAATATTGAATTGCAAATCCGGGCCAACTACGCTTCGGTCAAAACGGCTCTGACCGACGATTTGCTAACTGAGAAAGAACGTTTGCAGGAAGCTAATTTGTTGGGCGGCTTGCAGGAAGCTACCGAAAAACTGGAAATCCGTTTTGAAGAACGTAAAGCGGCGGGACAAATCGAACTCAAGGGACTGGAACAGGCCCGCAATGGGCTGGACGGCGAACGCGCCCGCCTCGAAATTGTCCGCAATCGAATTCAGGAGCGCGGCGCGGCAGAACTGGAACGCATGTCGCAAAATTATCTGGCCGATTTAAGCGCATATTCTCGCCGAATTGCCGAAAAATTGCCCGACCAGATAATTGCCGCCCAGCAAGCCACCCCTAACGATGTTAGCCGGAATTTGCCCTTTTACATCGAATATGCCCTGAAAAACTATCTGGAAGCTCGCGCCGGCGAATTTCAGGAAGAATTACGCTCTTACATGCAGCGCGTCGGCGAAGAAATCGAGCGTGAATTTACCCAAACCAGCGAAAAACTTGACCCAAACCGGGCTTATTTCCTGACAACCTTGCCACGTTTGCGCCAGAAAGATAGCGTTTACACTTGGATGTCGCGGGGCGTTAGTGGTTTGGGCGTGATTACGCTTTTCCTGACGGGCAATGTTTTGGGCGGGGTGCTGTGGCTGGTGGCGGGAGAAGCTATCCGGCAAGGAGCGGCGATGCGTGGGCAGGAGCGAGAACGCTTAATCGAAGCCGGACGCAGTGCTTTGCATAAATCAGTCGAAGCTGCCCAAAAAAGCATGCAAAGCCAATTTGGGGATTTGCAGCGTACACTTGGCACAGAAATCGCCGGAGTATTTTCCCAAAACTTCGCCGCCTTGCAAGCCCGTTTGGAAGAATTGGAACGGCAGGCCACACTTGGCGGGGAAGAACGCCGCCGAGATATAATTGCCGCCGACCACGCTCTTTCGGATTTAGGCGACATCAAGGCGAAGTTGAACAATCTTATTAATACAGGCACACAACCGAACGAGGATAATGAAACTATCAATTCAATTTGAACGAGACATCAAGCTTTTGCGCTGGCTTGGGCCAATCGCCGGGGCAAGCGCGGCGGCTTTAGCCGGGTTCTACTATGCTTTTCAGTTTGAGCGGGGTTGGTTGGATATTACTTACCATCCAACCGAAATCGAAAATCTTCCGACAGAATGGGATGGCTTTCGGGTAGCTTTCCTGAGTGATTTGCACATTGAGCAAGATACTGCCCATGTTAAGGCTTTAGAACAAGCGGTAGAGCGCATCATAAGCGAAAAGCCCGATTTAGTGGCGTTGGGTGGAGATTATTCCGACCACGGCAAGTGGAACAAAAATTTAACCGAAATTTTATCACCCCTGAAAAAAGCGAATTTGCCTTTGGTGGCCGTGCTGGGCAACCACGATTATCATAGCGGGATGCGCGGGCGGCAGGAAATAATCGAGGGTTTACGCGATTTGGGCGCGACGGTCTTAATTGACGAAGCTTGCCCGATAACTTATAAAGGCGTGACCCAGTGGGTGCTTGGCATTGATGATATGTCTAAAGGCTGGGGCGATTACCAAAAGGCGGCGGCGACCATCCCAGATGGGCATCGCCCTTTTCTGATGCTAACCCATAGCCCAATGTTTATGGACGAAGTGCCGCCAAATTGCGTCGATTTCGCGCTATCAGGTCACATGCACGGTGGTCAGATAAATTTCGCGCCACCGCCTTTTCAGGAACGCTGGAATTGGGTTAAGTGGGATATTGCTGGAAACAATTTTTCGCCCTACGCTCAGGGCTGGTACAAGGCGCGTGGCAATCAATTTTATGTCGGACGAGGTTTGGGTGTAACCAAATACCCGGTTCGGTTCGGGTCGCGGCCCGAATTGCCCATATTTGAATTACACCCGGCCAAAGCCTAAAGTTGGGTTGAACGCTGGCCCAGCCAATTATCGAGCTTCGGCCATAATCCTTTAACGGCGGTGCGCCCTACCGCCAGCCCGATATGACCACCGGGTAATACCACCTGTTCCTTGTCTGGGCTGCCCACCAAATCAAGAGCCATATTGCTTTGCTGGCTGGGAACAATTGTGTCGCGCTCGGCCAACACGTTCAAATAGCTTATTTTGATTTGGCCCAAATCCACCCTTTGCCCGCCCAGCATAAATTCGTTTTTCATGAGCTTATTTTTGGCCCATAATTCCTCGGCGCATTGCTTGAAAGCTCCGCCCGCGAAGGGTATCGGCTCGTTCATCCACTTTTGCATACTAATCCAGGATTCGATAGCCCGCTCATCCAGCACTTTATCGAAAAAGCCGGTATAGCTGGTGATAAAACCGGGAACCGGGTCTTTCAGGCGAAAACCAAAATCCAGAAACTCACCCGGTATATTGCCGTAAGCTTCCAGCGTTTGCGGCAAATTCATATTTTTAGGGTTGAGCCAATCGTTAAAAAGGGTTTTGTCGCTAAAATCAATCGGAACGGTCAGCGTTACCAAATTTTTAATTGGCGCGTCCAGATGGGTAGCGGCGTAACACAAAGCCAGCACTCCGCCCAAACAATAGCCAACCAAAGAAAGTTGTTCCGCTCCGGCATAGCGCAAAGTTCGCTTGATTACACGCGGCATATAATCCATCACGTAATCATCCAGCTTCATATCTTTATCTTCCAGACCGGGAACACCCCAATCCAGCAAATATAGGTCATATCCCTGCTTCACCAAAAACTCAATCATGCTTGAACCAGGACGCAAGTCTATAATAAAGGCTTTGTTCATCAAGGAGTAAATCATCAGGATGGGTTCTTTATAGCGGCGCGGGCCTTGCGGCAGATAATGATACAGCTTGGCCTTATTGCGCGTCCAGACTACTTCTTTAGGGGTTTGACCGACCGGTACATCGGGCGGGCGGTCAAGAAAGCCCATTGCTTTGGCATAGCGTTTAACCGCCTGGTCTAGTTCCGCCTGATATTTTTTGAATACTGGCTCATTCAAATCCGTTGTCATTGCCGCTCTCTCCTCTTTGCTTTACCCAATTTTAGCTTTGAATTAGGAAATTTTTGGTTCTAAATGTATCCCTATTAGGCTAAGTTTACAATAGACTGGCTTTGAGCGCAATCAAATTTCAAACAAAGAACCTTCGTAACTATTCAGCCAGTCTTTATGTAGGAGGGATTTCCAATCCCGACAAAAACGGATTT